>JAISWT010000109.1 GCA_031271005.1 Prevotellaceae bacterium | reverse complement strand
CTCTTTGTGTTCTAATGGCGGATCTGCCTGAGGATGTACGCGAAATCGCTCTGGACTACGTGGATGATCGCCTGCAAATGAAGGGGGAGCAAGCCGTTGGAACATTGACAAGGATTGGCAATATTCTCAAAACTACTGGCCAAGTCGCTATTGTTGGCACGTCTTATCTACTTGATCCAATACCAGGTGCACCTATTGCTCGCGTTTCTGAAATCGCAACAGACGTATCTACGCCAAGCGAAGCCTACAAAGGAATTGGCAAAGATGCCGCAATTGACACCGGTGTGATGACAACAATGGCAGTAGTACCAGTCATTCCAGGAGTTGGTGCAGTCATTGGAAAAGTTGTAAGAAATGTTGAAAAAGCCTGGAGTGCTGGCAAGCGAATCGCGTTGCGAAATAGCCATTTACTTAGAAAAGCCCAAACTTTGAATTACGAAAGAAAAATTGGGAAATTAAACGAATTTTTGGCTAAAAAATCACAGCGACACCATATCTTCCCGCAGGGAGATGAACAAGTAACAACGTTGTTTGAACAAATTGGGCTGAGTGTTCATGACGCGAATAATATAGTCAGATTACCAAATAAGGAGGGAGCTCTGTCAAAAATGTTTGGAAAAGCAAGTATTCACAGTGGCCGACATAGTCAGGCATATACAGATAGAATAAAAAGAGAAATTGAGAGAATAGCTAAAGAAGGTGGTCGTAAACACTTTGTCAAGGAGGAGTATCAAGCAGAAATTTACAAAACAATGGAAAAATTGCGAAGTGAATTAATTTCTGGTGATTTGAAGCTGAATTCTGTTGTGAGGCCAAAATAATGAGCGAATACATATATAATAAACCTTATATTTTGCGATCAGTTCCAAACGAAAGGGATGATTTCATATTTATAAATCCTTATACGCACTCTGTTTCGATGCTTGATAATGGCTGGACTTTGCCATGCAAATTTCCTGAAGGAGATAATAGAAACAATTTAAAACCAGACACTGACCCAAAAGATTACGATTTAACATTTACGTCGCCCATTCCTTTAGAAAGATTGCTAACGTACGACTTTGCTCCAGATACACATCTAATTGTAAATAATAAAGTTTTAAAAGTTTTATACGAAATATGTCCAGATGATTTTCAAGTGTTTCCGGTAAAAATTATATCTGATCCTGAAAAGAAGCTTCAACCATATGAGTGTAATGATTATGTCCTTATTAATATAACGAGAGTTATAGATTGTATTGATTACAAAAAATCTATCTGTGAATATAAAAAAAACTTAAAAGGGTTGTTTCACTGTATGAGTGCTATCGACCATGTTGATAAAGTGTTTTTAAAACCGACAGATGAAAAATTTTTTATTGGATGTGTAGAAGAAGGATACACAACTTCAAAGATCATCTCTCAGGAATTTCTTGATATTATCATCAAAGAAAAGTGGAAAGGACCTCATGTGTACTGTGACTATGCTTGGGCAAATATTAACGATCTTACGCCTGTGTATCCTGCACCAAAGCAAAAGAACAGATAATGTTGAGTAAAATAATATCGTTCATCCTTGCTTCTTTTCTGATGCAACTTCAGGCAATTGCTAGGCCTCATACTGAGCTGTTTGATACAAGTAAACAAATACAAAGTGTCTTCGTTAGCACTGCACATTTGCTGGACCCAATCCCTGGTGCACCAATTGGGAGTGGAGTCGAGGTGCTGACGGGAACGCCGGCGAAAGAAGCTTATGAAGGATTGTCATCCGATGCAGAGCAATATTACGCAGTATCACAATCAATTACTATTACTACCCAGACCGTAACAAACCGCGCACATTCGAAGAGGCACCAGAGGGTTGGGAAAAAAAGAAAAAGTCTAAAATTATTGTGGAAGCGTAGGCAGTGGTTGATAGAGGCGTAGGCGCGAATGAAATTGTTTCGTGATTTTTTCAGAAAACGCCGCCTATCGCAAAAGCTGGATGCGCCGGTTGAGTTTGGGTTATCGACATCTTGGTTAGCCATTCCGACTGAAGATACTGAAAAAGTAATCAAAGCGCTTGAAAGTCTGCAATTTGATCACACGCAAATTTTCTCTAAATTCGCACAATCCAATTGGCGCACGGGATGCGACGCCGCATATGAAAATGATGACCTCGTCTTCGTTACGCCACCTCTCCATGGTTGGACATTTGTCGTTGGCAATCTTATTGGAAATGTGTTTTGCGGAGCTGATGAAAACGACGTCGGCTGGTCAACGAAATACTACAGAGACCTAGCAAAACATTTCGACAACTTTTACTTTTTTGCTACACATACTTTCAGCATTTTCGAACATCACTGCTGGGCCTTTGTTAAAAATGGCGAAATCATACGGTATTTTCTGTGTCGGGACAGTGAACTCGTCTACAACTACGGTGAAGTAACAGCAGAAGAAATTGAGCTTAGCTTGAACGAAGTCTGTTATGGCCGGGAAAATGACGACAATTACGATTGGGATAATCCAAAGTATTTGGCAGAAGAAGACGTCATTGCTCTATCAGAAAAATACACCACCCCTCATTCTCATTTCGAAAATGAACCTAAAAGTTTGTCACTCGGAATTGTGTTGAAGCACGGGTAATTCACATATTACTTCTAGCCGCGATATTGGCTGCATTTTTTCTTGATTTATTCGGCCTTTATTTATACCCAAACACAAAAACATTGAACATTCTTGCGACTGCAGTGTCACAGAAAATATAATTTTTATCAGACAATGTTATTGCGCGTTGGTATAAACTTACATTTTCCTCCATAGGCCTTTGTCGTTATTTGAACCACGCCTAAATCGACAAGACAAGTGTGCTGGGCGTTGATCTTCATCATCTTCTCAATATTTTATCCAGAAATACGCGTTTAGCCCTTTTATAAGGCTGTCTGCTATGCGGCAATTTTATTTAATTTTTAATAATTTTGCTGGATTTACTGTGGAGAGGTTAGATTTGTCGTACCAAATCTTGATGGGGGAAGGACGAAAATTACTGGCTGACGAAAATTTAATTGAAACTGCACTATGGCTAGAAACGCAAGGGCTTGTGTGCTGTATACAAGAAGACGGCGGAGTATGTACGCAGTTGGAGTTAGGTGGGATCGACGCTTGGATGATGGAGGCGCTCAGAAAACTTAGTATTCCTTGGATCCCATATAAACCGTGTGTTTACGGCATTGCGCTGCGCAACAAATTGCCTCAAATTGTTGTCGAAAAAGAGCAAACATTGCTGATGCCTTTATACAAATGTTTGTGGATACAAACTGGCGCTCTGCCAAGAACGCACGGATGCAACGAAATTATCGTCCTTTTCGCGGATATTTTTTGCGAAAAGCTCAACTTTCGCCAACTTATCGAAAGAATTTCCAAAGGGCAAGACACAGCCTTCGTCCTCAAATGGGAAAAGGATGGACTTTATTTAAATGAACACCAGATCTTAACTTCACGATCGACATTGCAAAAAGGAATAATGCAAATCCTTATGGACATGCAAAGTTTTGGCCAATATATTCCTTTTGAAAAAATTGCCGACCTTCTGCAGAAACGATACAGCTTAGAAATTACCGACATCCATGATCAGATTTACAAACCCCTCAATCTTTTACGAACAAAGGTTCGGGGAAAAATCAAAAAATTCTCACAACTCAACGATTTTATTGAGATTTGTAAGAGTTCATGCCGACTAAATGCGTCAATTTGGGTAGAGGATTAAAAAAATTGGTGATTTTTTGATTTTTTTTTCGAGCGTTAGAAAAAAGGGCGTGATTTTTAACAAAAAGGGCGTGACTCAAAAAATGACAAATGGCGGAAAATAAGGTTTTCTTGAAAAAGCGAGGGCTTAATCTAGTACCCTGAAGGGCGTAATTGAATCATGCCAAGCTCACTTTAGTTGAGGCAAAGAAGTGAGGGAACATGGTTTCTCGAACCAATGTGACCACGGAGTGGTTTTCGAAAGAGGAGTTGGCGTACGTCAAGGCGCGGGCGCTTTATTATGCATTTAAGTTAAAACGGCGGTCATTGCTGCAGGGAGAGTCTGTGAATGACCTGCAGCAGGACCTGATCTTGGCGGTCCTTGAGGCTTGGAAAAGCTTTGATCGAGGAAACAAGCCATTAGAGCCGTTCGTCGAAGAAATCCTAAAGCACGCGTGCATCGGAATTGTGCGGAACCGAACGCGTCAGAAGCGCCAAGGGACGCAGTTTGTGATGAGTCTGGGTGATATTTCTGAGAACATGTTGTCCGACGAAGAGGACAACTGGATCGAGGAGGTCGAGCAAAAGATCGATGTCGAGCGATATCTACGCAAGGCCCCGGTCTTCCTTCGGAAAATCATGATCGAAATCCAAAATGATTCACTACGGAACGTCGCGAAAAAGTTCGGAATTTCGAGGGCGTATTTAAGGAAAGTGGTCGGATATTGCTGCAAAGCCTTGGCTCCGTTGAAGGAATTGGTGAGCGGTGATGATTTTTTAGTTTTGAGGAA
>JAISWT010000073.1 GCA_031271005.1 Prevotellaceae bacterium | reverse complement strand
AATTTATTGAACGTTTTAAGCAGCGAGAGCAGAGGCAAAACGCATATTGAGTGAAAAGTGAAATATGTGTTTTGACTATGCCGAGTCGCGCAAAACGACTAAATTTATTGAACGTTTTTTTTTCAGGTATTAAATTTTGTTTTTAAACAAACAGGCAAGCAAGCAACAATAAAATAAAATGATAACTAATTTAAAAAAGAAACTTATTGCTTTCAACAAAGAAGGCATCAAAATTGTATTAAAAAACGCTGAATTGCTTTTTTTAAGTAAACTTGCCGTATATGGTTTGGCATATATTGTTATGTTTATTATGATAGATTTCTATCCGGTAGTTCCATTTTTTTGCATATTTACTGCATTTAACATTGCATGGGCAATCTGTCTTCGCAAAGTTTCTGACTACAAAGTGCGCAATGTTTATCTGGTCAAATTCTATCTGATAGAAATGGGCGTTGTGCTGTATCCCTGTGCGCTTTATACCTTTAAAATGGGTATCTATATTTATTCGGTTTGGTATATGCTTTTTCCTCTTATTATTTTAACTTATCATTTGCGTTCAGACGCATTAAAATGGATGCTGTTGTCGATATTAACCATTGGTTCGCTGTTTTTTACACAACATATTTTTATCTTTGAAAGTACCGACAATGTAACGCAGGACAGTAAAAATGCAATTTCTTTGCTAACTTTGATTTGTATGGTCATTTCATCTGCTTTTTTTGTTTCCGTTTTGATAAAAAAAATAGCAATGCTCAATACGAAAGAATATCTTCAAATTACCGAGCAGGAGGTAAAAACAAAAGAAGAGCCGCCCGGACAAAAGCCCGAAAAAGAAGAAATTGAGAAGAACAGCGAACAGTACAAAAAAATATGGGAACAGATTATTGCCCACTTTGAGTTGAACGAGCCTTTTACAAATACAGGTTACAAAATTTCAATGCTTGCCGAGGAACTGAACACCAATGTAACATATATTTCGCGGGCTATTACAGCCAATTCCGACTACAGTTTTTCTTCGCTCATCTCCCATTACCGCATAGAAAAGGCAAAACGAATGCTAGCAAACGGCGATTTAAAACTCTTTTCGATGGAATATATATACACGGGCGCAGGCTTCAAGTACCAAAGCACATTTAATGATTCTTTCAAAAAGCACGAAGGCATAACCCCCAAAGAGTATGTAGAGTACAGGCAGCGTGCAATTACATAAAGGGGGATTTCTCTCCTCACGTTATACCCTGTCTCACATTTTTGCTGCACGCCGCGCAACAGCGTGTTTTTGGCTAAAAACAATCATTTTTTTTATAATAAATAGAAAAATTTTAACAAAATAACATTTCCGATTTTTTATTTCCAATTTTTGTTGTAACTTTGCAGCCTGAAAATTTAAAACGGTGGACGTAGCTCAGTTGGTTAGAGCATCAGATTGTGGTTCTGAGGGGCGTGGGTTCGAGTCCCATCTTCCACCCAAAGCATTTCTATTTTGGCAGAGACGTTTTTTTGAGCCATGCAATAGCCCGAAAAAAGCAGTCAGTTTGAAAGTGCTGTTTTTTTTTACAAAAACAATGTGCAGAGTAAAAATTTTCAATAAATTTAGTCGTTTTGCGCGACTCGGCATAGCCAAAACGTATATTTCGCTTTGTCGCTCAATATGTGTTTTGTCTCTGCTCTCGCTGCTTAAAACGTTCTAATAATTTAAAATAATTTAAAGAAAAAATTAAAGAAAAAAAACAGACAAAATTAAAAAAATAACAAAGGAAAATTTTAAGAAAAACATTTTGTGCCACAAAAAGTGGCAGTTGTTTTTTTTGATAAACATAATTAACTCAGTAATTCACCTTGAAAAAACCCTGAAAAAATTACAATGGAAAAAGAAAAGACAAGATATGCAGATGTAGAACTGGAAGAGTTTCGAGCAATAATTGAGGATAAACTCGAAAAGGCACAGCAGGAGTACGAAATTTTGCGTAACGGATTGAACAATATGGACGGAAACGATGTAGTAGATACTTCGCCTACATTTAAAGTGCTCGAAGAGGGCGCTTCCACACTTTCGAAAGAAGAGATGGGGCTGCTTGCACAACGGCAGAAAAAGTTTATTCAGAACCTTCAGGCTGCGCTCATACGCATCGAAAACAAGACCTACGGCGTGTGCCGGCAGACAGGCAAACTCATTCCAAAAGAACGCCTCCGAGCCGTACCCCACGCAACTCTTAGCATCGAAGCAAAAGGAAAATAATTTGACGCCAAAATTGTTGAAGATATTTGTTTATTACTGCATTTGCGGGTAGCAGCCCGCTTTTGTTGTGCCGAAAAAGAGAAATAAAAATAAAATGTCATATTCAAAAAAATCAATAACATTAAAAGTCGTTCTTTTAATTTTTGTTGTGTTGCTTATTGACCAAATATCAAAGATTTATGTTAAAACACACTTTGCTTTGGGGCACGGTGTTGATATTCTTGGATGGTTCAAAATTTATTTCGTTGAAAACAATGGAATGGCTTTTGGTATCGAATTTTTCGGGAAACTGTTTCTAACGCTCTTTCGCGTTGTTGCTGTATGTATTCTGGTACTTTTTATTTACCGTCTCATCAAAAATGGTGCGCGGCAGGGTTTTGTGCTTACCGTTTCGCTTGTGCTTGCCGGCGCAGTTGGCAACATTCTCGATTCGGTGTTCTACGGCATCCTGTTCAGCGAAAGCACGCCGTACAATATTGCGCAGTTTTTGCCCGAAGGGGGAGGCTATGCCCCGCTTTTTTACGGGAAGGTGGTTGACATGCTCTATTTTCCGCTGTTCACTTTCCCCGACTGGATGCCCCTGCTGGGTGGAGACGTGTTCTTTAGTCCCGTATTCAACATCGCTGATTCGGCTATGACAACCGCCATTTTCCTGATAATAATATTTTTTATTAAAGATTTAAACAAAGGCTTGGACAGGAAAAACGCCGAACCCGATTCGCCTCCAAACGTATAGAAACAGTTGTAGCCGCATCGCATTCGCACATTTTTGCTAAAATAGGCAGCAATTTTCGCCGGCAATCTTTTTCAGAGATTATTATGGAACAATTAATAATTTAATAAAAATTTCATTTTAATTCTCATAACTTTAATTTAATATTGAAAAAATCTGATTTCCACATGCAAAAAATTTTGACAATTAATCCGGGGTCAACTTCCACAAAAATAGCCATTTACGAAAATCAGGCTCCGGTTTTCACCACAAACATCAGTCATTCGGTAGATGAACTCTTGCCGTTCCATACAATTGCCGAGCAGTTTGAATTTCGCAAAGAAAAGATTCTCACAAGTTTGGCGAAAAACGGCATCGCAACTGACGATTTTACAATAGTTGTCGGTCGCGGCGGGTTGTTGCGCCCTATTGAGTCGGGGGTTTACGCCGTCAACGAGCAAATGCTTGACGATTTGCGCACCGGTCGTTACGGCGAGCATGCGAGCAATCTCGGAGCAATGCTTGCGTACGAAATAGCCCGGACAATACCAAACTGCCGTGCCTTCATAGCCGACCCCGTAGTTGTGGACGAGTTGCAGGACGTAGCACGCATCAGTGGGCTGCCACAAATCCCGCGCCGCTCTATTTTCCACGCGCTTAATCAGAAAGCCGTTGCCCGCAAATATGCCGCTCAAAAAGGGGTTCCATACGAAACATTGAACATCATTGTAGCCCACTTAGGCGGCGGCATCTCCGTTTCGGTGCATTGTCAGGGGCGCGTTATTGACACAAATCAGGCGCTCGGCGGCTACGGACCTTTCTCACCGGAGCGGGCAGGAACCATTGATGCCGAGCAATTGACAGCGCTGTGTTTCAGCGGCGAATATTCGGAAATGCAAATTCGCAAGTTGCTTGTAGGGCAGGGAGGCTTGGTGGCGCATTTAGGCACTAATGACGGACGTGTTGTGGAGCAGCGTGCGCGTGAAGGCGACCCCCTGACAACGCTCATCACAAATGCGATGGCTTATAATATTGCAAAAGAGATAGGCAGTATGCTGCCCGTGCTCAAAGGCAAAGCCGAATGTGTGATTATTACAGGAGGAACGGCATACAACCCATTGATTGTAAAGTATATAAAAGAGATGCTTGAACCGTTGCTGCCTGTTGTAATATTTCCGGGCGAAGACGAAATGGAGGCTCTGGCAATGGCAGGAACGCGAATCATGGACGGCGAAAAAGCAAAAATTTATTAAATATGAGCGGAGTAGAGTTTTCAGTTATCAGATATTTAGTGATAAGAAATTAATAACTTATAAAAGTTTCAATCCTCTTGTAATCTATCTTTTAGCCCTAAATTGTGCGAAATATTTTTGATACAACTTGCCAGTGATTGAATATTTTATGCTAATTTTGCGGCTTGAAAAGACAAAAAGAATAAAGACAAAAGAAAAAAAAAGTCTTTATTATTTACTCTAAAAAAAAAAAAAAAAAGAAAAAGAAAATGAAAAAGAAACTTATATTACTTGCAACTTTTGGCTTCCTGTTTTGCGCGGCACAGGGGCAAGAATCATACAAAAAACACGAACTTAACGCCGCCGCAGGCTTTCTCAATGACGTACAGTTATTGTCTTTAACAGGCGACCTTCTGGGGAACGCATTCACATTAGGATATGGAATGCAGCCGGGAAGTTATCATTTCCTTTCGCCAAGCATAGACTATCGGTACGGTTTTACAGGGTGGTTTTCATTAGGCGGAACGTTCATTTTCGACACAAACAGCGTCCTTATCTACAAAAATCACACCGACCCGCAAACAGGACGCATCACCCCTGACAAAGACGGAGAATTTACCGAACACACACGCTACTGCTACACAATAGCCACAGAAGCAGTCTTTAAATATATGAACAAACCAATGTGCCGCCTGTATGGATTTGTTGGCGGCGGGACAACAATTTTCACTGTCCCAACGTTTAACGTAGTGAAAACCAATGCAATATTCAATTTTCAGATAACCCCGTTAGGAGTGAGTTTTGGGAAAAAAATAGCCGCCTTCATCGAAGTTGGATACGGCTATAAGGGACTTGTAAACGCAGGAATTTCATACAGATTCTGAAAAAAAAATTGACCACTCATAAAGTTCATACATGAAAAAAATGAAAAAAAAATGAAAAAAAATTTGGCAGTATAAAAACTTTATTGTACCTTTGCAGTCCGTTTGAGAAGAATGTTTCAAACGGATTTTTTTAAAGATTAAAACCCTTTACAATCAGATATTTGCCTCTTTAGCTCAGTTGGCCAGAGCACGTGATTTGTAATCTCGGGGTCGTTGGTTCGAATCCGACAAGAGGCTCAAAATTAACGATTGGTGAAGAACAAAAAAAACAAAACGCTCATTGATAAAACAATAAAACAAGGGCAGTTACCAGAGTGGCCAAATGGGGCTGACTGTAACTCAGCTGTCTTTCGACTTCGGTGGTTCGAATCCATCACTGCCCACAAAATCAGTTGACAATTAACACCTGACAATTGATAGCAAAAAAAAAGATTGTCAATTTTAAGATTCCGATTTTAAAGTTTCAATTAAATTGCGGAAGTAGCTCAGTCGATAGAGCATTAGCCTTCCAAGCTGAGGGTCGCGGGTTTGAGCCCCGTCTTCCGCTCACAGCGTGAGAACCATAATTACAGTTGCAGGGCAACCGTTCCTGCAACTTGTCGCAGTGAAATGAACGTTTTAAGCAGCGAGAGCAGAGACAAAACGGATATTGAGCGACAAAGCGAAACATGCGTTTTGGCTATGCCGAGTCGCGCAAAACGACTAAATTTATTGAACGCTGTTGTAGCTCAGTGGTAGAGCGCTTCCTTGGTAAGGAAGAGGTCGCGGGTTCAATTCCCATCAACAGCTCTGTTATAAATAAAATAAGCGAATTGCAAATTTAAGATTACCAAAAACAGTAATTCAAAAAAAAAATTAGTATATAAAAATAAAGTTGCACTCTTTCTTTATATTAATTAAATGTAATTTGGGCAGATTAAATAATGTAATTCGTAACATAGTAAAACAAAATATAGAAAACAAAAAAAATCTTTTTATTATCTTTGAGTTATGGCAAAAGAAAAATTTGACAGGTCGAAACCGCACGTAAACGTAGGTACGATTGGGCACGTTGACCACGGTAAAACGACTTTAACCGCTGCAATTACGCAAGTGCTTGCAAAAAAAGGTCTTTCGGAAATCCGTTCGTTTGATTCTATCGACAATGCACCGGAAGAAAAAGAACGCGGTATTACAATTAATACTGCACATGTAGAGTATCAAACAGCCAACCGCCATTATGCGCATGTAGATTGTCCCGGTCATGCCGACTACGTTAAGAATATGGTTACGGGCGCTGCTCAAATGGACGGCGCCATCATTGTAGTTGCTGCTACTGACGGACCGATGCCACAAACGCGCGAACACATCTTGCTGGCGCGTCAGGTAAACGTTCCGCGTCTCGTTGTTTATATGAACAAATGCGACATGGTTGACGACCTCGAAATGCTCGAACTCGTTGAAATGGAAATGCGCGAATTGCTCGCGTTCTACGACTTTGACGGCGACAACACACCTGTTATTCGCGGCTCTGCGCTCGGCGCATTGAACGGCGTGGCAGAATGGGAAGACAAAGTGATGGAACTGATGGACGCCGTTGACACGTGGATTGAACTGCCTCCACGCGCTATCGACAAACCGTTCCTGATGCCGGTAGAAGACGTATTCTCAATCACAGGACGCGGTACTGTTGCAACAGGGCGTATAGAAACAGGTATTATCAGAACAGGCGAAGCTGTTTCTATCATCGGCTTGGGCGCAGAAAAACTCAACTCCACAGTTACGGGCGTAGAAATGTTCCGCAAAATACTTGACGAAGGTCAGGCTGGCGACAACGTAGGCTTATTGCTTCGCGGTATAGACAAAGACGAAATCAAACGCGGTATGGTAATTACCCATCCGGGAAAAGTTACACCTCACTCTCAGTTCAAGGCATCTGTTTATATCTTGAAAAAAGAAGAAGGCGGCAGACACACTCCGTTCCACAACAAATATCGTCCTCAATTCTATATCCGTACACTGGACGTTACCGGCGAAATATCTTTGCCCGAAGGAACAGAAATGGTGATGCCGGGCGACAACCTCGAAATTATAGTGCAACTGATTTATCCCGTTGCCTGTTCCGAAGGATTGCGCTTTGCTATCAGAGAAGGCGGTCGCACAGTAGGCTCCGGTCAGATTACCGAACTGCTCGACTGATTTTAAGGTTAATATAATTGACAGTTAGCCCAAAAACTTAATTGTCAATTAAATACGGGTGTAGCTCAGTTGGTAGAGCGACGGTCTCCAAAACCGTAAGTCGTGAGTTCGAGTCTTACCTCCCGTGCGAAATTCAACAAATTTCATGCTTTAAGATTTATAAAATTTATTTTTGAAAATCTTTAAAATATATTCATTTATAATATGAAAGTTATTAACTATATCAAAGAGTCGTACAACGAACTTGTAAATAAAGTGTCCTGGCCTTCAATGCCGGAACTGACCAATAGCGCGGTAGTGGTGCTGATTGCTTCCGTCATCATCGCTATTATCGTGTGGCTTATGGACAAGTCGTTCGAGACCATTATGAAGTTTATCTACGGTTTATTTAATTAATTTTTTCATTGACCAATAACAGGGAAAAAGCAAAGATGACAGAAGCAAACGAAAAGAAATGGTATGTATTACGTGCCATCAGCGGAAAAGAAAGCAAGGTGAAAGAGTACATCGAACTCGATGTGAAAAACAATCGTCTTGAAGATTTTGTCTCGCAGGTACTTATTCCCACCGAAAAAGTTTTTCAAATCCGTGGGGGCAGAAAAATTACCAAAGAACGTAATTGTATGCCCGGCTACGTTTTGGTTGAGGCGCTTCTTAATAACGAGATTCAACATCGCTTGCGGTGGACACCCAACGTACTCGGCTTCCTGAGTGAGAGCAACGGTATTCCCTCGCCTGTGCGACCCTCTGAGGTCAACCGCATATTAGGGCAGGTTGACCAAATGCAGGAACAGGGCGAAGAAATGCTACTCCCATATCAGCAAGGCGAAAGCGTAAAGGTGATTTTCGGACCCTTCTCTGGCTTCACAGGCACAATAGAAGAGGTAAACAACGAGAAGAAAAAACTCAAAGTTATGGTTATGATATTCGGTCGGAAAAATCCGATTGAATTGAGTTTCACACAGGTAGAAAAAGAATAATCCTCTTTTGTGTTACGGAAAGAAGATTGCTCTGAAATGAAAAGTTCAAAATTTAACCGCTTTTTTTCGCGCCCTGCTACCCGCTTAAACGAAGCAATTTGCGCACAGTGCAGCAGGATGCAAGTTTTTTAACTCGCGCCGAAAAGAAAATGTTAAAACAATAATTTTTCGTTTAAATTTTTTAATTTTAAAAAAAATCTAAAAAAGTTTATGGCTAAAGAAGTTGCTGGCTTTATTAAATTACAGATAAAAGGTGGTGCGGCAAATCCATCACCGCCCGTTGGTCCCGCTTTGGGCTCAAAGGGTATCAATATTATGGAGTTTTGCAAACAATTCAATGCCCGAACTCAAGAGAAGGCAGGTAAAGTATTGCCTGTTGTAATTACTTATTACTCAGACAAGTCGTTCGATTTTATCGTCAAAACGCCGCCCGTTGCCGTTCAGTTATTAGAACTGACAAAGGTGAAAAGCGGCTCGGCTGAACCCAACCGTAAAAAAGTGGCTTCAATCACGTGGGAACAGGTGCAAGCCGTTGCGCAGGATAAAATGACCGATTTGAACTGTTTTGAATTACCTTCGGCGATGAAAATGGTAGCCGGAACAGCACGCAGTATGGGAATAACCGTAAAAGGCGATTTTCCGAGTTAAAAATTTTTAAAAAGAATCAATTTTAAAAAGGATGAGTAAATTAACGAAAAACAAGAAATTGGCTTTGTCAAAAATTGAACCCGGTAAAACCTATACTCTCAAAGAAGCATCAGAACTTGTGAAGGAAATAACCACCACAAAATTTGACGCCTCGGTAGATATTGACGTGCGTTTGGGCGTAGACCCGCGCAAAGCGAACCAGATGGTTCGAGGCGTGGTTTCGCTGCCCAACGGAACAGGTAAACAAGTAAGGGTTCTCGCATTATGTAATCCTGACCAGGAAGCGGCTGCAAAAGAAGCAGGCGCTGATTATGTGGGATTAGACGAGTATATTGAAAAAATAAAGGGCGGTTGGACTGATATAGATGTTATCATAACCCAACCAGCAATAATGGGAAAATTAGGAGCCTTGGGGCGCATCCTCGGTCCGCGAGGACTGATGCCAAACCCCAAAAGCGGTACGGTTACACAAGATGTGGCAAAAGCAGTGAAAGAGGTCAAACAGGGCAAAATAGACTTTAAGGTTGATAAAACCGGTATCGTCCACGCCTCTATCGGTAAAGTCTCTTTCGCAGGCGAAAAAATTGTGGAAAATGCGAAAGAATTTATCGCAACCATAATCAAACTTAAACCCACAGCGGCAAAAGGCGCCTATATCAAAAGTATTTATCTCTCAAGCACGATGAGTGCGGGTCTGAAAGTGGACTCGAAATCGGTAGAAGATTAATTTAAAATGAAAGTATGAAAAAAGAAGATAAAGGAATAATAATTAAACAGTTAGGAAATTCTTTACAGGAATATTCGCACTTTTATTTGGCAGACATTGGCGGCTTGAACGCATCGCAAACAAGCGACCTCCGCCGCGAATGTTTCAAAAAAGAGATAAAACTTTTGGTGGTAAAGAATACTTTGCTCAGAAAAGCATTGGAAGAATCGCAGATTGATTTTAGCGAACTTTACGACACTCTGGCAGGCGAAACATCGCTTATGCTGACCAACACGGGAAATTTGCCCGCAAAACTTATAAAAGAGTTTAGCAAAAAGAACAAAAAACCTGTGCTGAAAGCCGCTTATGTCGAAGAAAGTTTCTATATTGGCGAAAATCAACTCGATACTCTGATGAACATCAAGAGCAAAAACGAACTCATCGGCGATATCATTGCATTACTGCAATCGCCCGCTAAAAACGTTATCTCTGCATTGCAGTCGGGAGGAAACACAATCCACGGCGTATTGCAAACGCTCAGCGAACGTTAAATTATCTATTTAAAGATTTAATAAAAGTAAGAAAAAATATTTTTTTAAATCTTTAAAATTTAAATTCTATAAAAAAAATTATTAAAAAAAAATCTAAAAAAAATAAATAAAAAATGGCAGATTTAAAATCTTTTGCAGAACAATTGGTTAACTTAACCGTAAAAGAAGTAAATGAGTTGGGACAAATTTTGAAAGACGAATATGGAATTGAGCCGGCAGCCGCCGCAGTAGCCGTTGCAGCAGGTCCTGCAGCCGCCGCCGACGCGCCCGAAGAAAAGACCTCTTTCGATGTGCTTCTCAAATCAGCCGGTGCAAACAAACTGGCTATCGTAAAACTGGTTAAAGAACTGACCGGACTTACACTCAAAGAAGCCAAAGACCTCGTTGATGCAGCGCCTTCAGTAATTAAAGAAGGCATAGCAAAAGACGAAGCAGAAGCCCTCCAAAAATCGCTTGCAGATGGCGGGGCAGAAGTTGAACTTAAATAAGACTGCCTGAATGTCAGGCATTTGGTTTAGTGTCCTCGTCAAACAGGGACGCTAAACCTTTTTGCATATAAAAAAATATTTATTCGCAAAAATCTCTATTTGCTTTATCTGCAAATCTCAGAAAAAAAGTGTCCTTTGGCAGTGAACCCGTCAAAGATGTAACAGCGTTTAGACGCGGATGCCACAGACATTTTTTTTCGAGGAGAGAGCTAATAGAGCAAACTAACTAACTAACTAACGAATATTCACAGTAAAAACAAAGTTCTGCTTGAACACAAATATTTAACATATTTTTTAAGAATGTCTTCACACAGCAAGAATAATCAACGAATCAGTTTTGCTTCCATCACGAATCAGATGGACTATCCCGATTTCTTGGAGGTGCAACTAAAGTCGTTCCACGAGTTTTTCCGAATGGACACCTCGCCCGAAGAGCGAAAACAGGAAGGTCTTTATCAGGTCTTTCAGGAGAATTTTCCGATTTCAGATTCGCGCAGCAATTTTAATCTTGAGTTTTTGGATTACAATATAGACCCGCCACGTTACTCCATCAACGAATGTCTTGAGCGAGGACTGACGTATGCCGCACCCCTGAAAACACGCTTAAAACTCTATTGTACTGACGATGACCATGAAGATTTTGACACCGTGATACAGGACGTTTATCTTGGCTCAATCCCTTATATGACGCCAAAAGGAACATTCGTAATCAACGGCGCTGAGCGCGTTATCGTCTCACAGTTGCACCGCTCGCCCGGCGTGTTCTTCGGGCAAAGCATGCACGCAAACGGCATCAAACTCTATTCGGCACGCATTATTCCATTCCGCGGCTCGTGGATGGAATTTGCAACCGACATCAACAACGTGATGTACGCATACATCGACCGCAAAAAGAAACTGCCTGTTACTACTTTGCTCAGGGCAATAGGCTTTGAAAGCGACAAGGATATTCTCGAAATCTTTGACCTCGCCGAAGAAGTGAGGGTCAATAAATCCAACCTGAAAAAATACGTCGGCAAAACGCTCGCCGCGCGTGTATTGAAATCGTGGAACGAGGACTTTGTAGACGAAGATACGGGCGAAGTAGTTACTATTGAACGCAACGAGGTCATCATTGACCGCGAAACAGTGCTGGAAAACAAACATATTGACGATATTGTTGAAAGTGGCGCACAGAACATTTTGATACACAAAGAAGATGTTAATCAAAGCGACTACGCCATCATTTACAATACTTTACAAAAAGACCCGTCAAATTCCGAAAAAGAAGCAGTTCTGTACATCTATCGGCAGTTGCGCAATGCAGAACCCGCAGATGACTCGGCGGCACGCGAGGTTATTACAAACCTGTTCTTCTCCGAAAAGCGTTACGACCTGGGCGAAGTAGGAAGGTATCGTATAAACAAAAAACTTAATTTGCCTATCCCAATTGATGTTAAGGTGCTGACAAAGGAAGATATCATTGAAATTATTAAATATTTAATCGAACTGATTAATTCAAAAGCAATTGTTGATGATATTGACCACCTTAGCAATCGGCGTGTGCGCACTGTTGGCGAGCAACTCTACAATCAGTTTGGAGTGGGGCTTACACGCATGTCCCGTACAATCCGCGAGCGCATGAACGTGCGTGATAATGAGGTATTTACACCTATCGATTTGATTAATGCCAAAAGTTTATCAAGTGTTATCAACTCTTTTTTCGGTACAAATGCCTTGTCTCAGTTTATGGACCAGCAAAATCCGCTCGCTGAGATTACGCACAAGCGCCGCTTGTCGGCGCTCGGACCCGGCGGGTTGAGCCGCGAGCGTGCCGGCTTTGAAGTCAGAGACGTGCATTATACGCACTACGGGCGTCTTTGCCCGATTGAAACACCAGAAGGACCAAATATCGGGCTGATTTCTTCGCTGTGTATTTATGCTACAATAAATGATTTAGGATTTATAGAAACGCCATATCGCAGAGTGCAAGACGGAGTTGTAGATACTTCTTCGGAAGGGATTGAATATTTTACCGCAGAAGAGGAAGAGAATTTTGTTGTGGCACAGGGCAATGCGCCGCTTGATAGTGAGGGGAAATTTATCCGTACAAAGGTCAAATCGCGGCGCGAAGCAGATTTTCCGGTTGTAAGTCCGCAAGAAGTGAATCTTATGGACGTTGCACCTTCGCAGATAGCCTCAATTGCTGCCGCGCTTATCCCGTTTTTGGAACACGATGATGCTAATCGCGCACTTATGGGCTCAAACATGATGCGTCAGGCAGTTCCCTTGTTGCGTTCAGAAGCGCCGATAGTTGGCACGGGAATTGAGAGGCAACTTATCCGCGACTCGCGAACGCAAGTTATGGCAGAAGGTGCAGGAACGGTTGAATTTGTTGACGCAACCTGCATTCGTATTAAATACGACCGAACAGAGATGGAAAATTTCATCAGTTTTGAGCCGGCTACCAAGGAATACAGTTTGCCCAAATTCCAAAAAACAAATCAGAATACAACCATTGACCTTCGCCCGCTTGTGCGCAAAGGCGACCGCGTTGCCAAAGACCAGATTCTAACCGAGGGCTTCTCCACAGCCGACGGCGAACTTGCAATAGGTAAAAACCTGAAAGTTGCGTTCATGCCCTGGAAGGGCTACAATTTTGAGGATGCCATTGTGATTAACGAGCGTGTAGTGCGCGAAGATATTTTCACTTCGGTTCACGTTGTGGAACAATTGCTCGAAGTGCGCGAAACAAAGCGCGGAGTGGAAGAGTTTACCGCCGACATACCTAATGTAAGCGAAGAAGCAACCCGCGACCTCGATGAATTGGGTATAATCCGCATCGGTGCGCGTGTAGAACCGGGCGACATTCTTATCGGCAAAATTACCCCAAAAGGAGAGAGCGACCCGTCCCCCGAAGAGAAACTGCTGCGGGCTATTTTTGGCGATAAGGCAGGAGACGTAAAAGACGCTTCCCTTAAAGCCTCACCTTCGCTGTCGGGAGTGGTGATTGCTAAAAATATTTATTCCAAAGCGATGAAAGACCGTAAGGCAAAACTTGCCGATAAAGCAATTTTGCCGCGATTGGATGAAGAGTTTGAAGAAAAAGTTGCCGAACTGAAAAACGTTCTGATAGAAAAACTCTTTACGCTTACCGAAAAGAAGACCTCTGCCGGAGTGAAGGACTTTGCCGGAACAGATTTGATAGCAAAAGGCGCTAAATTTACAATAGAACGCCTGCGCGAGGTGGATTTTAATTCCGTTATGTTGCAAAAATGGACAACGGATTTGCAATGCAACATGCTGATAAAACGTTTGATTCTTAATTATTTAAGAAAATATAAAGAATACGATGCTATTCTGAAGCGCAAAAAATTCAACATCACCATTGGCGATGAACTGCCCAACGGCATTGTTCAGATGGCAAAAGTTTATATCGCCAAGAAACGCAAAATCCGCGTGGGCGATAAAATGGCGGGTCGGCACGGCAATAAAGGTATCGTTTCGCGTATTGTGCGCGAAGAAGATATGCCCTTCCTCGATGACGGAACGCCGGTTGATATAGTACTCAATCCGCTTGGCGTGCCTTCGCGTATGAACTTGGGGCAGATTTTTGAAACCGTTATCGGATGGGCAGGCAAAGAACTCGGCGTGAAATTTGCAACCCCGATTTTTGATGGCGCCTCTATGGACGACCTCAATGAATGGACAGACAAGGCAGGAATTCCGCGATACGGAAAAACATACCTCTATGACGGCGGTACCGGCGACCGTTTTGACCAGCCGGCAACCGTAGGCGTGATTTATATGCTCAAACTTGGGCACATGGTTGAAGATAAAATGCACGCGCGCTCCATCGGTCCTTATTCGCTCATTACGCAGCAACCACTCGGCGGGAAGGCGCAGTTTGGAGGTCAGCGTTTCGGAGAAATGGAAGTTTGGGCGTTGGAAGCGTTTGGCGCAGCAAACATTTTGCAGGAAATTTTAACCGTAAAATCAGATGACGTAGCAGGACGTGCACGCAGTTACGAAGCAATTGTAAAAGGCGACAATATGCCAAAAGCAGGAATCCCGGAATCGCTGAATGTGCTGCTGCACGAGTTGAAAGGGCTGGCTCTCTCAATAAAACTCGAATAGCAGAACGAATTTTCTTAAATGATACATTTTATCCTCCGAAATTCTTTTGACGGATAAAATGGAAATGACCGCAAGCGGAACCCGAAGCGCAAAACAGTTTGAAATTATCTGTAAGAGATAAAATAAACAAATTGTTGGCGACAGGTTGCGCTTGCGGTTGTTTTTCTGTTTTCCTGACTTCGCCACAGCGACACCCTGCGAGATGTTCCAGAAGTCAGGAGTAAAGAGCGGGGTAATTTGTCGGCGTCTTGGGGTGAGCAGCATCGTTTGAGTGAGCGTTTTCTCTGATAATGGCAACCTGACTTTCATAGTTGTAACCGTTTTAACAATGTTCAAGACCTTGCTCTCAAAATTGTTATCAAAGCAAGGCTGCTACCTTGCGTATTTCGGCAAGACGGTTGCTTAACTTGCTGTCCTTTTGCGCCACTTGCAGGTTGTAATCGGTTTGCAGCCCTACAAGTATATACGCAGGGACACCCAAAGCGGCTTCCATATACAGGGCAAAATTGGTTGTAACGGGGCGTTTGCCGTTCAAAATCTCATTTAGCATTGTATATTGTACGCCTATCTGTGCGGCAAATTTCTTTTGTGATATACCGCGATACTCAATTTCGTCTTTCAACACTTCACCCGGATGTACGGGGCGAAACGGCTGTAAATCATTTGCCGCAATGCGATTTTCTGTGATCATATTCATTTTATTTATAATGATTTGTAATGTCTACAAGTGAACAAATTTCAACTTTAAGCATCTCATTCGGATTGACTATTTCGCGAAATCCAAGCCGGTATTGTTCGTTGATACGCACGGAAGAAAGCCCTTTTTTGTCGCCTTTCAGCCTTTCGTAATTCAACGAGTTAATCAAATATAAATCTTCCATCCGTACAACCTTTATCAATGTTTTTACACACTTCAAATAGCCATTTACAACTTGTGGTTGGAAGCGGTGTTTTTTGTCCGTGGTTTTGCCGTTTTCGTACAATTCGCGCAAATTGTCTTCTTCAAATTCTACTTTCATATCTTATATTTGTTCGAGTGCAAAGGTAATACTTTTTTCTTGCTTCACAAAAAAAGTGGATTTTTTTGGTTAAATCTTTTTTTGAGGCGCTATATCCAAGCGCACACAATGAAAAAAGTTTTTTACGGAGCGAAGGGCTGAAAGCCCGCCGTACAACAGCACAGGGCAACGCCCTGTGGTTTGGGCGCTACCCCCATCAATTCCCGAAGCCCTGACGGGGCGTAATCTCATTACACTGATTTCGCCCTTTCAGGGCTTGTTCATCGTACATTCTTCTTCGGCAGGGCGTTGCCCTGCGCTATTGATTTACGGGCTTTCAGCCTCTTCGTTTGCAAAATCTTACCATTTACCACAAATAACACAAAGAATAGATGTTGAAAACCAGCACTTTGTGTTCTTT
>JAISWT010000022.1 GCA_031271005.1 Prevotellaceae bacterium | reverse complement strand
TTATTTTGTCAGTTGCATTGGTCTTCGCGGCTCAATAGTGATTGCGCCCAACTGGCGGTAATTTATTCGCCCTGCTCCATAGCCTACATAACTCGATTCGGCGCGGATGGGATTTACTCCGGTAAGAAAGAGCGTGGTGTAACCGCTCATTGCTACGCCTGTAAATTTAGTCCCTTTTATAATGCCTGTGCTAACAATGTACTGCCACGAGGTCTGGTCGGCGGTACTGCCGATGCCAAGTTGTCCGTAATTATTTTCACCCGTTGTAAAAGCGCCAATGGATGTAGCCACCGCCAGTCCGCCGTTTCCGTAATCGAAACGTGTTGCGGCAACATTAAAAATGGAGTCGGTTGCGCTGTTGAACCCGGGCAGAGATGCTAAGCGCGGCGCATTAATGGTTGTGCCTGAGCCTACTCCTATCGACCGGTTTGTTCCCCAAACAAACAGTTGCTTACTGTCTGCCGAAATAGCCGCTCCGTTGCTGAAGCCCATTGCTATTTTACTTATCGGGACGCTGCCCGGCATCGTTATCTGTACAGGCGTTGCCCGGTCGGTTCCGTTACCTGTTCCCAAACGCCCGTCAGCGCCCTCGCCCCAGGTATATACAGCACCCGATTCGGTTACTGCGCCTACGGTATTAGTAGATGCTGCAATATAAGTTACTTTTCCACTAAAACCTGTTACTTCCGTCCACGTTGTAACATTGTTTGTTGTTGATGTTCCCAGCGTACCTGTTCGCCACACTTTTCCGTCTTCGGTCAGCACGTATGAACTTAACGCTCCTGCGGCGCACATAATCGCTTTCCCGTGTACAGACGTGGGGTGCGCGCTGAACACCGTATCGCCATTTGTAAGCCGTACCAGCGTAGGCGTGCCTGTATTGCCGTCATTGCCGGCGGTACCGCCAGTTCCGGGGTCATCCGGCAATCCTGTACGGTAAGCGCCGTTATTTCCCCATGTCCATACCTGTCCCTGCACGTCAACGGCTATCGAATGTTGGTCTCCTGCCGCTACCGAAACGCAGGGCTGGGCAAAAATGAGCATAAAAGTCTGGCAGTTGCCCGATGTACGCCCTATTCCTGTGCGGGCATTGGAGTTGTCGCCTGCTGCGTAGATAGCGTTGTCGTCTTGCCCGATGCAAAGAGTGTGCTGCGGACCCATCGAAGCGGTTTTGATTTTAAAGTCTGCGCCTACGCTCAAAATATTTGCTACCGTAGTGCGATAGCCGCCCTCGTCAAGCAGGCAATCTGTCCAGCCGTTCAGCCTCTTGAGGCGAATGCAGTTTGCCGTAGAGTCAAACACTACTGTGCCTGTTGTTGCATCGCCCAGCGCGCTTGGAAGTCTTACCGCGCTTATGCTTTTTACCACCGGCAGCACCACGCCTGAGGTATTGCCATATCCGGCAGGATTATTAACATCAAGCACGCCGCGAGGGTTTTCATTGCCTATTCCTACCTGAGCATGCGCGGTTGCGGCAAACAGACAGGCGATTGAAAATATTATGTATTTTATTTTTAAAGAGTTCATTTTTATCTGTTTTAAAAATTTAAGTTAATTAATGTTTTTCCATTCTTTCCGTTCCAAATAAAGAGCGAAAATAAAGGCTTTTTTTATTTCTTTACTGTTGAAAATATCCGTGTTGCACGTGGTCCGTTGCCAAGCATGTAATTAGCATTGCGTCCCGAAGAATATGCCGTGTAATTGGCAATAGTTCTGTATGAGGTATTCAGCCCTGTAGTAATAATTGTCTGTTCAAAACCTACGCTAATACTAGTGAAGTCAGAGCCCGAATAAATTCCGTGGTCCTGCACGAGCGTACATGCGTTGACTTCGTTCACACGCGCGCCGGTTTCAATGTTCACTACTCCCAGTTTGCCCGCGTTGGCGCCGCCGTAGCCGCCGGAGCTAGTGTCGTCGTTGTTGCGCCCCGATGCATACACTCTGCCCCTGTCTGTGGCAAACATCATACAACCGCCATAATACAGACCTGTACGCAAATGCATTGTACCCGATACAGTAACGTTTTCTCCCGCTTCGAGGAAGTTATCAAACTGCGTTACCCGCACAGGCGTTGTTGCGGTTGTGGAGCCTACCCAATTGGGTAGCATATCGCTGCCGCGATACCCCCATCTGTACAGTTTATTATCGTCAGTGAAGGCAAAACCCTGCCCGCTGGTCAGTCCTAACAGTTTGAACGTTACTCCCGCAGGGGTGTTCAGCATAACGGGCGTAGTCTGATTGCTGGTGTTCCCTGTGCCGAGACGTTCGGACGACCCGCGCCCCCAGATATAAATTTTCCCGTCCGTACCGATGGCGCCTGCCATGTGAGTCGCCCTTTTTATCTCTTTTATTGTTATGTCGCCGGGAAAATTAATCTTCTGAAAAGTGGTTTGATAAGTATTTGTGGCGATGCCGTTTCCGTTTCGTCCGTATTGATTGGATCCGCAGGCATATACATTGCCTGCCTCTGTCAGTACCAGTGAATTGTAGTATCCTGCTTCGCAGCGCACTGCCTTTTCGCCATTGGGTAGCGTAATTTTTGTGGGCGCCATAGTGTAGCCGCTTCTTGTTCCGCGCCCTGTTTTTCCGTTGGAATTGGACCCCCACACGTAGAGGTCGCCGTTTTCAAGCACAGCCATACCGTGATTATAGCCCGCTGAAACGTCTATGGCAGGTCCGCCCAAAATCAAAGCCCACGATGCCGAGCCTGCACTGCGCCCTTTACCCGTGCGGTAGTACAAATTTCTGCCTGTGGTGTAAACGCCGCCATCGAGGGCGTTGATTGCTACCGAATAATCGACGCCGCAGGAGGCTTTTATCAGTTTAAAGTCCGCGCCACCAAGCAGACGATAGTTAATCGTATCTTCAAGCAGACTTCTGTCAACAATATTGATACTCCAGTTGCCAAAATTAGACGACTTTTTCCATCTGATGCCGTCTGTGCTTTCATCATACACTATTGTGCCTCCGGGCGCTTCCTTGGCTGGGTCGGCTACATAATAATAATCGGTAAATGCCTCGCCTTCTTCGTCAGTTCCCGAAACAACTTGCGTGGAATATGTAGCGTCAGGCGTTACAACGTTAGGGTAATAGCGTCCAGTTTGACCTTCTGCGGCAATATTGAAAGTGTCTGCCGACTCCACCTTTGGCAACACCAGCCCCAAAGTGGCGAGTTTTCCGTTATCGTGGTTAAGGTCGAGCATTCCGTTGGGGACAGAGTCGCCACCTATCCGTACCTGCGAAAACGCAATTGCAGGTAATATTGTGAGTATTAATAGAATCTTTTTCATTATTTAAAAAATTATTTTATTGGAATTTAATATTTGGCCTTACCTCATACTTTGACGCAAAACAGGGGAAACGGCGTGTTTAAATGTTGCCGTTTTCCGTAATGTTGCGCGTAAACAGAGGCAAAAACCTTTTTTATTTCTTTATAAATGATGGGATTGGGAATTTGCTAAAACCTGTGCTTACTGCGCCTAACTGATTTTGCGATACAACTCCCATGCCATATCCGTAACTTCCGCTTTCACGGTATGTGCCGTCTCCCAGATCTTCTTGTACCAGCGTCTGTTTAAGCAAACTATGGTCTACGCCTATGGATACCTGGTCAAACAGTACTCCCGGCATTATCGCTTTGTTGTAAATAGGCAAAAATCCCTGCGTTACAGTTCCTCTGACGCCTGACGCAGGTGTTGGCGAATACATTACAATTGTTGATTTAGGGAAATAGCCAAGTCCCAAACGGTCGGGCGAAGTGTTGCTGCCTGCTGCATATACGTTTTTATTGGTAATAACGATAGAACCGCCCGTAGTAGTCGAACCCGAAGGTGTGCCGGAACTGGTAAAACGTGTTGCTGCGATGGAAACAATGGAGTCAGTAGCCGGGTCAAAGCCTCCTGAAACAAGAAAACCGGTAATTTCTATCGGATGTACCTGTATGCTTTCCGTAGCCCCCACGCTGCCGCCCCAGCCCTGCGCTGCGCCCCAGCCGTAGAGATGTTTCCCGTCTTCGCTAACGGCAAGCCCGTGATTCGTACCCATTGCTACCTGTTTTACAGGAGTGTTGTTCGGAATTATAATCATAGCGGGCGCAATGATACTACTGGTGGATGCGCCATTGCCCAGACGCCCATGTTGCTGATTGCCCCATGTATAAATTCTGCCATCCTGATTTATTGCCGCGCCGGAGAGAGACGAGAGCGCGATGTCCTTAATAACATTTGAACCTAAATTAATCTGTGTTGGCGTTGTGGTGTCGCCTGAGCCTGATCCTGTGCCATTAACGCCGTTGCGGTTTGCGCCAAAGGAGTACACTTTTCCGAGTTTGGTCAGCAGCAGCGAATTGTCATAGCCTGCCTCACAGCGGATAACGGTGTCGTTGGCAGCAAGCGTCAGGTTCTTTACGCGCACAGGAAATGTAAAAACCGTTGTGCCTGTTTGACCGGTGCGGTAATTCGCGCCGTCTCCCCAACTCCATACCTCTCCGTCGCGCGAAGCAGCCAGCGCATGCTGATAGCCTGCCGAAATATCAATGACTTGGTGCGCCAGAGCCATCCTGAAGGTGTTTGTGTTGCCACTGATGCCGCCCAAGCCGGTTTTTCCGTTGGCATTTTCGCCCGCAGTATAAACGGCTTCGTCTTCATAGCCGATAACAAGCGAATATCGATAGCCCGCCGATACTTTCCTTGTGCGTACATTAAGTCCGCCATAGACGTCATAGTTAAAGAAGTCAGAAATGCTCGACATCTCTACCAGTTCTGCTGACCATCCGTCTTTGAGGCGCACACGCAAGGCGCCCGGGATACTGAGGTCTTGCTTGCTGTCGATGCTGTCGTTAACTGTAAAAACGAGCGTTCCCATAACGGGCTCGCCGCCTTGTGGCGTAGTTACAGTAGTTACAGCGTCAACCTTCGGGATAACGAAGCCCATATTGCGAACCGTGGAGTCGTTTACGTAGGATTTACCCTGCAAATGCAGCAACCCCTGCGGATCGGTGTATGGAATACTGTCATGATTGGCTACGCCCGCAGGCGCTATTTTGCCAATGCCTACCTGCGCTTCAATGCTGCATGTCAAGGTAAGCAGCGCTGAAAATAAAATTAGATATTTTTTTTTCATTATTTCACTATTAAGTATATTAAAAATTTTAATTATAAATTAACTGTTATTAACTGATTAAATCCGTTACGCCGTAAAAATACTTTAAGAAAAAATATTTATAAAATTTTATATAAAATAATAAACGAAGTATTGGATTTATGAAAATTTTAATCTTTAAATCAAAGAAATTTAATTCTTTGAAAATAAACAATTTAGTTTATTTAATAATTTTTTAATACCGTATTTGGTAAAATTAAAATAAATTAAATAAAATTTCTGTTTTTTGCAAATTATATTACAAAAATTAACATGGCATTTGCTTTGTCAGGATCTGTTTCGTTCTCGCTGACCAAAACATCGGCTAATTTGTGATTGCTATTTTGTGTCTGCACGACACAGCCAACCGCAAAGCGTCTGTTACAATTATATTTTGCGTAAGAACAGCAAAATACAATTTATTTTACAAAATGGAACGCGCAGGATTTGAGGAATAAATTCAGAGTTTAATCCTGCCCGAGAAAGATTTTATCGAGCAATCGGCGGCGACAGGTTGCCCTGTTGAAACAGGTGCGCCTGTAAAGCGCAGGCAATCAGGTTGTCGCCCGAATTTTGCGGCGGCGACACAAAGCGGCAAGCCGTTGTTGCGTGGCAGCAGGATTTCCGGACAGTGAAATACTGTTTCGGGATTTCATGCTGCGCAGCAGAAAACGCGGCGGCAGAAAACATCAAGGCGCTGCCAAATAAACAGTTCTGCCTGTTTCCCGGTCTGAAAACTTTGTGGTAAACTTTGGCAAATTTTTTGCCTGAATCGCCCGCTGTGCAAGGCGGCATATCTATGCCCCGATAAGGCGTGTTTATGACGTCATTGGAGTAGCCGTCTTTATCAGGCATTACCAACAAATACTTCATCCCCGACATAACAGCGTCGGCTCCGATATAAATTTGCCCCTGAACAGGAGCAGTAACAAACAGGAACAGCGAAACCGAGAGACACAAACCCCATTTCGCACAGGGTTTGCGATTATTGAATGAAATATATTTTTTTATAATAGAGTTTATATTTAATAGTTGCATAAAGCGTTTCTTTAGATAATTAAAAAAAACAAACTGAATCAATAACCTGTTTTCAGTAATTTTTCAGTTTTTTGACATAAAATAAGGTTGCAAAGGTAATACTTTTATTTTAAAAAAACAAATTTTTTTAAAAAGATGTTCACTTTAAAAAAAAAATGTTCACACAGATAGTCGCAGGATGTCTCCAAATACGCCTCTTGCCGTAACCGATGCACCTGCGCCTGCGCCCTGAATAACCAGCGGTTGCGCGCCGTAACTTTCCGTATAGATTTCAAAGATTGAATCTGAGCCGCGCAGTTGTCCCAGCACCGAGTATTCGGGTACGGACACCAGTTTTACTTCCAATATTCCTTTTTCCTGCTGCAAATCACCGGACAGGTCGCCCACGTAGCGCAAAACGTGTCCGCTTTGAAGTTTGTTTTTAATGTCTTGGAAATCAGCATCTAACACATGTAAGTTCTCAAAAAAATCGTTCTGTGGAATGGTTCTCAAATTTGGGCGTACAAGATTTTGGACATGCACGTCTCTCATTTCGTTTTTCAGGTCAAGTTCGCGTGCCAGAATCAGCAATTTGCGTGCAACATCCGCTCCGCTAAGGTCTTCGCGCGGGTCGGGTTCGGTTAAGCCCGCAGCGACTGCATCTTTGAGGATTTGGCTGAACGGCTGATTTTCAATAGAATAGCGGTTGAAAATATAACTCAGCGTTCCGGAAAAAACGCCGCGAACTCGCGTAATGTTTTCGCCCGACAGATGCAGCAGGGCAATAGTATCAATCAGCGGCAGCCCTGCGCCTACATTCGTTTCGTAGAGGTAACGTTTCTTATGCTGCTCCAATGCCTTACGGATTTTCTCAAAAAAATCGTAAGGCAGAGTATTTGCAATTTTATTAGCCGAAACGAGGTCGAAACTGTTCTTAATCAAATAGATATAATTTTGTACGAAATTGCTGCCGGCGGTGTTGTCCACTGCTATCAGATTTTCAAGACTGTGAATTTTGGCAAAAGTAACAATATCTTCTATTTTATAGGTTTTTCCGGCGTTTTTCAACTTCTCGCGCCAGTCGGCTTTTATTCCGTTTTCGTTAAATATTGCTTTTTTTGAATCTGTTATTGCAAAAATATTTAAGTGAATACCTTTTTTTTGTTCTATACTGTCAATGTTGGATAAGATTTGGTCTATCAGCGTGCTTCCAATAGTTCCATGCCCAAAGATTGCGATGTTAATTTTTTTGCTCGTGCCAAATATTTCGCTGTAAATCAGTTTTTTAGCACGCAATGCGTCTTCTTTTTTCAACACCAGACTCACATTTTCGCCCGAAGTGGTATTGTTTATCAAAATAGGGGTTATATTATTCTTAAACAGGGCATTAAGCGATTTGTGAAATGTCTCCCAATTTTGTCCCGTTACGGAAACAACAGCAATTTCTTTGTCGAGCGCTATTTCATATACTTCCTTGTTTTTCAACTCATTACAAAACTCTTGCCTCAATGCGGCGGCGGCTTCGTCGGCATTTTCCACAGATACAACAATGCCTATTCCCTTTTCAAATGAGCCTTGCACTATAAAACTTACGCTGATGTTGCGCTCGGCAAGCGTCTTGAAAATACGATAGTCGATGCCCACTTTCCCCAGAAAGTCGCGCCCAAGCAAATCAATCAGCGCAACATCGTCTATCACGTTGATTTTCTTCTCATTACTATACAGATTTTTCTCAGTTAATTGCATCAAAAAAGTCAATTTAAAAATACAGAAACACAATTTTTTTGCAGTTCTTTAAAAAAGGTGGAGATTTTCACTAAATTCTGAACATTTTTTCTGTCTTCATGTTAATATATCGCCCCACGGCGAAGAATGACAAAATAGCGGTCAACATCACGCCTGCAATAATTACGATGCCGGCAACGATGCTCAAAATAAGAGGCTTTTCGGCAAACAGGTTGAGTTGAAAACTGTGCTGCAAGAACCACACAAACAGCGCCAGATAGCCGCAGGCAAGCAAGGCGGCTACGAATCCGTCAAACATACCACGCCATATATACGGCTTGCGGATAAACCACGAGGTTGCACCTACCAGCCACATTGAGCGTATCAGAAAACGGTCAGCATAAATCATTAGCCGTATAGTGCTGCTAATCAGCGCTATGGAAATCAGCAGCAGCGCCAGCGCAACTGTGCCCAAAATTATGCCGATGCGCGTGATATTTCTATTAACCAAATCCATTGTGTCTTTTGGATAAGTAATTCGGCTTATTTTGTTGAACAGTTGCAACTTGCTTTCGATTTTTGCTATGCTGTCTGTGCTGGCGTATTTTGGGTTAAGTTTCACTTCTATTGATGCCAGTAGCGGATTGTATCCCAAAAAATCAGCAGGATTGTCGCCCATGCTTGCAATATGTTCGCTCAAAGCATCATCTTTTGAGATAAACTTTGTTTCTTTGGCATAACCACCGTTGAGCAGCATATTTTCAATCCGTTGCTCGTATTCAACATCTGCACTGTCGGTCAAAACAATGCTCACAGTCATATTTTGCCTGATATAATTAGACATGTCATTTGCCAAAAACGCAAGTAACGACACAAGTCCAACCAAAAACAGCACTAACGACAGACTCAAAATAGCAGTCATGTGCATATTCCAAAATCTGTTCTGCTTATTTATTGTATTGTTTTTCATCGAGTTACATAAATTTTGATGGAAAACGTTAAATTTTTTGCAAAAGTAATCATTTTTTTGAAAAACAGCCTGATATTATAAAATTATTTTGCTGTGTTTTTGATTTTATTTAACTTTGTAAAAAATTATTTGCGAATGATTTTTCAACTGTAAATAACTTGAAAATCTGATATTTATACACTATAATAAAATATATATTTAATGAAAGAACTCAATAAAAAGAGCGTAGACAAACCGGCTTTGCCAATACGGATTTTGCAGTTTGGCGAGGGTAATTTTCTGCGTGCTTTTGTGGATTGGATGATTGACAAGGCAAATGCGCAAGGAGTTATGAATCACGGCATTGCAGTGGTGCAACCTATTCCGGGCGGCGAATTTGTTCGCAGCATTTTTGACAAACAGGATTGCCTTTATCATGTTTATTTAGAGGGAATTAAACATAAGAAACCGATTAAAGAAGTTTCGCTTGTCAAAAGCATTGTAGAAGTTATCAATCCTTATGATAATTATGCTGAATACGAGCGGTTGATATTAAGCAGTGATTTAGAGATGATTATCTCCAACACAACCGAAGCGGGTATTCGCTACGAAGACGGGGACAATCTCGCTGCGCTGCCGCCGAAATCTTTTCCTGCAAAAATGACCGCGCTGCTGCACAAACGCTGGCAAAAGTTCAACGGCGATGCGGAAAAGGGATTGCTCATTATTTGCTGCGAACTGATAGAGAACAACGGCTCAACTTTGCGCGAGTATGTGCTTCAACATGCACATTCCAACCAACTGGAAAGTGAATTTATTGCGTGGGTCGAAAATTCGTGCCACTTTTACGATACGCTGGTCGACAGGATTGTGCCCGGTTTCCCAAAAGAAAACATTGACCTGATAAAACAGGAACTCGGTTTTGATGACAATCTGGTTGTCAAAGGCGAATATTTTCATGTCTGGGCAATTGGCGGCGACAGTATTATTCGCGAGAAGTTTCCGTTGGATAAGGCAGGACTTAATGTGCTGTTTATGAGCGATATACGTCCGTTTCGCACTAAAAAAGTGCGCATTCTCAACGGCTCGCACACCGCAATGGTGCCTGTGGCGTTGCAAATGGGCTGCGCAACCGTTATGGAGGCTTTCAATAAGCCCGAAATTGAAAAATACATTATGAAAATGGTTGATAATGAGGCGCTTCCGATGATTGACGAAGACCCGGCTGAACTCAAAACTTTTGCCGCAAAAATCCTTGAACGCTTCTACAATCCTTATTTGAAACATTATTTAAAGGATATTGCGCTCAATTCCATTTCAAAATGGGAAACTCGCAATTTTCCGACAGTTTCAGACAATTACAAAAAAGCAGGCAAGCCCGCGCCGCTCGTAACCTTCTCATTTGCAGCGCTTTTAACGCTTTACAGCGGACATTCGCAAGCAACTGACTTTGTGCCGAATGATACTCCCGAATTTGTGGAATTTATTCGGAAAAGTTTTGACAGAAACAATATAAAAGCGTGGGTATCATCTGTTTGCGGAAACAGGCAGATGTGGAAAGAAGATTTTTTACAAATCCCCGATTTCGCCGCAGAGCTTGCCGCAGATGTTGAATTAATTTTGGAAAAAGGAATGGAAAGCGCGTTGAAAACAATTCTCAATTCTCAATTCTCAATTAACAGATAGCAATTAGCAGATAATAAAGAAATTATGTAAAATCAAAATACTGATTGCTGACAACTAAAAATAACTATTCTTATGAAACGAACACGATTAACAAAACATACAAGGTTGTGATTATGTTGTCGTGTGAGTTCCATCTGACCTTAAAAATAAAATGTAAACAGATGAAAGATAACATGATTTTTCAGTTTCTATGTTTTGTTTGGCGAAGTCTTATCCGTCTTAAAAACATCATTTTGCGTGCTTTTCGCGGGTTTAAGAAGTACTATAAACGCAGTCGCCGGTACAAAAAAATACTCATTATTATTTGCACGGCGTTTGTCGCGCTGCTGCTGTATTTGCTTATGGTAGATTTTAATTTTCTGTGGCTCTTTGGCAAGTCGCCAACTTTGTCGGACGTGTCGCGCCCTCAGCAGAACATCGCCTCGGAACTCTACAGCGCAGACGGCAAACTTATAGGGAAGTATTATCGCGAGAACCGTACGCCCGTAGATTTCCACCAGATTTCACCCTGCCTTGTTGACGCGCTGATAGCAACAGAAGACGCGCGTTTCTATAAGCATTTTGGGATTGATATTCAGGGACTTTTAGGAGCAATGGCAGATGCGGCACGCGGAGAAGCACGCGGAGGAAGCACAATCACACAGCAACTTGCAAAAAATATGTTCAAAGTGCGCTCGCAATATTCAACAGGTATTTTAGGAAAAATTCCCGGAATTAAAATAATAATAATGAAATCCAAAGAATGGATTCTGGCGCTTAAACTCGAAGCAAAATATTCAAAAGAAGAGATTTTGACTATGTACTTCAATACTGTGGATTTTGGCAGCAATACTTTTGGGATAAAAACAGCGGCGCAAAAATATTTCGCCACAACGCCTGCCGACATCAAAACAGAACAGGCAGCAACGCTTGTAGGACTGCTCAAAGCCACTTCTACCTACAACCCGTTTCTTAATCCCGAACGCAGTTTGGAACGCCGAAACACAGTGCTGGGCAATATGTTCAAACAAAATAATATTTCGCGCCAACAACTTGATTCACTGCGAGTTCTACCTATTGAACTCGCCGGCGAAAATGAGCAGACAACATCTGACTTTGCGCCCTATTTCCGTCAGGCGGTGGCACGCGAACTCGAACAGTGGTGTACCCGAAACAGCATAGACCTCTACGGAGACGGGCTGAAAATTTACACAACCCTCGACACGCGCATGCAACACTACGCAGAAGAGGCTGCAAACAAACAAATGCAAATCATTCAAAATAATTTTAACGCACACTGGGGCAATAAAAACCCATGGCGAGACGAGAGAGGCGTAGAGATGAACGGATTTATTGAAGATATTGCCAAGCGAACAGCACGATATAAGCAGTTGAAACGGAAATTCCCGAACAACCCCGATTCTATTTCTTTTTATTTGAATAAAAAAAATAAGGTTAAACTGTTCGATTACAAGAACTTACAAATTACCGACAGTTTGAGCGTTCTCGATTCTATCCGATATATGGTGCGTTTTATGCACTTGGGATTTGTGGCAATGGAGCCCGAAAACGGCTTTGTAAAAGCATGGGTTGGCGATGTGAATTTCAACTCGTGGAAATATGACAAAGCGCTTTCAAAGCGGCAGCCCGGCTCCACGTTCAAACTCTTTGTGTATGCTGCCGCAATAGAAGACGGCGCATCGCCTTGCGACTATCGTACTGACACTTACATCAACTGGGAAAGCGTGGGGCAAGACGGAGAAATCGACGTCTGGGCGCCACGCAATGCCGGCGGAATATATTCGGGCGCAAACATGAGTTTGAAAGCCGCTTTTGCGCGTTCGGTCAATACGATAGCCGTAAAACTGGCGAAGGAAGTCGGCATTTCCGAAGTTATTGAAACGGCACACAAGATGGGGATACAATCGCCGCTTGCGCGAATGCCTTCTACTGCCCTCGGCGCTTCGGACGTGTCGCTGCTCGAACTCGTAAACGCTTATTGTACAGCGATTAACGAAGGACGCATGCATGCACCTGTACTTGTTGTGCGCATTACAGACAACGACGGCAACGAAATTTACAGATACAACCCGGCACAGCGTCAGGCAATAAACTACCAAACGGCTTTTCTGCTTACAGAGATGCTGCAAGGCGGAATGAGAGAGCCGGGCGGAACTTCGGCAGCGCTGTGGGGATACAAAATTCACAACTACGGAACTCAGTTTGGAGGCAAAACAGGCACCTCGTCAAACCACTCGGACGCATGGTTCGTGGGAGTGTCTCCACACCTCGTTGGAGGCGCGTGGGTTGGAGGAGAATATCGCTGCATACATTTCCGCACAGGAGCGCTCGGACAGGGAAGCCGAACTGCATTGCCCGTTTTTGGATATTTCATGGAAAAAGTATTAGCCGACAATTCTCTGAAAAAGTATCGAGGCAAATTCCCCGAACCGAAACAAAAAATAACCAAACAATACCAGTGTGTTTCTGCATATTACGAACTAAACGACTCCATTGACACAGACACGCTCGACTTCAATTCCGCTTCGGGCGACAACGTTTTGCAGGAAACAGATAGCAATTAGCAATTAGCAGTTAGCAATTAGCAATTAGCAATTAGCAATTAATCGAATTAATCAAACTAATCAACTTACATCGAATTTCTAATAACTGAAAACTAAAAATTTTATGCTAACTTTGCCGCCATTTATTTTTTAATTTAAAATATTAATACTCTTATATTTATGAATAAACTTATCGAATGTGTCCCCAATTTCAGCGAGGGGCGCGATTTGAAAAAAGTGGAACAGATTGCAGATGTTTTTCGCGGCAGGGACGGCATTAAACTGCTTGATTACAGTACCGACAAAGACCATAATCGTATGGTGGTAACCGTTGTGGGCGAGCCTTTGGCTATGCGCGACACTATTATTGAGGCAATAGGCGTTGCGGTGAGCATCATTGATTTGCGCGGGCATAGCGGGCAGCATCCGCGTATGGGCGCGGTTGATGTTGTGCCGTTTATCCCTATAAGAAACGTGTCTATGGACGAGGCTATCGCGCTATCCAAAGAAGTGGCTCAAGCGGTTTGGGAGCGGTTCGCGCTTCCTGTTTTTCTGTACGAGAAGTCGGCTACTGCGCCTCACCGCGAGAATCTGGCAGCCATACGCAAGGGCGAATTTGAAGGGCTTGCAGAAAAGATGCGGCAACCCGAATGGCAGCCCGATTTTGGCGCTTCTGCCCCTCACCCTACCGCAGGAGCAGTTGCTGTGGGCGCACGGATGCCGCTTGTGGCTTACAATGTGAATCTGAACACAAATAAACTGGAAATTGCCGATGCTATTGCTAAAAAAGTGCGCTTCATTGGCGGCGGACTGCGTTTTTGCAAAGCGATGGGCGTGGAACTCAAAGAGCGCGACATAGTGCAAGTGTCGATGAACCTTACCGACTACTCAAAAACATCTATCTATCGCGCCCACGAAATGGTCAGAATGGAGGCGAAGCGCTACGGCGTGAGCATCGTCGGGGCAGAAGTTATAGGGCTGGTACCGGTGCAGGCGCTGGTTGACGCTGCAATGTATTACTTAGGCATTGAAAATTTCTCTGCCAGCCAAATACTCGAAAACAGGCTGTAGGGGAGGGGAGGTGTCAGAAGACAAAAGACAAAAGACAGTTAGAAATTAAGAAATGAAGGAATGAAGAAATGAAGGAATGAAGAAATGAAGAAATGAAGGAATGAAGAAATGAAGGAATGAAGAAATGAAGGAATATATGAACTGTTACAGTTTTCCGGTGTCCCGTCAGGGACACTATGCTGGTAGAAACAGACACCAGTGTGAGGCTGTCTCAAAAGTCAATTTAACCACAAAAAATCACTCAAATATCACAAAGAATAGATATTGAAAATCCACACTTTGTGTTCATTGTGAAACACTTTGTGCCCTTTGTGGTAAAGAAACTTTGGCTTTTGAGACAGCCCCCATGTGGGTTTTCCTGCAAAATATTCCGTCCCATACGGGACGGCGGAAATAGGGGTGGGGACATTTTTTCTACAAATTGCTAATTGATAATTAAAAAAAATCTTTACTCAATTAAAGGTTATAGGAATTAGAATAAGGTTTTTTCTTAATTCCTTCGAGGCTGTTTCAAAAGTATTTTTCTTGAGGCAGCCTCTTTTTTTATAAACGATAACTCCTGACAATTGATTATTTGATATTATTCTCCCGCTTTGGCGGGAGTGCGCAAAGGGTTTTTGAGACAGCCTCCTTCATTCCTTCATTCCTTCATTCCTTCATTTATTCATTGTCTTACTCTTTGTTCTCTCAAAAAATCCCCGAATTTCTACTGTTGGAGAAATTCGGGGATTTATTTTCGGTAGAAAAGAAGTTTTTAGAACCTTTTTTCAACCACGTTCCAATCAATTATATTCCATATTTTTTCAATATGTTCGGCTCTGCGGTTCTGATAATCAACATAATAGGCATGTTCCCACACGTCAAAGGCGAGTATTGGTTTCATTCCTTTTGTCAGCGGATTTCCGGCATTTGATTCTTTGAGGATTTGCAATTCCCCGTTTTCGTCTTTTGCCAGCCACGCCCAGCCTGAGCCGAAGAGTGTTACGGCTGCCTCTGTAAAGACCTTTTTAAACTCGCCGAAACTTCCGAACTTTGTGTTAATTGCATCTGCGAGCGCACCTTTCGGGGCGTCACCGCCTTGATGAGAGAATTGCAGGAAATACAAAGTGTGATTCAATATCTGACCTGCATTGTTGAAAATGCCGCCCTCACTCTGGCGCACAATCGTTTCTATATCAGCATGTTCAAATGCCGTTCCCACAATCAGACTGTTCAGATTGTTTACATAGGTTTGCAGGTGTTTTCCGTAATGCAAATCAATGGTTTGCTTGCTTATAACGGGTTCTAATTCGTTTGCCTGATAAGGCAATTTTGGCAATTCAAATTTCATAACCACTTATTATTTAACGATTTATAAATATTTTTATTTCTTTTATTTTTAAAAAATAACTTTCTAAAAATCGTTTTTTTTATATTAAAAATAAGGTTAAAAGAAAGTGGATTTTAAGAAGTATCTTTAAAAATAAAACTAATATTATAACAAATGAATTTGTTTTTTTGTTTAAAAAACTTTTCAAAAAAATTATTCAACATCAAATTTTTGGAACAGGAAATCGTTGTACGGATAACGTTCAACGTGTATTTCCTTGACTTTTTGATAGAGTAGCGTTCTCAATTCATCAATATTGCTTTTTTCGGTAGCCGAAATAAATATGCAGTTGGCGTGCAGGCGGCTCATATAGGTTTTTTTCAGGTCATTGAGCGGGATATTTTCGCGCGTTGGCGGCGAGAGGTCGTCCTCTTCTTTTGGGGTATAGGTAAAAGCGTCTATCTTGTTGAAAATAACGATTGTGGGTTTCTCGCCGGGCAAAATTTCCTTCAATGTATTGTTTACCACAGCCATTTGTTCCTCAAAAGCAGGATGCGAAATATCTACAACGTGCAGCAGCAGGTCTGCCTCGCGCACCTCGTCGAGCGTTGATTTGAACGACTCGATAAGGTGCGTGGGCAATTTGCGTATAAACCCCACCGTGTCGGTCAGCAGGAAGGGCAAATTGTCGATTATCACTTTGCGCACGGTGGTGTCCAGCGTTGCAAAGAGTTTGTTTTCGGCAAAAACCTCGCTTTTGCTCATCAGGTTCATCAGGGTTGATTTTCCAACATTTGTGTAGCCCACAAGCGCTACGCGCACAAGTTTCCCTCTGTTTTTGCGCTGTGTAGCCATCTGCCTGTCAATATCTTTCAACTGTTTTTTGAGCAGTGCAATACGCTCGCGTATAATTCGCTGGTCGGCTTCAATTTGTTTTTCGCCCATTCCGCGCGAAGTGATTCCGCCGCCGCGCTGCCGGTCAAGATGCCCCCAGAGGCGCGACAAACGCGGCAACATATATTGCAGCGTGGCAAGTTCAACCTGCGTCTTGGCGCTTGCAGTATGAGCACGCTGAGCAAAAATACTGAGAATGAGATTGGTTCGGTCCAAAATCTGAACGCGCAGTTCGCGCCCGATATTGCGAATCTGCTTTGGCGACAGTTCATCGTCAAATATAACCGTATCTATTTCTTTCTCAATAATAAAGGCGCGAATTTCATCTAACTTTCCCGGTCCCACAAAGGTATTCGGATTGGGATATTCAATTTTTTGCAAAAACGTTTTTTTCGGGCTTATTCCTGCCGTTTCTGCCAAAAAAGATAACTCCTCCATAAATTCGCGTGCCTGCCTTTCGCGCTGTTCAAGCGTTATCAAGCCTACAAGAACCGCACTGTCTTTGACCGTTGATAGAGTTTCGGGTTGCATCTTTTGCTCTAAAAATTACGCATTATTGAGTAATGCTTTCGCTTTTTCCGAGATTGCGCGTCCGTCGGCTTTGCCGGCGAGTTGCTTACTTGCTACAGCCATCACTTTGCCTATTTCCTGCGGCGCAGTTGCGCCCACTTGCTTGATGATTGCGGCTACGGAGGCGGTCAGTTCGGCATCGCTCATTTGCAAGGGCAAATATTTTTCTATCACCACCACTTGCAATAATTCGCTGTCAGCCAAGTCTTTGCGATTCTGTTCGGTATATATTTGCGCCGACTCTTTGCGCTGTTTTACCATTTTTTGCAGAATCTTTACAGCCGCCTCGTCAAGCAGAACGCCGTTGCTGCCTTTGGCTGTACGCGCCTCGAGAAATTCTTTTTTTACACCGCGCAACGCATCCAAAGATACTTTGTCCCTGGCAAGCATCGCCTTTTTGATGTCTTCACTTATTTGATTAAATAAATTTTCTTCCATGGCTATCTATTAAAATATTTATTAAAAGTTTTCAGTTTTCAGTTTTCAGAATTTTTTGTCCACATATTACAAAATTATTTTTCAGAATAAAGAATAAAGACCACTAACTACTAACTGCTAACTGCTAACTGCTAATTGAGAATTGCTAATTGCTAACCACTGATTAAGGTTTTTACCAAATATCCACTCTTTTTTCGGGTGCAACAAACATGGGGTCGTTCTCAGTGATGTTAAACGCCTTGTACCAACCTTCCTGCTGCGGCAGTTGCCCGTTGACACGCCATTTGCCGAGCGAATGCGGGTCGGATTTGGTGCGGTTCAGGATTTCTTCGGGGCGAATGTTGCTTGCCCACACTCCGGAGTATGCAATATAGAAACGCTGTTCGGGAGTGTAACCGTCCTTGACGGGCAGCGGAGCGTCTTTGGTAGCGTTTTGGAACGCGCTGAAGGCGATTTTCAGTCCGCCATAGTCAGCAATATTTTCACCCAAAGTGAATTTGCCGTTGCCGTGCGTGCCGGGCGCCACTTCAATACTGTCGAAGACCTTAACCATCACTTGTGCCCGTTCCTCGAAACGTTTTGCGTTGTCGGCAGTCCACCAGTCTTTCAGGTTGCCGTCTTTATCAAACTGCCGTCCCTGGTCGTCAAAGCCGTGTGTCATTTCGTGCCCGATAACCACGCCTATTGCGCCATAGTTGAAGGCATCATCTGCGTTCATATCAAAGAATGGCGGCTGCAAAATGGCTGCCGGAAAACAAATCTCATTTGTCATGGGATTGTAGTAGGCATTAACGGTCTGCGGGGTCATCAGCCACTCGTCTTTGTCAACGGGTTTGCCGAGTTTTGAAAGCCAGTAATTGGAGTTGAATTTATTGACTCTCACCATATTGGCATAATAAGAATCGTTCTTGATTTCGAGTTCCGAATAGTCGCGCCACTTGTCGGGGTAGCCAATTTTGACGTGAAAAGTGGCGAGTTTTTCCTGCGCTTTTTGTTTGGTGTCTTCGGTCATCCACGTAATCGCGTCAATTCGCTGACTGAAAGCGGTTTGCAGATTTTTCACCAGCCTTATCATACGCTCTTTTGCCTCAGGCGGAAAATGTTTTTTTACATACATTTGCCCTACTGCTTCGCCCAAAGAGGCATTTACTGTACTCACTGCACGTTTCCAGCGCGGTTGCGGCTGAAGTTTGCCGGTCATTGTTTTTCCGTAGAAATCAAAATGCTCCATGAAAATAGCGTCACTGAGCAATGTAGCCGACTGGTTGATGGCGCACCATTGCATATAAGCGATATGGTTTTCGAGCGGCTCGGTGGCAAAAATTGAACCTGCTGCCTGCAAATGCTCTTTTTGTCCAACGCTCAAACTGTCCGCATTGAGTACTCCCAAAGTTGTAAAGTACGTGTTCCAGTCAATTTGGGGAACAAGTTTTTGCAGGTCGGCAAAACTCATTTTATTGTAGTTCTTTTGCGGGTCGCGCAGTTGAACATTATCGTAAGCCGCTGTAGCCAAAGCAGTTTCTATCTTCATCACAGCCTGCATATTTTGTTGCGCCTGTGCCGCCTCAAAACCGCAAAGTTCAAACATCTTAACAATGTGCTGCTTGTATGCCTCGCGGATTTTGACTGTGGCTTCATCATCATCCAAATAATACTCGCGCTCTTCCATCGCAAAACCACCCTGATGAGTTTGCAGCAGATACGCATCGCTGTTTTTCGGGTCGGCGTCTACATACGCCATAAAATAACAGACTGTACCTTCTACAGCAAGTTCAGACACAAGTTTCAACAGTTCGGAGTTCGATTTAGACGAAGCAATTTTTTCCAAAACCGGCTTAACCGGCTCGTAGCCGTCAGCGTTCAACTTTGCGCTGTCGAGTACAATATTATACAGGTCGGCTATTTTTTGCTCAAGTGTGCCCGCGCTGCTACTTTTAGCAATCTCCTCAATCAACGCATTGACATTTGCCCGCGCATCTTCGCCAAGTTTGTCGAAAGAGCCAAAACGAGCATACTCGTCTGTGAGAGGGTTGTTTGCCATCCAGCCGCCGCACGCAAACTGATAAAAATCTGTGCCGGGACTAACAGATGTGTCAAGATTTGATAATATTATTCCCGCGTCTTTCTTTGGTTTGAATCCTGATAAAATCATCGTTATTGTTACGATTAAAAATGTAATTGAAATTTTTGTGAGTTGTTTCATGTATTTATTTTTTCTATGTTTTTATTAATGATTAAAATTCAACGTTTTAACTCTGCCGAGTCGCGCAAAACGACTAACTGTTAAGTAAAGTCTGAAATGTCAAAAATATTTATTGTAAATCTCTATTTATTAGCAAATTATAAATCTATTTAACAATTAACAATTAACAATTAACTTAACGCTAATATTTATTGATTTTTTTGTGTGTATAAATTTTAAATTAGGTTGCAGGAGTTTATATTTGCAAAAAAAACGTTTTCTGTTGTTTTTTTATTCCGTTGGGAATGACATCTTAAACTGCCTTTGCAACAAATTAAAACCCTAATATTCTTGCGCTAAAAAGTCATTTTTCGGTTTTTTTGAACCCGAAACCGACTGCAAAGTTAGCATAAAATATTCAATAATCCTAATTAGTTGTTAGTGGAGAATTGAGAATTGAGAATTGAAAATTGAATAGAGTTAGGTATAGTTAGGCGTTGAATTAGCAATTAGCAGTTAGCAATTAGCAGTTAGCAATTAGCAGATAGCAATTCTCAATTCTCAATTAGCAAAAATTCTTTTAATTCATTCATTTCTTCATTTCTTAATTAACCACTAACCACTAACCACTAATCATCGTTTTTTGTTCTAAAAAAAATCAAATAATATTTTGCTGTTTAAAATAAAAGCAGTACCTTTGCAGTCCGTTTATTATCCGATATGACCAGTGTGCCTGCGGGCTTTGCAAAGTACTGATTTTGTTCCGATTAGCCATCACAAGAGACAGTTGAGCAACAGTTTGCACCACAAAATTTTAATCATTTTTAAACGAAACAAATACGCAAAGTGAATACTTTAAGTTACAAAACCGTGTCGGCTAACAAGGCAACGGTAACAAAAGAATGGGTAGTTGTAGATGCTGCCGACGAGGTATTGGGACGTATGGCTTCGAAAGTTGCAAAACTTTTGCGCGGCAAATACAAACCCAATTTTACTCCTCACGTTGACTGCGGCGATAATGTTATACTTATCAACGCAGAGAAAGTCCGTATGACCGGAATGAAATGGACAGACCGCATTTATCTGCGGCACACGGGCTACCCCGGCGGGCAGCGCGAAATTACGCCCGAAAAGTTGATGGAAAAGAGCCCCGAAAAACTGATAAAAAAAGTGGTGAAAGGGATGCTCCCAAAAAACAAACTTGGCGACAAGATTTTGCGAAATCTCTACGTCTTCCCCGGTGGCGAGCATAATATGCACGCTCAGCAACCCAAACAAATAGATTTAAATACACTCAAATAAGAAGTATGGAAAAAATAAATGCCATAGGAAGAAGAAAAGCAGCCGTTGCGCGTATATATATGGATGAAGGAAACGGTCAAATCACTGTCAATAAGCGCGAACTGGGGAACTATTTCCCCTCCTCAATTTTGCAATATATTGTAAAACAGCCGCTTAACAAGTTGGGCGTTGCCGAAAAATACGATATAAAGGTCAACCTTGGTGGCGGCGGCTTCAAAGGACAGGCAGAAGCATTGCGTCTGGCGATAGCACGTGCGTTGGTGAAAATCAACCCCGAAGACAAGCCGGCGCTCAAAAAAGAAGGTTTCATGACCCGCGACCCGCGCGAAGTAGAACGCAAAAAACCCGGCAGACCGAAAGCAAGAAAACGCTTCCAGTTCTCTAAACGTTAATTCGCGTTTTAAAATACAGGTTCTCAAAAGGTCGGACAAGTTACAAACAGAAAAGCGCCCCAAATGCACCCCGACAAATATAAGTCGTTTGTAACTCCCTTATCTTTGCAGACTTATCAACATGGTTTAGTATCTAAATTGCGATGACTCGCTGTTCAAGGCGGCTACTTCGCAATTGGTTATTAAAAAAAATAATTAAAAAGAAAGTAAACAAATTTTTTTAAAAAAAATAAATAATGTCAAGAACAACTTTTGAACAACTTTTGGACGCGGGTGCGCACTTCGGGCACCTCAAGCGCAAATGGAACCCCGCAATGGCGCCATATATTTTTATGGAACGCAACGGAATTCATATTATTGACCTCCATAAAACGGTCGTAAAGATAGACGAAGCCGCCGAAGCGATGAAAGCGCTTGCCCATCATGGCAAAAAAATACTCTTTGTTGCCACCAAGAAGCAGGCGAAAGATGTGGTTGCCGAGAAAGCAAAACTCATCGGAATGCCCTATATTACAGAACGTTGGGCAGGAGGAATGCTTACCAACTTCCCCACAATTCGCAAAGCGGTGAAAAAAATGTCGCAAATAGACAAGATGTCAACAGACGGAACTTTCGACAATATTTCAAAGCGCGAAAAACTGCAAATCACACGTCAACGCGAAAAACTCGAAAAGAATCTGGGTTCAATCGCCGACATGGTACGTTTGCCGGCAGCAATATTTGTGGTAGACGTGATGAAAGAGCATATAGCCGTTGCCGAAGCACAGCGTCTGGCAATCCCCGTCTTCGGAATTGTTGACACCAATTCCGACCCAACAGGAGTAGAGTACCTGATACCCGCTAATGATGACTCCACAAAAACAGTGGAAATAGTACTTGAAGCAATAGTGCAGGCATACAAAGAAGGGTTGGGAGAACGCAAAACCGAAAAAATAGACGACAAGGACGAAGACGAAAAACAAGCCGACCAAAAAGACCGCAAAATACGCATCGTACATCGGTCGGGACGCCGTAATAACCAAAGAGAAGAAAATAATAACCAGAGAGAAGCAGATAAAAAAGAAAAATCATCAGAAGAAGAAGGTTAATCAGGAAAATTATAAAACCTGAATTTGCAAAGAATAATCAACTTCTATTGCCGATTTATTAAAAAATAAGTATAACAAATAAATAATTATCTCCTGAAAATTCGCTCTGACGGGGCATATTTGGAGAAATTTAAAATTCAAAAAAGGGAAAAATAATGGCAGTATCAATGACTGACATTTCAAAATTGCGTACAATGACGGGCGCCGGAATGATGGATTGCAAAAACGCACTCACCGAAGCCGACAGCGATTTTGAAAAAGCAGTAGAAATAATACGAAAAAGAGGACAGGCAATAGCCGCCAAACGTAGCGACCGCGAAGCCTCAGAAGGCTGCGTACTTGCAATGGCAAAGGACGGCTTCGCAGCAATCATCGCACTCAAATGTGAGACCGACTTTGTCGCCAAAAACGCTGATTTTATTGCGCTTACGCAAAAAATCCTTGACGCCGTTATGGCAGCAAAACCGAAGTCGCTCCAAGAAGTAAATTTATTGACCATGGACGGGCGCACAATTGGAGAACTCGTTACTGAACGCTCTGGGGTAACAGGAGAAAAAATGGAATTAGACTTCTACGAATATCTCCAAGACGGCTCGGTTGTGGAATATATTCATCCGGGAAACAAACTTGCAACCATTGTAGCGTTTGCTCAAAATGACGTAGAGCGTCAGACAGCACGCAACATAGCAATGCAGGTAGCCGCCATGAACCCCGTGGCGCTCGACCGCAACAGTGTATCCGAAAAAATGGTTGCACAGGAACTCGAAATAGGACGCGAAAAGGCGCGTGAGGAAGGCAAACCTGAAGCAATGCTCGATAAAATTGCACAGGGACGCCTCAATAAGTTCTTTCAGGACTCTACACTGCTTGAGCAGGCTTTCATAAAAGACAGTAAAATAAGCGTGGCAGAGTATTTGAAGGAAAACAAGCTTACAGCCACTGCCTTCCGCCGAGTAACTCTCAATCAGGAATAACAAGCGCAGGCTTGTGTTAAGTTAATTTTTAAATAAATTTATAATTTGCTAATTAATAGAGATTTACAATAAGTATTTTTGACAGTTAATCCTTTTACTTAACACGAGTTCCGAAAAAAAAGTTAAATTTTTATTTTTTTAATTATATAACTTAATGATATTCAACATCTTGTCGTAACGCGGCAAGATGTTGAATTTATTTATGTCAAGACAATATTTAATGTCTTTGTCCAAAAAACGTTTTTGCAGTCGGGCAACATGTTCGGTATTTTTAAGGAAATCAAAAATATCGTATTTTGCCTGTTTCCAAAGATTTATCGCCACATTTGCGGCGTCCGAACTCGCCGAAAAATTGCCTCTTTCCGTTAAAATATCGGCAAGTGCGCCGCCAAAGAGCGTATCTTCGATGTTAAATCTGTTTTTCCAGCCGGCACAAAGCGCCACAACATTTTTATTCTTTTGCAAACAATAATCGGCTACAGCAAGCAAATTTACGAACGCGCCAATGATAATATCAGAAGCGCCGGCAGCAGCATTAATAGCCCGCGTACCATTGGTAGATGTAAAAACCAGCGTTTTGCCGCGCAACTTCTCAGGAAAATAATCGTACGGAGAATTTCCAAAATCGGCAAAATCACATTTGTCTGCATTCCGTTCAGCCCCAACAAGTTGCCCCTCGCTCTTGGCTTTTTTCGCCTCCTGAACAGATGAAACAGGACGCACAGACACAGCGCCTGCGGCAAAGGCTGTACAAATGGTGGTTGTGGCACGGAAAATATCGACTACAACCACTATACTGTCCTCATTATCAGCATAATAAGGATACAAAGCGGGCGAAAAACAACACTCTATTTTATTCATTTATTTTTTTGTAAAAATAAGAAATGTTTCCTTTTCTCCGAGCAGCGAGTTGCATTATTCGCTGTATTTCAGATTTAATTCTTTGGCTACATCAAACATAAAAGTGCGTGCTGCGTCCTGCTCGTTGGGTATTTTGCCATCAAGAATAGCATCTTTTATGCGCGTTTTGATTTCGCCTACAAGTGCGCAGGCAGGCAGGTTGAAGGTCTGCATAATTTCCAGCCCGTCAATGGGCGTGCGAAAATTCCGAATGCGGTCTTTTTCCTCTATCTCAACAAGTTTGCCGCGTACAATCTGAAAATTATTGCTCCAGCGCTTCACCCTTTCGGGGTTTTTGGAGGTAATATCCGCCTGACAAAGCGTCATCAAATCATCAATGTCATCTCCCGCATCAAAAAGCAGACGCCGTACCGCAGAATCGGTAACCTCATCTTCGCTCAACACAATGGGGCGCATGTGCAACGAAACAAGTTTTTGAACGTATCTCATTTTTTCGTTCATTGGCAATTTCATTTTTCGGAAAATGTCAACCACCATTTTTGCGCCCACATATTCGTGTCCGTGAAAAGTCCATCCCTGCTTCTGCTCAAATCTTTTCACGCGCGGCTTGCCAATGTCGTGCAGCAGGGCTGCCCATCGAAGCCACAGATTATCAGTGTTTTTAGCGATATTATCAAGCACGGTCAATGTGTGCGAAAAATTATCTTTATGTCCGATGCCTTCGCGCGTTTCCGCGCCTTTGAGTGCAATTAATTCGGGGAAAACCAACTGCAACAGCCCCGACTTTTCGAGCAAAATGAACCCCACAGACGGACGAGGCGACAAAATTATCTTGTTCAACTCTTCGCTGATTCGTTCCTTTGTAATAATGTTGATACGCTCTCGGTTGCTGCAAATAGCGTCAAATGTTTCTGTTTCGAGGAAGAAGCCGAGTTGCGAGGCAAAGCGCACAGCACGCATCATTCGCAAGGGGTCGTCAGAGAAAGTGATGTTGGGGGCGCGCGGGGTGCGAATGACGAGGTTTTCGAGGTCGAACAAGCCGTTGAAAGGGTCTGTCAGTTCGCCAAAGCGGTGGCTGTTGAGGCAAATAGCCAGAGTGTTGATGGTGAAGTCGCGCCGCAGTTGGTCGTCTTCCAATGTGCCGTCTTCCACAACAGGATTGCGCGAATCTGCCCTGTACGACTCACGCCGCGCACCAACAAATTCAATTTCCATCTCGCCGTTTTTGACTTGCGCAGTGCCGTAGTTCTTGAAAACCGTAAGTCGGGAGCGCTTGCCCAAGCTTTTGGCTGTTGCCGCTGCCATCTCAATGCCGCTGCCAACTACCACTACATCAATATCTTTTGACGGACGTCGAAGCAGCAAATCGCGAACATAACCACCTACTACATAACATTCTAATCCCAAATCATCGGCTACTGATGACAGCGTTGTAAATATTTTTCCTGTCAAAAATTCCTTCATTATTTCAAATTTGAGCGAGCAAAATTAGCATAAAATATCCAAAAACAATTAACGATTAACAATTAATAATTAAAAGAACCTTGCGCACCTTGCGAAAAACACTCCCGCTCTTGTTGGACAAGTATTGCGCACTTTGCGAAACCTACCGCCAAAGCGGTAGGTTTCGCAAAGTGCGCAAAAAATGAACTATTGCCTGCGTGCCTGCGCCCTCACTCCCCTCTCTTCTCCCCTCTTCTCCCCTCTCCTTCGGAGAGGGGCTGGGGGTGAGGTCAGGAGAGGGGGCAGAGGGGAGAGGCTAAAAGTTTAATAGAGTTTGTTAATCTGCTCTGTCAGTACGATATGCTAGCGGGCATATTAATAGGTATGGCAGTTATCGAATGCTCGGCAGAATAGCCAAAGAAATTGACAACAATAGCGTCACTCCTGATATCAGTGGCCTTCGAACCTTTAAAAAAAGCAGGCGCGCCCAAAATAAAATAATATCTTTTGGTTGTCTTTCCTGTATTTCTGATAATTACCGAACCGGATAGAAAAGCATAGTTTGAATTTGGATCTTTCATGCCGCTTATTAATTTGTTATTGTCTATGTCTGCTGTAAAACCCATATCAGGCGAGATATGTCTGACCGTATCATTATCGCCAAAAGTACCTCTTAACCATAATTTGTAATCATTGGTCTTAATAGAATCTATAGGATCGCCATTTATTATAAACGTTCCATCTACCCGCCACATTCCCGGAGGTAATTCAATATATGCGCCTGTGTTAAGAAATGCAGAATCCGCTTCTGTTGTTCCGTGCCAAGTGTATTGATCTGAGCCTACGTCTTTAAAAGGGAAAAAGAGTTTTTTATCTGTTTTAAACTTGCCAAAAATAACAGGCATTGTAAGTTGTCGCCACGTGCCCACGCCGTCTGAGTCGCACATCAAAGCAAAATCTTTTCTTTCATTCCCGTCAACAAGGCGGAAACCTTTGCCTTTGACTGTTGCGGTGTCTTTTTGGACGATGTCCAAGGTCGTTTTCGGGGCATCGGTGTTGATACCCACCTGCGCGGACAGCGATTGTCCGCCGCTCATCAGGGCTAAAACGCCCAAAATTAAAATACCTTTTTTCATTTTTGTAAAAATTTAAATTTAAAATGTTAATTTCCTGTTCTAATTTGGCTTCGCAGGTTTTGCCCGTTTTTAAGAGTTGCTGCTCTCTCTGCCACTGTGATTTGAGTGTTCTGGCAGTTTCACTCTGCGATTTATGGGCTGTTGCAGTTCAGTATATGATAGTAACAGTCAAACTGTTGTCGGATTTTTGAAAATTTTGCACAAAAAAAGAACCGCGAACTTTTTTATTGTTTGCGATTTCTGAGGTCTTCGACTACCTGTACTCTGCAAAAGAAAGCCCACGATTTCTCGTGAGCGTTTTTGCTTTCAATTTAGAGTACATTAACTTGTCGAAGGTTCAGAAATCTAAATTGGCAATAACGCCTGAATAATTTTACCCTGTATTAATTATATTTTGCCGTCATAAATCCAAAAACATTTTGGATGCGTGAAATAAAGAAACAAATTGATAAACTTTTTTACTATATCTGCCTGTTTATAAGCATTTTAGCGCGACAAAGTTACAAAACATTTCGGAATAAAAAATATTTTTTGAAAAAAAAGTTGATTTTTTTTAGGCTTTTTGGGACATTTGGGTCTCTTGGGACTTTTTGGGTAGTTTTTTCACCACAAGGTACACAAAGAAATTCACAAAGGACACAAAGCATTTTGCGCCCTTTGCGAAACCTTTGCGTCCTTTGCGGTTAATTTTTTTACCGCAAAGTTCGCAAAGAAATACGCAAAGAGCGCAAAGACTTGTCCCGCCAAAGCGGGAGGTTGCACAAAGTTCACAATATTAATAGTGAATAATCTAACAACTAAACTCTAACAACTAAACTCAAATAACTGTAAATAAATTTTTGCAGTTTTAAAGCAAAATAGTAACTTTGCAACCGAAACAGTTAAATTTTTCGATGTCAAAAAAAAAAACAGGAATTAACATATCAAAAGAGCCGCTTAAAGTTACTTTTTTGGTATAATTTAGGAGTTTTAAACAATTATAAATAAAATATATAATCTTTATGGTTTCAACATCTTCTATCGGACGGAAACTTGTGATGAGCATTTCGGGCGTTTTCCTTGTGCTTTTCCTTCTTTTCCACAGTTTAATGAATCTTGTCGTTATCATTTCGCCGGAATCGTACAATGCAATTTGCGGTTTTCTGGGGGCGAATTGGTACGCGCTGGCGGGCACGGCTGTGCTTGCAGGCGGTTTTGCGGTGCATATTTTGATGGCAACGTGGCTCACGTGGCAAAACCGCCGCGCGCGTGGGAGTAATCGCTACGCTGTAACAGGGCAACAGGACAGCGTGTCGTGGGCATCGAAAAATATGTTCGTTCTTGGGCTCGTTGTTGTGGGATTCCTCGCGCTGCATTTTTACAATTTCTGGTACAAAATGCAGTTCGTTGAACTCACAGGCATTGGCAACCACGAACTTGCCGCTGACGGCGCTTATTGGGTTACACAACTGTTCTCTCAATGGTACTACTGCCTGATTTACATCATCTGGATTGTTGCCCTGTGGTTTCACCTGACGCACAGCGTATGGTCGGCGCTGCAAACATTGGGTTTGAGCAACACTAAATGGCTCACACGTATCAAAGTTATCGGCAACATCGGCGCCACAATCGTTTGCCTGCTATTCGTATCAGTTCCGGTGTATTTTTTGATAACGAATTTATTTCTGTAAATAACATGAGTTTTGGATAAGAAGAGCGCATTTAATTAGTTATTAGAGTTTAGTTATTAGAGTTTAGTTATTAGAGTTTAGAGTTTAGTTATTAGAGTTTAGAGTTTAGTTATTAGATTATTTTAAATTCAAAATTCAAAATTGCTAATTGCTAATTATCGCTTTGCGGTAGCCGATAAGATTTGAATAACTTAATCTGTTGCCGCAGGATAGAGATTTTACAATATATGTGAAATTCAAAATATTTTGCAACAACAGAATACAGACAGGCAAAGTATTTATGAAGAACTTGGAAAAGCGAATGAAATTTTGTCAAAAATAATGGCAGAACAATTAAAACCACGCCGTAGAATTGGTTTCTTTACATAAAAGCAACGCCAAACGGTGAAGATATTTATTAAAAAAAATGACAAATCGTAATAATTTTTAGTTTTTAATTTTATAATTCAATAAAAAATATGGCTAATACGGAAGAAAAAAACGCGATGCAGGACAATGTACATGTTGCCGCTGCAACAAAAATAATCGGTCCCGCTGAGGCGAAAATCCCCGAAGGCGCATTAGCGCAGAAATGGACAAACTACAAGGACCATCAAAAGTTGGTCAATCCTGCTAATAAACGCCGTTTGGACATTATCGTTGTCGGCACAGGGCTTGCGGGCGCTTCGGCAGCCGCTTCGCTGGCGGAGATGGGCTTTAACGTGCTGAATTTCTGCATTCAGGACTCGCCGCGTCGCGCACACTCCATCGCTGCGCAGGGTGGCATCAACGCCGCGAAAAACTACCCCAACGATGGCGACAGCGTATATCGGCTGTTCTACGACACTATCAAGGGTGGCGACTATCGCGCTCGCGAGGCAAACGTATATCGCCTTGCCGAAGTATCAAACAGCATTATAGACCAGTGTGTTGCGCAAGGCGTGCCTTTTGCACGTGAATACGGCGGACTGCTGGACAACCGCTCGTTTGGCGGAGCGCAGGTGTCCCGTACTTTCTACGCAAAGGGGCAAACAGGGCAGCAGTTGTTACTGGGCGCGTACTCCGCTTTGAGCCGTCAGATTGGCAAAGGCGCAGTAAAAATGTACACTCGACACGAAATGCTTGACGTGGTGCTGGCAAAAGACGGTAACGGCGTAGAGCGTGCCCGCGGCATTATTGCCCGCAACCTCGTTACAGGAAAAATAGAGCGTTTTGCGGCGCACGCAGTTGTGATTGGTACAGGCGGATACGGAAATACGTTTTTCTTATCCACAAACGCGATGGCATCCAACGGCTCGGCAGCGATGCAAATTTACCGCAAAGGCGCATATTTTGCCAACCCTGCATACGCGCAAATTCACCCAACGTGCATTCCCGTTCACGGCGACTATCAGTCAAAATTGACCCTGATGTCCGAAAGTTTGCGTAATGACGGACGAATTTGGGTGCCGAAAAAGAAAGAAGATGCCGAAGCCATTCGCGCAGGCAAACTCAAGCCAACTGATATTGCAGAAGACGACCGCGACTATTATTTGGAGCGCAGATACCCTGCTTTCGGCAATCTTGTTCCGCGCGATGTGGCCTCTCGCGCCGCAAAAGAACGTTGTGATGCAGGATACGGAGTTGGAAGCACAGGCTTGGCTGTTTATCTCGATTTCTCGTCGGCAATAGACCGCCTCGGCGAAAGCGTAGTGCGTGCCAGATATGGAAATCTCTTCCAGATGTACGAAAAAATTGTTGACGAAAATCCCTACAAAACGCCAATGATGATTTACCCAGCCATTCACTACACTATGGGCGGCATCTGGGTAGATTATGAATTGCAGACCTCAATAAAAGGGCTGTTCTGCATCGGTGAGGCGAACTTCAGCGACCATGGTGCAAACCGACTCGGCGCCAGCGCGTTAATGCAGGGCTTGGCTGACGGATATTTTGTACTGCCGTACACAATCCAAAATTATTTGGCAGACCAGATTCAAGCGCCGCGTTTAAGCACCGATGCGCCCGAATTTTTGGAAGCCCTGAAAGCCGTTGATGCAAAAATCAATAAAATTTTCGCTATTCAGGGCGAGCGCACAGTGGACAGCATTCACCGCGAACTCGGACTCGTAATGTGGGACTTTGTGGGAATGGGGCGCAACAAGGAAGGCTTGGAGAAGGCTTTGGAACGTATCAAGGAAATCCGCAAAGAATTTTGGAGCAATGTTTATGTGCCAAAAACCGACACCAATCCGAATGTGGAACTGGAAAAAGCGCTACGGTTGGCTGACTTTATCGAAATTGGCGAACTGATGGCGCGAGACGCTTTGCTGCGCGAAGAAAGTTGCGGCGGACATTTCCGCGAAGAATACCAAACCGAAGAAGGCGAGGCAAAACGCGATGACGACCGCTTTGCATACGCTTCGTGCTGGAAATATGCAGGCGAAAACGCCGAACCCGAACTGCTGAAAGAGCCACTCGAATACGAGTTTGTCAAAAGACAACAAAGAAATTATAAGTCATAAGATGTTTTTTAAGCCGAGGCTGTCTCAAAAACCCTTTGCGCACTTTGCGAAACCTTTGCGTCCCTTGTGGTTAAATATTTTTTACCGCAAAGAACGCAAAGGATTACGCAAGGAACGCAAAGATTGTCCCGCCAAAGTGGGAGAATAATATCAAATAATCAATTTTCAGGAGTTCCCGTTTATAAAAAA
>JAISWT010000147.1 GCA_031271005.1 Prevotellaceae bacterium | reverse complement strand
ACTCCTAAAAACTGCTTATTTGTCGTTGGACTTCATTTTCAAAATGCTCATTTACATTAGTAAACTGCGCTTTTGAAAACTTGTCCGCCTAAAATAATCTATTTTTTAGGAGTTCCCTTCAGTTTTCAGAAATCAGTTTTCAGAAAAAAATCTTTATTCTCCCGCTTTGGCGGGACAAGTCTTGTTCTTTGTTCTTCCAATTTCATAAAGGAGAAATCAGTTGTAATAAATCTTCAACGCAAAACCTGGGATAATTTTTTATGCTTAAATACATATATATTAATGACATAGGTGATGCTGACAGGGAAGAACAGGATATATTTTTTTGAAAAAAACAAATATTTTGGGAAATATTACGTTAATAAGAGAAATTTATATCTTCATTTTGAGGTTTTTTTTATAACTTTGCACACATTTTTTTGAAATTGTTTTAATCATAAGAGATATAATAAAGTTTCGAACGTTTTTCTCAGTTAAAATTTTAGTAGATGAAAAGATTATACCCTTTTTTTTTGATAGCAATTGCAGTATTTTCCGGTTGCACATCACAGCGCAAGATAGCTTACTTCAACGACCTTAGCGCAAAGGACACAACATCAATCAATCGCATATTCCATTCTGCGCCCGTAGCAACGATATGCAAGGGCGACATCCTTGCCATTACCGTTTCTACGCTCGACACGGATGCCGCTTTGCCGTTCAATTTGCCATACGTGGGTTATATGTCGCCGGGAAGCAGTCAACTGAATAATGTTCAGACAATACAGTCGTATATTGTTGATAATGAAGGTAATATAACGATGCCAATTCTGGGCAAAGTGAACCTGCTCAACAGGAATCGCAACGAGGCAATTGAAGTTATTTCCGAAAAACTTCAGCCCTATTTGAAAGAGGCGACCGTAACTTTGCGTTTTCAGAACTTCAAAGTCAATGTGCTCGGCGAAGTGCAGCGACCCGGTCAATATACCATTAATAATGAGCGCATTTCGATACTTGATGCTCTGGCGCTGGCAGGCGACATGACCATTTACGGACAAAGAAATAACCTGCTGGTAATCAGAGATAATAATGGAAAACTTGACTTTACCAGAATAAATATGAACGAAGATGCTCTCTTCCGCTCGCCCTACTTTTACTTGCAGCAGAATGACGTGATTTACGTTGAGCCGAACAGCACTAAAACCATCAGTTCTCAAAACATCGGACTCTATCTTCAAACCATTTCAACCGTAGCGGCGCTTGCCTCAGCAGTAACAACAATCATTTTAGTAGGAAGGCAATAAAAATTAATAGGAGGCAAGTGTTTTTTTTGCATACCCCGGCATTTTTTTAAGACAAATAATTGACAAAGCAAATATAAAATTTTCACAATGAATTATAACAATACACGAAAACAAACAGGCGCAAACAAGCAAGTTGCAAGCATTGACCTGCGCGAAATAATAGATAAGGTTTTGAAAAACTGGTACTGGTTTGCCATTTCTATTTTTGCGTGTGCAATAATCGCTTTTTTATATCTAATGACGCAGCCTGATGTTTACGAAGTAGAGACGGGGATTTTGCTTCGGCAGCAGGACCGACTCAGCGGCTCGGTTGACGAGATGGCAATGATGCGTGCTATCGGGTTCGGTGGCGCATCCAAAGAAATTATGGACGAAATAGAAGTTATCACATCAAAAACGATGACGCAGCAAATGATTGATACACTGGGTATTAAAAACGAATATTACGTGAAAAAAGGTTGGAAAAACAGCGAACTTTACAACCAGACACCATTCATTTTGCTCGGCGAATATCCAAATTTTAACGATACTTTGACATCAATAACTGTTTTTACGGTCAAGGAAAAAAAGTCAAAATTTGAAATCAAAATAAAAAACGCTTACAATAAACAAAAAATAGAAATTGAAAAAATAAGCGACCCCTTTAATACTTTTGCAGGAAATTTCAGATTAGCGCTCACAGGGCGCCATTTTGACCCCAAAAAAACCTATATAATCGAAGCAAACACAACGAGCGGACTTGTAGATGCTTTGAACAAGCAGATAAGGGTAACACAAGCCAATAAACGTTCTAATGCAATAAGAATCTCAACGCAAGCCAGTTGCAGACCCAAAGCCATAGACCAACTCAATACGCTGGTTGACCTTTACAACGCAGATGCTATTGCCGACAAAAATATGATTTCGCAGAACACGAAAAATTTTGTTGACGGGCGCATTAAACTTATTGAAAAAGACCTTTTTAATATTGAACATCTTGAGGAGCAATACAAAAAAAGCAATGACCTGACCGACCTCCAAACAGATGCAAAACTTTATCTGCAACTTGCCAGCGAATACGAACGCTCGCGCGTTGCGTTAGAATCGCAACTGGGAATGATTAATTATCTGAGTACACATCTACAAGACGAAACAAATCCTTACGGACTGCTGCCAACAGGGATTGTTGTTGATGTGCAGCAGGGAAAATCGACCTCCCTTTTAGAAGATAAAGACAGATTTCAAATATCGGGCGGACTTATTCCTACCGGCGCCGGTATAAACGATGCCGCACTCAGTGCAATGATTAAGGAGTACAACGACCTGGCGCTCAAACGGCTGAAACTCGTGCGCTCAACCAACGAGAACAATCCGGCTGTTACTGAACTCAATCAACAACTGAAAGTAACAAGAAACAACATCGTTTCATCTATTGGCAGCACGCGCAAAGGAATAGAAATTTCGCTTAATGATGTTATCGTAAAAGACAATTTATTTAAATCGAAAATAAAGAATGTACCAACGCAGGCTCGCGAGTACCGCGAAATAACACGTCAGCAGAGCATTAAAGAAGCGCTTTATCTTTTCCTCTTGAAGAAGCAGGAAGAGATGGCGCTCGCTTTGGCAAGCACAACCTCCTCTTCCAAAACTCTTGACCGCGCAAAAGCCTCGACATTGCCGGTTGCACCGCAAAAAATGATTATATTATTTGCCGCACTGCTTATAGGAGCCCTTCTGCCATTGGCAGTATTTTATGTTCAAGATATTTTAAACAATAAAGTAACAGGAAAAACAGAGTTGAAAAGGCTGATTAACGTACCGATAATCGGCTCAATTATGCAAAGCAAGACCCCCGAAAAACTTGTTGTGCAGCCCAACGAAATCTCAATTATTGCCGAACAGTTCCGTCAGATACGCTCCAATTTACGATTTATGTTAGCCAACAGCGCCACGCCAAATGTTATACTGGTTACATCAAGCATAAGTGGCGAAGGGAAAACCTTTTGCGCGATAAATCTGGCAATGACACTGGCGCTGACAAAGAAAAAAACCGTTTTGATAGGCATGGATATTCGCAGCCCCAAACTCACTGAATATCTGAATATTAACTCAAAAAACACGGGGGTTTCGGTGTTCCTTTCCTACGAAAACAGTCGGTTAGATGAAATTACACGGCGCCCGGACGGCACACCCGGACTGGACGTAATAACTTGCGGACCTATACCGCCAAATCCTGCCGAACTGCTTATGAGCGAACGCACCGACTTGCTGTTTGAAAAATTGCGGGAAAACTATGATTATGTTGTTGTGGATTCGGCGCCGGTAGGGCTGGTATCCGACGCCTATATTATCAACAAATACGTTGATATGAGCATTTTTGTTGTCCGCGCACAATATACGCCCAAAAATGTTGTTGCAAATGTAAAGGAAATTCATGACTACAAAAAACTTAACAACATGGCAATCTTGCTCAACAGCGACCCCGAACAAAACACATACGGCTACGGAAAATATTACAAAACAAGCAAGAGTTAGTGGTTAGTGATTAGTGATTAGTGATTAGTGGTTAGTGATTAGTGATTAGTGATTAGTGGTTACAATTACTAAACTCTAAACTCTAAACTCTAAACTCTAATAACTAATAACTACTGACAATCACAGCATTGCTTTTACCTGTTCGTATACGTTTTTCCCCGTAAATCCTAACTTTTCATCAAGCGCTTTATAAGGCGCGGAGAAGCCA
>JAISWT010000130.1 GCA_031271005.1 Prevotellaceae bacterium | reverse complement strand
TGAAGCACATAAACGAGAGCCACTCGCCTTGCAGGTTTTTTGCGCCGCAGCCTACTGCTACTTCGGCAATGTTGGAAATTACGCTGTCGTTAGTGGCGTTTTTACCTACGCAAAAATATTTGTAAAAGCCTGTGTTATTGGCGTTTCGAGTTGTGCCTTTAATAACGCTTGTGGGCGTAAAGGAATTGGTAGCAAAGCCCGAACCATCAGCAGCGGTGCATTTCTGAGCAACGCGAATATGAACGTTATTGCCGGTGATTTTGTACCACTGATAAGTCATTGTGCTGCTGCCGCCTGCGCCAAATACTAAAGGCACAGGCACATCATTACCTTCCGGGTTTTCGTAAAAGGTGAAGGGCTTTGGCTGCATAAGCGCGGCGGCGTAAGTTTTGGGCGCTGCGCAGTCGCCAACCCAGTGCGTACCATTCCACATAACCAATCCTGTGCAGGTTATCTGGTCTGAATAATTGCTGACAGGCGTCGCGTCAACTGCGGTAACATACACCATTGCGCCTGTGTGTGGTCGGCGGTGTATTTCGCTTGCTTAGCGTTCAACTCGCTGAGTTTCAGCCTTGGGGCGGCAAATCCTTCGGCGGTGCTGGCATCGGTTTTACCTGCAACTACATCAAGGGTCATTTTTGGCGTTTCTGTATTTACGCCCACTTGCGCGGTCAGCGCCGCGCCGCTCATCAGGGCTGAAAAGCCCAAAATTAAAATACTTTTTTTCATTTTTGTAAAAAATTAAATTTAAAATGTTATTTTTTTTAGTGAATAATTTACTAATTGAGAATTGAGAATTAAGAATTGAGAATTCAAAATTGCTATCTGCTAATTGCTAATTGTTCACAGTTTTGCACACAAAAAAAGCGGACTTACTAAATCCGCTTACGAGGCTCTTCGACTGCCTAACTGACCGACAAGTAAGCCCACACGCCAATGTGAGATTAACCTATCCTTGTCAATTTTGAATTTGTCGAAGATTCGTAAGCAAGAATGCGTTAAACACTATTTTTCTATTTTATTGCGCACGCTTGCGCATCGTATTTTTTTATCAATTATTTATTTGTAAAAAATATAAAACAAATTGATAAACATTTTTACTATATCTGCCTGTTTATAAGCAAATTAGCGATGCAAATTTAATGCTTTATTTTTTAACTGCAAATTTTTATTGTTTTTTTTTACATAATTTTCAGAATACCTTAAATCTGCAAAACTTGTCCCGTCAAAGCGGGAGATTTTCATAAGTCTGTGAAATTTATTTTTCACAGAGCGACACAGAACTTGTCCCGCCAAAGCGGGAAATGCTCCCCTACTCTATACTCTATACTCTAATAACTGTCTTTTGTCTTCTGAAAACTGATAACTGAAAACTTTGCTTCATTGTTATTTGAAATTTTTTCTATACTTTTGTTCTCCAAAAATGTGTGTGCTGTATATGCTTTGGAAATCTTGCGCTAAAATGCGCATTTTCAATGAATTTACTGAATAAAACAGCATTTTTTTATAATTTTTTTCAATTTTATCGCCCCAAAATCGGGTGCAAAACATTAGTAAATATACATTAACAAACAAATGAAACTTTTAGAAGGAAAAACAGCGCTTATCACAGGTGCGGCTCGTGGAATAGGGAAATCAATTGCGCTCAAATTTGCTTCGGAAGGAGCAAACATTGCCTTTACCGACCTTGTGATTGACGATAAGGGCAAAGAAACCGAGCAGGAAATCGCGGCGCTTGGAGTGCAGGTTAAGGGTTATGCCTCAAATGCGGCATCGTTTGAGGATGCACATCAGGTTGTGGAGCAGATAGTAAAGGACTTTGGTCGCATTGACGTTCTGGTAAACAATGCAGGAATAACCAAGGACGGACTTATGATGCGTATGAGCGAGCAGCAGTGGGACATGGTGCTTACGGTCAATCTGAAATCGGCTTTTAACTATATCCATGCTGTTGCACCGGTAATGATGCGCCAGAAAACCGGTTCAATTATCAATATGAGCAGTGTAGTTGGCGTTTCGGGGAATGCGGGGCAGGCAAATTATTCGGCTTCAAAGGCGGGAATGATTGGGTTGGCAAAGTCGATGGCAAAAGAACTCGGCTCACGCGGCATTCGTGCAAACGCAATTGCGCCCGGTTTTATCGAGACAGAGATGACGCACGCCCTCAACGATGAGCAGCGTGCAAAATGGGCTGAAACAATCCCTCTGCGGCGCGGCGGCACCCCAGACGAAGTGGCAAAAACAGCGCTGTTCCTCGCCTCTGACCTGTCGAGTTATGTTAGCGGGCAAGTAATAAACGTTTGTGGTGGAATGAATACCTGAATGGTAAATCAGTTTTCAGAATTTTGATTTTACAGAATTGGCAATCAGGCAAGATTGGCAGTTTGGGAGAAAATCAATTGCAATTTATAAATTTAAAAACATGTAATTATGTAGTTTTTCAAAAAGTTGTAATTTTGCAAATCGTATAAATAATTTTAACTGCAATGGATTTCAGTTAATTTATTTTAATATAATCAATTAATTTTCAGTAATATATAAAAAAAAATAATTTAAAATAAACAGAATGTATACAATTGTAGTTTTGGCAAAGCAGGTGCCCGATACTCGCAACGTAGGCAAAGATGCTATGAAGGAAGACGGCACAGTGAATCGCGCTGCCCTGCCCGCAATTTTCAATCCCGAAGACCTTAATGCCCTCGAACAGGCGTTGCGTATCAAAGACAAATTTCCCGAAAGCGTGATTACGGTTCTTACTATGGGTCCTGCACGTGCGGCAGAGATTGTGCGCGAAAGTTTGTATCGTGGCGCAGACGGCGGCATAGTGCTTAGTGGACGCGAATTTGCAGGGTCGGACACGCTGGCAACTTCGTACGCGCTCTCGTGCGCAATCAGGAAAATGGGCAAAATTGATATGATTATTTGCGGTCGGCAGGCTATTGACGGCGACACCGCGCAGGTCGGTCCGCAGGTAGCAGAAAAACTCGGACTGCCGCAAATTACTTATGCTGAGGAAATTACTGATATTGCTGACAGGAAAATCGTTGTGCGCCGCCGCCTCGAACATGGCACAGAAGTTGTACGCGGCAATTTGCCAATTCTGATTACCGTAAATGGCTCGGCTGCACCCTGTCGCCCGTGCAATGCCAAATTGACGCTAAAATATAAACACGCTACAATCAATTCAGAGCGTGCGGCAGGCAACAACCAAAGCGCCGAAATGCTGAAGGCACGCCCGTACCTCAACATCGAAGAATGGGGAGTGCAGCACATCGACCACGACCCGCAATGGCTCGGACTGAGCGGCTCACCTACAAAAGTGAAGCAAATTGAAAACGTGATTTTCACCGCAAAAGAAAGTAAAACTATGACGGCAGCAGACGGCAATATAGAAGAATTGGTAAAGGAACTGATTGTAAATCATACAATTGGATGAATTTCTGTGTTCCCCTTTACCTGAAAAAATCAACCCTGAAAACCTGATTTTTTCTCCCATCGGACAAAAATCACCTCGTTTTCTTATGAAACACCTATGACTGAATTAAAGATTTAGACACACAATGAAACGATTGAATTTCAATAACTTATAAAATTTAAACAGATGAAAACGTGATAAGGGTTTAGTGTTCAATTATTTATACTGCTAATGTCAGTTTTGAAAAATAAGGGTTCTAATTTTTGCTAAATTTAAATGTACAGATGAAACGTTGCATATTGTTGATATTCAGTTTATTTGCAATGGCTGTTGTAGCCGTTGCTCAGGAATCTGCCCAAGCGGATATTGAGCAGTTAATTGCGGAAATTTTTGAGCAGTATGCCGAAGAGCAGGACTCTGAAATTGATTTTGAGTCGTTTTACGAGATTCTGTCTGCCCTCAATCAAAACCCTGTTAATCTGAATATTACAACGCGAGAGCAGTTAGAAAATTTGCCTTTCCTTTCCGAAAATCAAGTAGAAAATATTCTCGAATTTCGCTATTTGTATGGCAACTTCAATACAATTTACGAACTTCAACTTATTGACGGGCTTGATATGACTGATATTCGCAGGATGTTGCCTTTCGTGTTTGTGGGCGAAAGCCTTAGTAACCAGAGAGATAAGATTTATTTTCGCGAAATTTTCACACGCAGCAAAAATGAACTCCTTATGCGCTACGACCAAACAATTGAACAGCGCAGCGGGTTTAAAACATCTGAAAATCAGCCCGATACAGCAGCCGGCAGCAACTATCTCGGAGAGCCGTTTTACACTTCAATAAAATATAAATTTAATTTCAGGAACCGCATTCTCGCCGGATTTCAGGCAGAAAAAGATGCGGGTGAGCCGTTTTTCAACAAATACGGACGCGGTTACGACTTTTTCGCAGCCTCGTTGCAACTCAACGATTTTGGAATATTCAAAACTGTTGTGGCAGGTGATTTTCGTGCCGGCTTTGGTATGGGGCTGGTCATCAGGCAAAATTTTTCGATGGGCAAATCTTCTTATGTGCTTAATATTCAACCGCGTGGTGCAGCCTTGAAACGTTACACCTCTACTGCCGAAACAAACTTTTTGCGCGGCGCAGGAATTACTGTGCGGCTGAAAAACTGCGAAATTACGGCTTTCGCCTCGCTACGCAAACTCGATGCAGACACAACGGGAGGCGCTTTTTCCACACTGAACGAAACAGGCTATCACCGTCTCGCATACGAAATAGACAGGAAAAATACCGTCTTGCAGAAAGTTTATGGCGGCGACATTACCCTAACTGTCAACAATTTGCAGATTGGACTTACCGCCACCGGGCTTGCGCTGTCGGCGCCGATAATGCCCACCGCTTCGCTGTCAAATATTTTTGCATTCGCAGGCAGCAATCAGTTCAATGCCAGTGTGCACTATCGCGGCGTGTGGCGAAACTTCAATTTCTTTGGCGAGACCGCCGCCAACAACAAGTTTGCAATAGCAACGATTAATGCGCTATCGTTCTCACCGGTTTCTATCGCCGATTTTATAATTCTCTATCGCAATTATTCGCCGCATTACAACGCTCTTTTTGCCAACGCTTTTGGCGAAAACTCAAATGTAACAAACGAAAACGGGCTGTATATAGGCGCGGTTATTCACCCGTACAGGCGATGGAAGGTTTCCGCGTATGCCGACAATTTTCGCTTCCCGGCGCCGCGCTTTGGGACAGATTATGCCTCGTATGGCGCCGATTTTTTGCTGCAAACGGATTTCGCATACTCGCGCAGAACCAATATGTCGTGGCGTTTAAGGTACAAAAACACGTTTAAAAACCAGACAGACAGCGAAGAAAATATCAGGCAAATTGCCGAAAATAAAAAATGGCAGTTGAGATATATCCTTAACGTTTCTTTCGGGCAATTTCAATTGAAAACGCAACTTGACGGCAACGTGGCAAAGACAGCGCAAAACGCTAATACTTACGGCATTATGGCTTTTCAAGATATAAATTACACCTTTAAAAATTTCCCTCTGAAAATAAATACAAGTTTCCGTTTCTTTGACGCGCAAAATTATGCAAACAGACTTTACGCTTACGAAAAAGATATTTTGTATGCCTTTTCTATACCAATGATATACGGTTTAGGCTCAAGATATTACCTAAATTTGAACTATAAATTCAACGACAATCTCTCCGTATGGCTCAAATTTGCGCAAACAGTTTATTCCGATGACCGCACTTCGATAGGAAGCGGGCGCGATAAAATAGACGGGCAGCATAAAAGCGACTTGAAAATTCAATTGAGATGGAAATTTTGAAACCTTAATCTGTTGTCAGAATTGAGAGTTGAGAATTAGCAGATAGCAATTAGCAGATAGCAATTAGCAATTAGCAATTAGCAATTAGCAATTAAAAATTAAAAATTTACAGACGCAAAGCATTGTGCTCAATGTAAAAATAATTCTCAACTCTCAATTCTCAATTCTCAATTCTATCTGTGTTACTCTGTGAAATAAAAAGACTTGTCCCGCCAAAGCGGGCGGATAAAGATTTTTTGTTGCTGAATGATGAGAAACAGAAAAAACAATTTGTGTACATCAGTGAATTGGAAATCAGCGTTAACTAAATCAGTGGCAAAATCAAAACTCTGACTACTGATAACTGATTACTGAAAAAAAAGCAAACATATAAACCATTTCTTGAAAATTTTTATTAATTTTGCAGAAATTTTTTAGAACAAATAAAAATTCATTTCTTTTTCAAAAAAATAAACTATTAACAATGTGTAAAATAGAAAAGATTGTAGCGCGTGAGATTTTAGACTCGCGCGGGAACCCGACTGTTGAAGTAGATGTAACTCTCGAATGTGGTGTTGTCGGTCGCACGGCTGTGCCTTCGGGTGCGTCTACCGGTGAGAACGAAGCCCTCGAATTGCGCGATGATGACAAAACACGCTATGGCGGCAAAGGAGTGCTGAAAGCCGTAAACAATGTCAATACCTTGATTGCCAAGGAGTTAATCGGCGAATGTGCTTTAAATCAACGCCGCATCGACAAAAAGATGATTGCCTTAGACGGCACAAAGACCAAATCCAAACTCGGTGCAAACGCCGTGCTTGGCGTTTCGCTCGCTGTTGCAAAAGCAGCCGCCGAATATCTCGACATGCCTTTATACCGCTATATTGGCGGCACAAACGCTTTCACCCTGCCCGTTCCAATGATGAATATCATCAACGGCGGCTCTCATTCAGACGCACCCATTGCGTTTCAAGAATTTATGATTCGTCCGGTTGGTGCGCCTTCATTCCGCGAGGGACTGCGCTATGGCGCCGAAGTATTTCACGCATTGAAAAAAGTGTTGCACGGCAAAAACCTCTCAACCGCAGTTGGCGATGAAGGTGGCTTTGCCCCAAAACTTGCAGGTGGCACGGAAGAAGCATTAGAATGTATTCTTACATCTATCAAAAATGCGGGCTATGAACCGGGTAAAGACATTACAATCGGGTTGGACTGCGCCGCCTCAGAGTTTTATGTCAATGGAATTTATGACTATTCCAAATTTGAAGGCGCAACAGGGAAAAAGCGCACTGCCGCCGAACAGGTTGATTATCTGGCAGAACTTGTCAGCAAATATCCGATTGACAGTATTGAAGATGGCATGAGCGAAAACGACTGGGACGGATGGGTATTGCTCACCGAAAAACTCGGCAGCAAAATTCAACTCGTTGGCGATGACCTGTTTGTTACCAATGTTGAATATCTGAAAAAAGGTATCGAACTGGGCGCAGCCAATTCAATTTTGATTAAAGTAAACCAAATCGGCTCGCTTACCGAAACGCTCGATGCAATAGAGATGGCGCACCGCGCAGGCTTCACAAGTGTTACCTCGCACCGCTCAGGCGAAACCGAAGACGTAACAATTGCTGATATTGCCGTTGCAACCAATTCGGGACAAATAAAGACCGGCTCGCTGAGCCGCACAGACCGCATGGCAAAATATAACCAACTGCTGCGCATAGAAGAAGAATTGGGAGATTTGGCTGTGTACGGTTACAAAAAAGTAATAAGAAATTGAATATATCGGCTAATATAATAATCATAAATTTTTCATATTTTTGTATTTTGAAAAGCGAGAATTGCGAAATTCCCGCTTTTTTGCAGGCATAAAACGCGCGAAGCCGCGAAGACAATACGCAAGACTTGTCCGGCCAAAGCGGGAGACAAAATCAAAACTCTGATAACTGACAACTGATAACTGATAACTTAATATTTTGATACGTTTACAGGTGTAGTTTAATATTTTATACTAATTTTGTAACCGAAAAAAAATGAACACAATTCAATATCCATCAAAACTGCTCAAGAATGCGGTTTTATCGTTCACAGAATTACCCGGAATTGGGCAAAAGACGGCTCTGCGGCTTGTTTTGCACTTGTTGAGGCAACCCAGAGAGAATGTAGAAAATTTCGGGCATGCTATTGTTACATTGCGCAGCGAAATAAAATATTGCAAAAAATGTCATAATATTTCAGATACAGAAATTTGCGATATTTGCAGCAACAAACAACGGCAAACAGATATTTTGTGCGTTGTAGAAAATGTGCAGGATGTGATGGCAATTGAGAACACGCAACAGTACAAAGGGCTTTATCACGTCTTGGGAGGAGTAATTTCGCCAATGGACGGCATCAGCCCCGGCAGCCTCGAAATTGAAAGTCTGGCAAAAAGAATACTGCCCGAAAATATCAGAGAGGTGATTCTCGCCCTGAGTACAACTATGGAAGGCGACACTACCAACTTCTACATTTATAAAAAAATAGCACATTTGGGCATAAAAATAACTACCATCGCACGCGGCATTGCTGTAGGCGATGAACTGGAATATGCCGACGAAATTACTTTGGGACGCTCCATTTTGAACAGAATTGATTTTAATTTTAATAAAGGAAACTTCTGAACGCTTTAATAAGATTATAAGAATTAGAATAAGGCTTTTAAATGTCATTTCTTAATTCCTTCATTCCCAATTTCTTAATTTCTTAATTTCTTAATTTCTTAACCCACATTGCAGCATTTCCGCCTCGAAGTGTTAAATTTTAGTTAAAAACAGAGGATTTTTGATTGGAATTTTTCATGTTAAAATTGTAAGTTGCTGGAAATCAGCGGGTTGATTTTTCAGAGTTCGCAAAAAACCGTTTTGTAGTACACAGGGGGTATTGATTATCAGACAGTTAGGCAGTACCTTTGCGTTGTTATGTACTTCAAAGTTTCCTATTGGGTTCTGAACACGGTGCGCTACCAACTCAAACAGCACGCTACGAACTTTCAATGGCGTGAAATAGTGCGGATTATGAACACGCAAAAGGCGGTTACTACCGTTTCTCAAAACCGTTACGACGAGGTCATCGTCAGCATCCGAACCTCCGACCCAACACTCAAAGTCCAAGAGATTTACGACCGTCTGCACTACAAACCGCGTCCCTACTCCAAACGAAAATTTGTAGTACACAAATCGGAATTTGAAAAAATGGATGTTGCTGATTTTAGGAAACTTGTGACGTAAAAGGCTG
>JAISWT010000120.1 GCA_031271005.1 Prevotellaceae bacterium | reverse complement strand
ACGGCTGAAAGCCGTACAATCAATAGCGTAGGACAACGTCCTACGGAACAAAACGCGAATAATACACAAGCCCCAACGGGGCGTAATCAATATGGTAACAATATAAATATCAAATAATTATGGCATACTTTTGAGACAGTCTCATTGTCGAAGTCAGGAAAAATGGAAAATGAAAAATTAATAACTAAACTCTAAACTCTAAACTCTAAACTCTAAACTCTAATAACTATTTAAAAGATTATTCACTATTCACTATTCACTATTCACTATTAATTGTTAATTAAAAAAGTTTTTTTACTTTCTGATTTTTTTTCTATACTTTTGTTTCCTGTAAAGTGTGTGTGTTGCGTTTGTTTTTTAGACCACGCTAAATCGCACATTTTGAGGTGAATTTAGTAAATAAAACACTGCTTTTTTACCTATTTTTCAATCCTGCGACACTAAAAAGGGGTGAGAAACATTAGTAAAACAGTAAATTATACATTATAAAACTGAAAAAAAATGTCAAAAATTCTTGTAACAGGCGGAATGGGCTATATCGGCTCGCATACGGTGGTGGAATTGCAAAACAGTGGTTTTGAGGTCATTATTATTGACAACCTTTCCAATTCAAGCATTGAAGTCCTCACCGGGATAGAAAAAATCACCGGCATCCGTCCCGATTTTGAAAATATTGATTGCGTTGATTACGTCAACCTCGACCGTATGCTTGAGAGCCGTCCCGATATAGATGGTATCATTCACTTTGCCGCAAGCAAGGCAGTGGGCGAGTCGGTAGAAAAGCCATTGCTGTATTATCACAACAATCTGGTTTCGCTAATCAACCTGCTGCAACTGATGCCGATTCACAAAATCAGGAACTTTGTTTTTTCGTCGTCATGTACGGTCTACGGGCAGCCCGATGAATTGCCTGTTAGCGAGCAGGCGCCAATAAAACCCGCGTGCTCGCCCTACGGCAACACAAAACAGATTTGCGAGGAGATTATTCGCGACACCGTTCATGCTGCCCGCAATGACTACAAAGCAATTCTTTTGCGCTACTTCAACCCCATTGGCGCACATCCGTCTGCGCTGATTGGCGAACTGCCAAACGGAGTACCCAATAATCTGCTGCCTTTTGTAACGCAAACAGCCATGGGTATTCGCCCCGAACTCAAAGTTTTTGGCAACGACTACAACACCCCCGACGGCTCGTGTATCCGCGATTACATTAATGTTGTGGATTTGGCACGCGCACATGTTGTGGCTATAAAGCGAATGATTAATCAGGTATCGACCGCAAATATCGAAACGTTTAATTTGGGGACAGGGCGCGGACTTTCCGTTCTCGAAATTATAAACAGTTTTGAGCGTGTGAATGGCGTCAAAGTGCCATACCAAATTGTGGGGCGGCGCGAAGGCGACATTGAGCAAGTGTGGGCAGCGCCCGATTTTGCCAACAAAGCGCTGGGCTGGAAAGCCCTTGAAACCATTGACGATACGCTCAAAAGCGCCTGGGCGTGGGAAAAACATTTGGCAGAAGTTAAAGCGGAAAAAGAAAACGGACACGAATAAGTGTCCGCTTTCTTTATTCCTGCAAATATCCGTTACAAAGTGCGCTGAATTTCCAATTGAAGGCAACAGATTGAGAATATCTTCAAAACAGGGGATTATCCGGAAGCGCGTCCCATTCCGTAGCCTTGTAGCGAAGCGGATTTGTAAGCATAATACGCATTGATTTATTAAATTCAATTTTATTGATGCCGAAATTGAGCGAAACAGTATTTTTTTTGCTCTTAAATTTAATATTTATTACTTTGGGAGCAACAACGTCATCGGTTTTCTCAAAATCGGAATAATCGGCAGCAAAATTAAAAGTCCTGTTTTCGTCCGTAATTTCTACCTTTTTTATCGCTTTCCCCGAAAAATTTGTAACCTGTAAAATATTATTCGTTTTATAATTGAGAATCAGAGATTTATTACTGTATTCGGCTGTAATTTTGTTTAAATCTTCGCTGTTTTTACTGCCTAATGCAAAAAGTTGGTTGCATATAAGCGCCTGAAAGTCGTAAAAAGTAAGAGGAACGCCTGTAAAATCTGTAAGTTGCTCATATACAAGGTGATAATATTTATTACTGCCTGTTTTGTCAAACAAATAAACTGCTTCGGGGGTCAGTTCGAGCCGCAAAAGTTCGATACCCATAAACGGCTGAATGGACAGTTGAATAACCGAATCGCGATAAATTTTACACGCTCCGTCCGAAGCAAACTGCTTGTTGTTAAGAGTGATATCCATTCGCAATTTTGTAGCATTGGCAGTAATAAAAGACGGCTGCGCCTGCAACACCTGATTAATATGGTCGTTTGAAGTTTGGACAACAGACGGCGGCGCAACTGTAAGAATCTCTTTCGATTTGCACCCCGAAAAAATTGCTAAACAAATAACAAACAGCAATTTATAATTTATATTTTTCATCTGTTTAAATATTTTCTATTTATTTTATTTTTAGTATTGTTAATTTAATTTAATTGAGAATTGTTAATTTAATTGAGAATTGAGAATTGAGAATTATTTTTACATTGTTTTATAATTGCTAACTGCTAATTGCTAATTGCTAATTGCTATCTGCTAACTGCTAATTGAAAAAAGGTTTTTACTCTTCCACTCCTTCTGAAGTTGTAGCCACAGCACAGTCTGCATTAGGATTGAACGAAGCCGGCACTTTGAACTGGTCGAACTTAGAATACGGCAATTTGGGATTATCAAGTACTTTTTTCATATACATAGCCCAAATAGGCAGCGCCGCAGCCGCTCCCTGCCCGTATAACATCGTGTCGAAATGGATGTCGCGGTCTTCGCCGCCAACCCACACGCCTGTAACGAGCGTTGGGGTGAAGCCCATGAACCAACTGTCTGCATTGTCGTTGCTTGTACCTGTTTTGCCCCCTGCGGGCGCACTGATGCCAAGCCGCCGCACGCGGCTGCCGGTGCCGCCGTCAACCACGCCGCGCAACATATAAATCATTTTATACGCAGTATTTTCGTTGAAAACCTCGTGCATTTCAGGCGAAAAAGAGGCAATAATATTGCCCTTTGCATCTTCTATTCGCGTAACATAAATTGGCGTAACGCGCATTCCGTTGTTTGGAAAGGCAGTGTACGCGCCTGCCATTTCTTCGACAGACACTTCAAAGGGTCCTAAACACAGCGAAGGAACAGCAGGAATATTTCCGGTAATTCCAAAGGAGTGCATCATATCAACCAGTTGCGAAGGCGGTAAGATGCTCATTAAATATGCTGATACCCAGTTACTTGAATTAGCCAGCCCCCAACGCAGAGAAACGAGTTCGCCTTGCCGCGCGGCGCTGCTGTTGCGCGGCGTCCAGGTGCCGCCAGAGGGCAACGGTACCGATATTGACCGGTGAATAACCTCGTCGCAGGGCGCCATTCCTTCGGACATTGCCAGCGAATAGAGGAAGGGCTTAACAGTAGAACCTATTTGTCGGCGTCCCTGTGTAGCCATATCATATTGAAACTGCGTAAAATCAGAGCCACCCACGTATGCTTTCACATAGCCGCTGCCGGGGTCTATTGACAGCATGCCGCAACGCAAAAAATATTTTGTGTAACGAATGGAATCCATCGGGGTCATTATCGTGTCGATAGCGCCATTGTACGAAAAGACTTGCATTTCTGTCTTTGTGTTGAATGTTTTCACTATTTCGGCTTCGCTTGCGCCGGCTTTTTTCATGTTGCGGTAGCGGTCGCAATAGTGCATCGCGCGGTTGAGGTTATTGTCAATAGTTTCCTGCGCAGTAGAATTGGCGTATGGCGCTTTGGATTTCCCCTTTTTTTCTTTAAAAAATTGCGCCTGCAAAGTCTTTAAATGCTCTGTTACAGCATCTTCTGCATATTGTTGCATCTGCGAGTCAATGGTTGTGTAAATTTTGAGACCATCAGAATAGATATTATATTTTGAGCCGTCCGATTTTTTTGTCTTTTCGCAAAATCCATAAAGCGGATTGTTTTCCCACTGCCAAAGGTCTTTTTCGTACTGCGCTTTCATCCAGTCGGGGTAATCGCTCTTTTTCGGTTTGCCGGCAGTAATAATTTTCCTCAAATATTCCCTGAAATAGGTTGCGATTCCATCTTTATGGTCAAATCGGCGGAAGTTCAACTCTAACTTGGTGTTTTTCAGCGAGTCGCACTGAGTTTGGCTTATTACGCCGGTTGCACGCATCCTGTTTAGAACTACATTTCGCCTGTTTTTAACCTCTTCGGGTCGGCGGCGCGGGTTGTACAGAGATGGATTTTGGCACATCCCCACAAGCATTGCCGCCTGCTCTATCGTGAGTTGGTCGGTCGTTGTGCCGAAATAGGTTTGTGCCGCCGATTTTATACCCACTGCATTATTGTAAAAATCAACCTGATTGAGATACAGAGCGATAATTTCTTCCTTGGAATAGAGTCGTTCAAGTTTGACGGCAATCACCCATTCAATAGGTTTTTGCAACATCCGTTCAAGCAAATTGCGTGCGGTTTTTGAAAACAGTTGTTTTGCCAGTTGCTGCGTGATGGTGCTACCGCCGCCTTTTCTGCCCATAAACGCAAAGGCGCGCACCAGCCCCTTGCCGTCAATGCCGGAATGTTTGTAGTAACGCTTGTCTTCGGTGGCTACCAATGCGCTGACCACATTGGGAGAGATTTGGCTGTAACTCACGCCAACACGGTTCTCCTGATAATAATAGCGACCAAGCACTTTGAGGTCGGAAGAGTAAATCTCGGTCGCGAAACGAATTTTGGGGTTCTGAAGTTCCGCAATATCAGGTACATAGCCTATAAAACCCATACCTATCATAAAGAAAATCAGCGCAACAATCCCCAAAAATCCGGCAAAGGCAACCCAAAATTTTTTCAGAAAACGCCGCCTTCTCGATACGTTTTGTGTTCTTTTTTCTGACATAAGAAAATATATTTTGTATCTATTTCTTAAAAAATAACGACTAAATTTTTTAAACTACAAAAGTAAATCAAAAAGTTAAGACAGCCAAATTAGTAGGGCAAACAGACAAGTTTTTCAGAAAAAAAGAAAAAAAAAGAAAAAAAATATTGTTTGTAATAAAAAATGTTTTACCTTTGTGGCTCGGAATGAAAAGTATTCATTCTTTGAAATTTTTTAATAATAAATTATATTTTTTTAATGAACATTTATGTTTCAAATTTAAACTTCAAAACAAGTGATGAGAGTTTAAAAGCAGCTTTTGAAGAATACGGTAACGTATTCTCAGCCAGAGTGATAACCGACAAATTTTCGGGTAACTCACGTGGCTTTGGATTTGTAGAAATGAACGACAGTGACGGTCAGAACGCTATTGACAATCTCAATGGTAAAGAACTTGACGAAATGACAATCAACGTAACGGTAGCGCGTCCTCGTGAGGAACGACCATCCTACGGAAATCGCCAAAATTACAACAGAAACAATGACAGAGGTGGCTATCGCCGAAATGATAGATACTAAAATATTATTTCTTTAATTTTGAAATTAAAGAGGCTGTACGGAACGTTTTTTCGGTACAGCCTTTTTTTTGCTTGCGCTTGGGAAAACCGGTTTTTTCATCTGTCTTTATAACAAAATAATTTATACCTTTGTACCGTTTTCACGGCGACAGATTTTATGCAAAAAAGCAATATTATTTTAAAAAAAATACCGAGAGATGTGAGGCGGTTTTAAAAAAATCAAAAAGGAAAATGGCTAAATATAATTCAGACATACACCACCGTCGTTCTATTAGGTTGCAGAGATACGATTATTCGCGCGAAGGATTGTATTTTATAACCATTTGTACCCAAAACCGGGAATGTTTGTTCGGCGAAATCGTAGGGGCGAATGGTATTCGCCCTAATGAAAATGCGGGCGTATGCCATACGGGCGTATGCCATACGCCCCTACCGACCGGCACGCCCACAATGGTTTTATCCGAAATTGGAAAAATTGTTGAAAATGAATGGGTTAAATCCGCCAAAATTCGCGCCGAAATCGAAATACACGCATATTGCGTAATGCCCAACCATTTTCACGCCATTGCCGAAATCGTTGCGGTGGATACATACAACGACGGCACACCCGTACCGAATGGTACGCCCGTAGGGGCGAATGGTATTCGCCCTAATGAAAATGCGGGCGTATGCAATGCGGGCGTATGCCATACGCCCCTACCGACTGGCACCTCTGTACGGGCGAATGGCATTCGCCCTAATGAACAATTGCCCGACAATACCAATGCGGGCGTATGCCATACGCCCCTACGGGCGCCGTCAAAAACGGTGGGGGCGTTGGTGCGCGGGTTTAAATCGGCGGTAACAAAACAAATTGGATTTTCGCCATGGCAACGAAATTATTTTGAACACATTATCCGTGATTGGCAATCG
>JAISWT010000025.1 GCA_031271005.1 Prevotellaceae bacterium | reverse complement strand
CAGTATGTTTGTACGCAAAAAAAATAATCCAAGCAGCGTTGTCAGTGTTCAAATTATAGACAAAAGCGGCGGAAAATATAAAGTTTATAGAACTGTTGGCAGCAGTTCCGATGCCACAGAGGTAGAAGCCCTCTATTTTCAAGGCAAAAAGTAGATTGCCGAGCAAAAAGGCAAGCGTTAGATGTTTATTTTTTAGTTTTAGTTTTAGTTTTGGGCAAACACTGTTTATTCCCTGTCATTGCGGGCTTTGACCCGCAATCTCATTGTTTGCTATGATGAGATTGCGGGTCAAAGCCCACAATGACAGGAAACAACATCGAAAGTCGGGTATAAAAATCTTTGTGTGTTTTTTTTAACCAAATTTTTTGGGAAAATCCGTAGGGTGTCCCTGTGGCGAAGTAAGAAAATGTTTAGCGGACAGCAAAAAAATTTTATACCAATATTGTTTATACCCTGTCATTGAGTGCATTGACCCAATGACAGGGTATAAACAACGTTTAACAGAATTATCAACATTTTTCGCTATTTGTAGCCCATAAAATCAGCAAATTATGACTATGTTTAGGCAAATATGCAGGTATTCGTATAAATAATTACAAAAGGAGTACAGACAATAAAAAATGCTGACTATCTATCTGATAATCAGCATTTTTAGTACCCCCGTGCAGAATCGAACTGCAACCAAAAGAACCGGAATCTTCCATTCTATCCATTAAACTACGGGGGCGGTTTAGTTGATAGTGATTAGTTATTAGTTATTAGTTATTAGTTATTAGTTATTAGTGATTAGTAAAATGTTTTTATAAATAAAAAATTTCTTAACTATTAACTAATAACTAATAACTAATAACTATTTTACCTTTTTCTACCGTAATCGCGGCTACCTCTGTCTTCTCGGCGGTCGCTGTTTCTACGGTCGCTGCCGCGTCTATCGCTGCCTCTGCGGTCATCGCGTCTGCCGCCACGGTCGCCACCTCTGTCGCCGCCTCTGTCGAAACGCGGGCGTTTTGGTGTTGCCTCTGGCTCAACCCAACCCTCTGGTGCCTCACCTTCGAGAGCGGCGCGGGCGGAAAGGACAAATTTGCCTGAACGCTCATCAATTTCAAGCAGCTTCACGTCAATAAGGTCGCCCTCTTTTAAGCCTGTTTCCTCAATAGTATTATAATGATTATAATTAATGTTGGAAATGTGCAACAAACCTTCTTTGCCAGGCAGTATTTCCACGAAAACTCCGTAAGGCATAATTGATTTAACGGCAGCATGATAGACAGTGCCTATTTCGGGAACGGTAATAATCGCCATTACGCGAGCCAAAGCCGCCTCGATTGACGCTTTGTCTGCCGATGCAATTTCCACAATGCCCTCATTTCCAACCTCTTCGATAGCAATAACAGTGCCTGTTTCTGCCTGAATTCCCTGAATAATTTTGCCCGCAGGTCCAATAACCGCGCCAATCATATCTTTTGGAATGCGGATTGTAACAATTCTTGGAACGTGAGGTTTCAAATCCTCGCGAGGCTCTGCCAAAGTGTCGGTTATTTTGCCTAAAATATGCTCTCTGCCTTCTTTTGCCTGAGTAAGCGCGGTTTCAAGAATTTCGTAAGAAAGTCCATCAACTTTTATGTCCATTTGCGTAGCGGTGATGCCGTCTTTTGTGCCTGTAACTTTAAAATCCATATCACCGAGATGGTCTTCATCGCCAAGAATATCGGACAAAACGGCATAATTTTTACCTTTGTTTTCCGAAATTAAACCCATTGCGATGCCCGAAACAGGTTTTTTGATTGGAACGCCAGCATCCATAAGAGCCAAAGTGCCTGCGCAAACGGTCGCCATTGACGATGAGCCGTTACTTTCCAGAATATCGGAAACAATGCGGATTACATAGTCGTAATTTTCGGGAATAACAGGTTTCAACGCTCTCAAAGCAAGATTACCGTGTCCAACTTCTCTACGTCCTACGCCTCGCGAAGGTCTTGCCTCGCCCGTTGAGAACGGCGGAAAATTGTAGTGCAGCAAAAATCTGCCTTTGCCCTGAGTTAACGCCTCGTCAATAATTTTTTCGTCAAGTTTTGTACCCAAAGTAACGGTTGAGAGCGACTGAGTTTCGCCTCTTGTGAAAACCGCTGAACCGTGAGGTCCGGGCAAGTAATTTACTTCTGCCCAAATCGGTCGAATTTCAGTGGTTTTTCTGCCGTCAAGGCGTTTGCCCTCGTCAAGAATTGCGCGGCGCATTGCCTCTTTTTCTACTTCGTGGTAATATTTTCCAACCAACGCCTTTTTCTCGTCAGTAAGTTCCTCCTCAGGAATTGTTGCGAGATATTCGTCTTTTATTGCAGAAAAATTATCGCCTCTTTCGTGCTTGTCTGTATTAGCCGAAATCGCGATTGCATACGCTTTGTCATAAGTTTTTTCGCGCACGTCTTTTCTCAAATCCTCGTCATTAACTTCGTGGCAATACTCGCGTTTAACCTCTTTTCCTGCTTCGCGCATCAGTTCAAGTTGAATTTCGCACTGCGGTTTAATTGCCTCGTGCGCCACCTTAATTGCTTCAAGCAAAACCTCTTCGGAAACCTCTTTCATTTCGCCTTCAACCATCATAATATTGTCCAAAGTAGCGGCGACAATGAGTTCCAAGTCAGCATTTTCAAGTTGTTCAAAAGTTGGGTTAATCACAAATTCACCGTTAATTCTTGCCACTCTAACTTCTGAAATGGGACCATTAAAAGGCACGTCAGACACAGCCAAAGCCGCCGATGCTGCAAGTCCAGCCAATGCGTCAGGCATATCAACGCCGTCTGCCGAATAGAGAGTAACATTTACAAAAGTTTCCGCGTGATAATCGTCAGGAAACAGCGGGCGCAACGCTCTATCAACGAGGCGCGAAATTAAAATCTCATAGTCCGAAGGGCGACCTTCGCGGCGCAAAAATCCGCCGGGAAAACGTCCTGCTGATGAAAATTTCTCTTTATAATCAACCGATAACGGCATAAAATCCGTACCGGGGTTGGCATCTTTTGCCGAGCAAACTGTCGCCAACAACATAGTTTTACCCATCGTAACCATAGCAGAGCCGTCTGCCTGTTTTGCCAATTTGCCTGTTTCGAGGGTAATTTCTCTACCATCAGCCAATCTGATGGTCTTTGTAATAACGTTCATTACATTAAATTTATTAATTATACTTTTAAAAATCGCGCAAAGGTACGAAAAAATTATGAATTAGAAATTATAAATTGGGAATTATTTTAACTTTCCCCACATTTCCCATATAACAATCCCCGCCGTTACGCTGACGTTGAGGGAGTGTTTTGTACCGAATTGGGGCAGTTCGAGGCAAGTCCTGCATTGGTCTATTACGCTCTGCTGCACGCCGAAAACTTCGTTACCGAGAATTACGGCATATTTTTTTTCGCTTTCGGTTTTAAACTCGTTGAGCATAACACTGTTTTCCGTCTGTTCCACTGCCAAAACCTCAAAAGCGTTGTCTTTCAACCATTTAACAGCGTCAAGAGTATCGCGGAAATATTGCCAATCAACCGAAAATTCCGCTCCGAGAGCCGATTTGTGAATTTCGGCGTTGGGTGGCGCGGCGGTAATCCCGCACAGCAGCACTTTTTCCACGCGGTAGGCATCGGAAGTGCGAAACACCGAACCGACATTGTGCAGACTGCGCACATTGTCCAGCACCACAACAAGCGGGATTTTTTCAGCCTGACGAAACTCCTCCTGCGAAATTCGTATTATCTCCTCTGTGTTTAATTTGCGCATATTAATTTACAAAAATTAACGTTAGTTTAATATAAAATCACTGCTTAATTAGTTATTTATCAATTTTTATTTATAATTTAACAGTTAAAAATCTGTGTTTTAAGAGGTTGTTTAAATTTTTATAAAATTTTAAACAGGCTCTAAACAAAATTGCAAAATTTGCAGAATTTACATATTAAATTATGTGAATTCTGCAAAATTTATAATTTTGTAAATCATTACCAACCAAATGGGTGGTTTGTCAGCGGCAGTTTTGCCAATGGGTGATAGTCGCCTTTTAATCCGATTGGTTTTGCTTGACGGATTTGATAAACAATTTCGATTGCGTTGCGGGCATCTTCAATGCCGAAACCGTTGCCTGCAAGAATATGACGGTAACTTTCGGTGTGCAGTTCGGTAAAACCATCGCTAAATTCAAACTCGTCTCCGTCAATATTTATCGTACGAAAAGTCCGTTTTTCGCCCTGAACAGCGTTTGCAGGCAGATGTTCGGCGTTGATGCTGAGGAAATAACGCACACGTGTCCGTTCAAGTTCAAGGTAGCCCGCTACCCTGTCGTGCGAAGCGATATGAACAATATTCTTTGTAGGCGCGCCGAAAACCCATTGCAGCATATCAAAAAAATGTACGCCGATATTGGTTGCAATACCGCCCGACTTGTGGTCATCGCCTTTCCACGAGGAATAATACCAATTTCCGCGCGAAGTGATATAGGTTAAATCCACATCAAAAATTTTGTTTTTAGGACTTTCATCAACTTTCTTTTTAAGGTTGATAATTGCCTGATGCAGACGCAGTTGCAAGATTGTGTTAATGCGTTTGCCCTCCTGTTTTTCAACTGCTTTGAGTGCATCAACATTCCAAGGATTTAGCACAAGCGGTTTTTCGCAAATCACGTCTGCGCCCAAACGCAAACCGTAACGAATATGCGCATCATGCAGATAGTTCGGCGTGCAAATCGACACATAATCAATCTGTTTGTCCGCGCCTTTTATTTTTGTGCAGTGGCGGTCAAAAAGTTCCTGCTCGGTAAAAAACGCCGTTTCGGGAAAATAACTGTCAAGCAACCCTACACTGTCAAACTTATCATAAGCGGCAACCAGATTGTTTCCCGTATCTTTTACCGCTCTGAGATGACGCGGCGCGATATACCCACCGACACCGATTATAGCAAAATTTTTCATTTGTACTTTTGTATATTGTATTAAAAAAGTTAAATATTTTGTTTTCTATGAATATCCGTATATTAATCTAAAAACAGTGATAATTAATTGATATACAACTATTTAAAAACGTCTTGTTTTTGCAGGATAAAACCTTTACATTCAATCAGTTACAGCGACATTGAGGTATATACGGGTATTCATAAAAGTTTATTAATAATGTTTCAGACTGCAAATATAAGAGCAATGACAGGGTGCTACACAATATTACCTAAAAATCAACAAAGTTTCTTATCTAAAAGATAATAATTTCAGGAAAATATATGGATATTCATTCTATTTATTAAATATTTTTTTGCAAAAGTACAATTTTTTTTGTAGAAGTAAAACAATATGTTATCAACAAAACACACAAAATTAGAGAATATTATCTATTTTTTTACCGTTTATTTCTAAAAAATTCCTGCAAAATTTCTTTACACTCCTGTTCTAAAATTCCGCCTGTGATTAAGATTTTTTTATGCAAAACATTAGGAGCAAATTTTGAAAAACCGCATTTTTCGTCTTTTACGCCGAAAACAATCCGCGAAATCTGCGCCCAATTCAACGCGCCCGCACACATCGTACAGGGTTCGACAGTAACGTATAAAGTACAGTCAATCAAGTACTTACCGCCGAGATAATTTGCTGCCGAAGTTATCGCCTGCATTTCGGCATGCGCAGTAACATCGGTAAGCAGTTCGGTAAGATTGTGCGCCCGCGCAATAACTTTATTCTGGCACACAACTACTGCCCCAACAGGAATTTCACCCTGCTCAAAAGCGTTTTTTGCCTCTGAAAGAGCAAGTTGCATAAATTTTTCGTCTTCCATTTTTTATCCACAAATTACATAAATTAACACAAATTTTGTTTATTTCATGTCATTTCTGGCTTTGAGCAATGAGAGGGAAACAAAATCGTAATTCGTAATTTTTACTCCACCGTTACACTTTTTGCTAAATTTCTTGGCTGGTCAACATTTTTTCCTTTGCAAACGGCGATATGATATGCCAAAAGTTGCAGCGGAATTGTCGTAATCAACGGCTCAAGGCATTCCAAAGTTTGCGGCACTTCGATACAGAAATTTGCAATATCTTTTATCTTTTCATCGCCTTCGGAAATTAGCGCAATAATCCTTCCTTTCCGCGCCTTAACCTCTTGCATATTGCTCACAACTTTCTCATACAGAGCGTTCTGCGTGGCAATAACCACCACAGGCATCTCGTCGTCAATGAGCGCGATAGGTCCGTGTTTCATTTCCGCAGCGGGGTAGCCTTCGGCGTGAATATAGGAAATTTCCTTTAATTTCAACGCCCCTTCCAACGCCACAGGAAAGCAATAACCGCGCCCTAAATAAATAAAATTGTGCGCATAAGTGAAAATTTTTGCCAAATCAGCAATTTTTTCATTCATTTGCAAAACTTTTTTCATTTTTTCGGGAATTTTAGCCAATTCTGCTATTATTTCAAAATAGTCTTTGTCAGAAATAGCGTTTTTGCTTTTTGCCAAAGCCAATGCAAGCATCACAAGAACGGTAACTTGCCCCGAAAATGCCTTTGTTGATGCAACGCCTATTTCTGGTCCAACGTGAATGTAACTGCCTGTGTGAGTGGCTCTTGGGATTGACGAGCCGACTGAATTGCAGATACCATACACAAACGCGCCTTTTTCTTTCGCCAACTCAACAGCGGCGAGCGTATCTGCGGTTTCACCCGACTGCGAAACGGCTATCACAACATCATTTTCGCCCACAACATTGCTGCGGTAGCGAAATTCTGAAGCGTATTCCACCTCAACAGGAATTTTGCAATAGGTTTCAAACAAATATTTTCCAATCATTCCCGAATGCCAAGATGTACCACAAGCCAAAATAATTATACGTTTTGCGCCAACTAATTTGTCGTGAAAATCAATTAAAGCAGAGAGTTTTATGCTGTCGTGCGCAATATTTACGCGCCCTTTCATACAATTTTCGATACAAGCAGGCTGTTCAAAAATTTCTTTTAGCATAAAATGCTCGTAACCGCCTTTTTCCAACTGCCCAATATCAAGCATCACCTCCTCAATTTCGGGCTTAATTTCAACGTTGTTCAGATTAACTATTTTCAGTTCTTCGCCGCGTTTTATATACGCAACTTCCTCATTATCAATAAAAACCATCTTTTTTGTATATTCCACAATCGGCGATGCGTCAGAGGCTATAAAAAACTCGTCATCGCCAATTCCTACCACAAGCGGACTGCTTTTGCGCGCCGCCACAATCACATCAGGGTTGTTTCTGTCAATCACAGCAATGGCATACGCGCCCACAACGTGACTAAGCGCAAGTTGTACAGCGGTAAGCAGGTCGGTATCGTTTTTTTGCAAAAGATATTCTATCAGTTGCACAATCACTTCCGTATCTGTATTGCTCTGAAAATGAATGCCTTTGCGGGTTAAATTTTCTTTTAAATCGGCGTAATTTTCGATAATTCCGTTGTGAATCAGCGCAATATTTTTCGATTCGGAATAATGCGGGTGCGCGTTGATTTGGTTCGGCTCGCCATGCGTTGCCCAACGTGTATGCGCAATGCCGATTGTTCCATTGCAATCTTTATCTTTTGCAAAATGCTCTAAATTAGACACTTTGCCTTTTGTTTTATAGACGTTCAACTCATTTTTTGAGTTTAGCAGAGCAATTCCTGCGCTGTCGTAGCCTCGATATTCGAGCCGTTTCAGTCCTTTAATCAAAATTGGATAAGCATTGCGCTTGCCGATGTAGCCAACAATTCCACACATAATTAATTAAGTGTTATAAATTATGAATTATAATTTTTTTTTAAAAATGCAAAGGTAATATTTTTTTGTGAAAAAAGTTGTATCTTTACGTATTATTAATTTAAAAATAAAAAAACGAAAACGTATCGAAATCACTTCGCTACGTTCCCTCTCTTAATTATTATCATGAAAAATCTGATTCTTCTATTCTTTTTAGTTATTTGTAGTTATTTATTGTTTAAGTTTTCCGATAACTACAAATAACCGCGAATAACTATAAATAACTATGAATAACTATAAATAACTACGAATAACTATGAATAACTACAAATAACTACAAATAACTACAAATAACTACAAATAACCACCAACAACCACAACCTATTTTAACTTAAATTCTACTGCCTTGCCTAAGTCGCTGCTTGGAGCAATCCACAAGTAGAATTTTCCTTTGTCGGCACGTTTTTTCATATCACTATGCCAATAAGCAAGGTCGTCGGTGGTAAGGGTAAATTCTACTTCTCTACTCTCCCCTGCTTTTATAAGGATTTTCTGAAAATCTTTCAATTCTTTTACGGGACGGATTAACTCTCCGACCAAGTCGCGCATATAGAATTGGACAACCTCGCAGGCATCGTATTTCCCTGTATTTTTAATTGTGCATTTTGCGGTAATTTTGCCATTTAAGGAAATAACCGTATCTGAAAGTTGTACATCGCTGTACTCGAAAGTAGTGTAACTCAAACCGTATCCGAATGGATAAAGCGGCTCTGAACCAGCATCAAGGTGGTATGAAGTGGATCCGATAGAAAATTGTCCTGCGCCGACAGGAATTTCATCAATCAAAGTTGCGCCTTTGCCTGTGGGGCGACCTGTGTTTTTGTGGTTGTAGTAAATCGGAATTTGCCCAACCATTTTCGGCATAGTAACAGGCAATTTGCCCGAAGGAACGGCTTTGCCGAAAATCAAATCGGCAAGTGCTGCTCCCGCCATTGTGCCGCCATGAAAAGCGTACAGAATTGCATCAGCCTCTTTCGCCTCTTTCTCAATCGTCAGCGGGCGACCTGCCATAACAACCAACACAACAGGCTTTCCTGATTTTTTCAATTCGGTAAGAAGTTCCGACTGCGCTCCCTGCAACGAAATATCAGCAAGACACTTCGCCTCGCCCGAAAGGATTGCCTCCTCGCCGACAAAATAAAGCACTGCGTCAGAATTGCGCGCTGCGGCAAGGGCTTTCGGAAAGTCCGATTTATTTTTGTCGCGGCTGTATTTGAGCGTTTGCACATAATTTATTTTAACGTCTTTTCCGTAAGCCTCTGTAATTGCAGCGATTGGCGTAACACTGTGAGACGGCTCTGCGTCAAAGCACCAAGTACCAACCTGGTCGGCGGGAGCGTCTGCAAGCGCGCCGATTACAGCAACAGATTTCAGATTTGCAAGAGGCAGCACATTATTTTCATTTTTCAACAAAACCGCGCTTTCAACAGCAGCCTGTTTCGCTTTTTCAAGGCTTTCTTTTGCATAAAAAACAGTACTGTCTTTTATTTCAACATAAGGCTTGTCAAATAAACCCAAACGATATTTCAGGCGCAAAATATTTCTAACAGCACTGTCGATAGTTTTTTCAGATACAACTCCCTCATTTACAAGTTCTTTGAGGTGGTTGATGTAGGCAAACCCCATCATATCCATATCCATACCTGCGTTTGCTGCCTGCTCGGCAGCCTGTTTCAAATCCTCGCTAAATCCGTGAGGTATCATTTGTTGCGCCGAACCCCAATCGCTCACGAGAACGCCGTCATAACCCCATTCATTGCGCAAAATATCTACGTTTAGATGGCGGTTGCCCGAACTTGGCACTCCGTTAATATCGTTGAAAGAACACATAAAAGTTGCGCAGCCCGCTTTTGCAGCAGCCTCAAACGGCACAAGATACACATCTCGCAGGAGTTCCTCTGGAATCCATGTGGTGTTGTAATCTTTGCCCGACTCCGCCGCTCCGTAGCCTGCAAAATGCTTTGCGCAAGCAGCAATGCTGGTTGGGTCAGCAAGATTTTCGCCCTGAAAACCGCGTATCATAGCCACAACCATTTTAGCGGTAAGCACAGGGTCTTCACCGCAACTTTCGGCAATTCTGCCCCAGCGTGCATCGCGCGAAATGTCCATCATAGGAGTGAAAGTCCAACGAATGCCCACAGACGATGCCTCAACAGCAGCAACCCGCGCACCGTTGTAGCCGACTTCAGGGTTGAAAGATGCAGCCTGTCCGAGCGGAACAGGAAAAATGGTTTTGAACCCGTGAATAATATCGCGGGCAAACACAAGCGGAATGCCGAGGCGACTTTCCTCTACTGCAATTTTCTGCATTTCGTTGATTTGCTCAGGCGACATTGTGTTGAGGAACGAGCCGACAGAACCGTTTTTGATTTGAGCCTTGACATCATCGTTGATGCCGACATCCGTGAGTTGGTTCATTTGCCCGATTTTCTCATCAAGAGTCATTTGCGAGAGCAGTGAGTTGATTTTTTTCTCAACATCATTGCTGTTTTTCGACTGTTGCGAACAGCCTAATACGGTAAAAACCGTAAGGAATAGCGTGTAACACAATACTTTTTTCATTTGCTTTTAAATTTAATAGTTTTTTAATATTTAAAGTTTTTTATAAATGATTTATTTGCTAATAATTCAGTTCCAAGTTTAAAAACAGCGCAAAGTTACTATTTTTTGCGCTTATTTTATACATTATTGAATATAATTTTGGCGATTTGTAGTAGAAAAGTGAAAATAGATTTTTTTTTAACGGTTAAAAATAAAGGGTTAAAGGAATATAAAATTACCACTAATCCTTTGTTCTTTGTATTGCTGGCAATAGTTTATCCGCCAATTTCACTTGGAATAAAATAGCAATTTTATTTTGTGAAACTTAACACTTTGATATTGAATTTTACCGAAAATTTTGTTGTTTTCGTAGAAAAATTGTAATTTTGCAGCATAATTTTAATATTAAAAATTAAAAAATTATGGCAAAATACACAAAAGAGGAGTATACGCTCGCGCGGAAACAAAAACAGGCATTGCTTAAATTGATGCTAAACAAAACAGGTACTAAACACAAGGATTTAATTGACCTTGCGGAACAACAATTTATCAGGGCAAACCTTGATGTTGTTACGCCTGCTGAAAAAAGACAGTTTAACAGATTAGTTTTCAGTGCCGTATGAGTAGCAAAATTACCCGCGTATATGTTGATACAAACGTGCTAATCAACTATTGTACGGGACAGAATAATGATGTCAGTGCATTGAGATACGTTTTTGCGAAACGCAGAAAGGAGGCTCTTTTTACTTCCTCTTTGGCTGTGGTGCAAACCATTGCCAAACTACAAGCGGGCAGCAAACAACACAAAAGATTTTGTTTTTTTTGACATTATTAGCGTAACGCCTGACTTAGGGCTTTTAAAATCTGTTATTAAATAACATCTTTAAACACACACAATTTTTTCGGTAAAATTCTTAAAACCAGAGTTTTACCGTTTTTTTTATTAAAAAATGAATAAAGAATATGGAGTTGTTTTATATTTATTATTTAACTTTCGCAATTATCACAACTTGCTAACAATCAATATTTGTAGTTTTCGCCCGATAGGGCGTTACTTTCATAACCCTGCACAAACGCAGCGTAGCGAAGTGCAGGGTAAGTAAGCCC
>JAISWT010000231.1 GCA_031271005.1 Prevotellaceae bacterium | reverse complement strand
CAAAACATTGATTAAACAATAATCAAAAAACTTCGCTTGTATTAACTTGAAAAAATGAATTTACAACATTAACAGAACGGAGGCTGTCTCAAAAGTATTTTTTTGAGGCAGCCTCTTTTTTTATAAACGGGAACTCCTGAAAATTGATTATTTGATATTATTTTCCCGCTTTGTGAACTTTGTGTAACCTTCGTGTCCTTTGTGGTTAATTTTTTTTACCACAAAGCGCACAAGACTTGTCCCGCCAAAGCGGGAGAAATTCACAAGTAACACAAGACTTATCCCGCCAAAGCGGGAGGTTTTTTTGTAAAAAATCTCTGTGTATCTCAGTGATTTCTCCCGCTTTGGCGGGACAAGTTCTGTGTCTCTCTGTGAAATAAAAAGACTAAAGAATAAGACTTGTACGCAAATTCTGCAAAATCAACATTCTGACAACTGACAACTTTTAAAAATCTGCCATTATTTTAAAGTTAAACATTCGTCCTGTGAGGTAATTGGGTACAGCCATTTGACGCTGTTGCATATCGCTAATCCAGTAATATGAATTTACATTATTTATATTTAACAAATTAAATATTTCTATATTAAAAATAATTCTTTCTACTTTGTTTAGCCACTTTGCGCTCATCAATTTATCTTCTCCCTGTGTGAATACTCGCGATGCGCCGATGTCTATGCGGCGGTATGATGTAGAGCGAAATGCTGCCCGCGAATTATTGTTGCCGGGCGCGCCAACGGGCATCCCGTCCGACCATATTGCGCGTAAGTGCAACCTGTATTTCGGATTTGTGGGCAGATAATCCTGAAACAGCGCCGACAGAACGAACCGCTGACTGTTGGGGCGTGGAATCCATTCCTGCGCTTTTCCGTTGACAATGAAGGTTTTCCCGTCAATTTTTTCCTTTGAATCCATCAGTGAAAAGTTAAGCCAGGTTTCGGCGCCCGGAATCAGTTCGCCAAAAAGTTTGAAGTCAATGCCCGCTGTGTATGCTTTTGCATCGTTAAGTCCTGAATATTTGATGTTTACATTTTCCAATTCATAGGAGATAACGCGGTCGGCAAGTTTTATATACGCCTCTGTTGTGAATTTGAACGGTCGCCCCCACGCACGAAAATAATAGTCGCTGCCTGCAACCACATGTACCGAGCGTTGCGCTTTAATGTCGGTATTTAAGCGGATATATGAATTTCCGTCTGCATCGCTTTCTATTTGCCGCAATTCTTTGTAGAACGGCGTTTGATAATATACGCCTGTTGCTAATCGGAAAGTGAAATCACGCTTCCAAAACGGCGAGAGCGCAATCATTGCACGCGGGCTTATCAGCAATTCTTTGTTCACAGACCAGAAATTTAAGCGCGCGCCGCCTGTTGCCGTCCATCGTCCCCACGAACTTTCCCACCTGTATGTATCTTGTACATAAGCAGTTGTGCGAAAAGAGTTGAGTGTGTCGCGTGACTTCAACGAATAAAAGAGGTTGAAAATTTTCCGGTCGTAAGGCAGTGAATAGCCAACGGAATCGTTCCATTTCCATTCGCTAATCTTGTCGGAAATTCGTTCTGTCTGCCCTGTTACGCCCCACGCGAGTTTATTGTTAGAGAAGTTATATTCTCCTGAATATGTGATGTTTGCCACAGTTGCCGCCAGACTGTTTCGTGCATGCTCGTGATACTCGCCTATTCCGAGCGGTTCGCCTTCAATCTCGCCCTGCACGTTTTGCTTGCGCGTACTGAGCAGGTAGGCGCCGGTTATATCGTAACTTTCATTTTCGTTGGTGTAATATGCAGATGCAGTAAGGTTCATTTTCAGTGTTTTAGAAGGCAAAAAACTAAATCTTAACGCGCCAAAATATGTTCGGAAGAGGTCGTTTTCCCAGCCATCAAAAAAAACTGTGTAGGTTTGTGCCATATTATAAGTTCCGAAAGTGGTCTCGCGCGTTTGCGGGATAAATTTATATCGGTTTTGCGAAAAATTTCCCAAAAATGACAGTTCTGTTTTTGGCGAGAGATTAAATGTCATAAATGTTTGATAATCAATGAATGACGGTTTGTACTCGCCCTTTGTATCGAGCGTTCCGAGCAGATATTGTGAGGTTTTATAGCGTATTGCGTGTACTTGTGTGAAGCGTTTCGCTGCCGTTCCAACATAGAGAGACGCCCCCAAAAGCCCCAACGAAATGCTTGCTTCCGCTTTTTTAGGCTTCTTATACTGAATATCGAGAACGGACGACATCTTCTCCGCATATTTCGGTTCAAATCCGCCCGAAGAGAATGCAATATTTTCCACCAAATCGGGGTTAATAAAACTCAATCCTTCCTGCTGGCTTGAGCGCACAAGCAGGGGTCTGTAAACTTCTATATCATTGACATATACGCTGTTCTCGTCAAAATTTCCGCCGCGCACGCTGTACTGCGAACTCAACTCGTTGTTCTGGCTTACGCCTGCCATTGTAATCAGCAAGGCTTCAATGCCGCCGGCTGCATTTGGCGTGAGGCGGATATTTTGGGGGGACAATGTCTCCATCATCGAAGTCTGCCGCCTGACGGCAGAAATGCCTACTTCATCAAGTTTGTGTAAAACGGGCTGCATCTCTACTGTTATAGACAGCGTATTGCGTTGAGGATGAATCACTTGACGGATTGTTTCGTAACCGTCAAGCGAAAAAACGAGTACCATCGAGTCGCTTTTTGTAAGCGTCAACTCGTAGTAACCGTTGCCGTTGGTTAACACAGTCAGCGGCGTGCCGTCAATATGTACGCTCACTCCTTCCATGCCGCGATTGCTGTCGTTAATGGCATAACCATAAACGCGCAAGTCCTGTTGCGCATTTACAATGTTGAGTGTCAGTATGTTAAATAAAAAAAATATTAATATTTTTTGCATATAAATTTGGTGCGTGCAAACGTGATTTTTTTTTAACATAAGTTCCTGCAACAAAAAAACAATTTTTGGAAGTTCTCATAACTCTTTTCGAGCAAAACGCTTCACAAGTCGTATGTTAAAGAAGTATAACGTTTTATATTTTATTTTATTTTATCTGATAATGTTTTTCCCCTCAACCGCCGTAAATTAGTTGTCAGTTGTCAGAATGTTGATTTTGTCTCCCGCAGAATTGAGAATTGAGAATTGAGAATTACTAACTGCTAACTGCTAACTGCTAACTGCTAATTGCTAAACGGCGGCACGTTCTTCGGGTTTTAAAATTTTTAGCAGTTGCTCGAAATCAAAATTTGCCATCGGATTTTTGTCTTCCGAGCATTCAAATTAGACGCGGTGAAGGCAGCAAAAAGTTGCAGACATCAAAATTCTTTTAATTCAAAAGTTTTCCCGTCAAATTTGCCGTAAGTGAAAAGGCTGATGAAGTCGCCGAGAATAATAACCTGCTCGCCGTGAGCAAGTTGCAGGTTGAGCAACAAATGTCTATGCCCGAATATCAGGTAATCGACCGTGTGCGTGGCGACATATTTTTTGGCAAATCGAATAATCGGTTCGCCGTCTTCGCCCTTGAACTGCATATCTTTTTCGCTCAGTTTTTCGCGGCTTTTTTTTGCCCAAAAGAAGCCGAGATTTTGCCCCGCCCCTGGCGGAACACAGGCAAAAGCGTGCTGCAAGAATCGGCTATGAAACATTTTGCGGATAAAACTGAACCCAATATCGTCGTCGGTCAGCCCGTCGCCGTGCCGCAGGTAAAATGTTTTGCCAAAATGCTCGACAGTGAGCGGCTGTCGGTGAACTTTCATTCCTATTTCCTGCTCAAAATAACTGAACGCCCAAATATCGTGATTGCCCGTAAAGAAGTGAATATCAATGCCTTGGTCAACAAGTTCGGCGATTTTGCCCAGCAGCCTCACAAAGCCTTTCGGCACTACTGTTTTGTACTCGAACCAGAAATCAAAAATGTCGCCGAGCAGATAAATTTCAGACGCATCTGATTTTACGCTGTCGAGCCAGCGCACCACTCGCAACTCGTGTTCACGCGGATTATGCACCAGCCGCGAACCAAGATGTGCATCGGAAAGAAAATAAATTGCCATGTTTGCAAAAATTACTGTCGGGTAAAGTTGGAGATTACAGTTGCCGACTGATTTTTTTTTGCAAAAATAGACAATCCTTTTTATACAAAAAAATTGTTATAACTTTACGGCGATTTTTTTTAGGGGCAAAGTTTTGACGAATTTTAGGCTCTTTTGAAAAAAAAACAATAAAAATACTCATTAAAAATATTTTTGCGGGCAATTTTACAATTAAAATGAAAGCAAATGAAGATAAAATAATTGCAGAATTGCGGAATAATTCCGAAAGCGCTTTTAAACAACTTTTTGAAAAATATTCCGCCGGGTTGTACAATTTTATAATTCGCATTTCGGGCGGCAACGGTTATTTGGCAGAAGAAATCGTGCAACGT
>JAISWT010000229.1 GCA_031271005.1 Prevotellaceae bacterium | reverse complement strand
AAGAAGGTCTTTCACTGAATAGAAATAATAAATTAAAAATCAAGATAGATATGAAAATTAAAATTCAAACAGTATCAAAAATGCTTATCGCAGGATTGCTTTGTTTCTGCGTAGCGTGTTCCAATTCAGATCAGGCAGATTTGAAGTTAATCCCCGTGAAATCGGGCAAAAAGTGGGGTTACATTAACAAAAAAGGAGAGTATGTAATCAACCCGCAGTTTCAAAATGCCGGATTTTTCCGCGACGGCTTGGCAAAAGTCATTTCTTCTGACGGAAAAACAGGTTACATTAAAAAGGACGGCAAATATGCTATTCCTGCTAAATTCAAAAGCGGTACGCATTTCGCGGAAGGACTTGCTTTTGTGGTGTCGGACGGCAGTTACCCTGTCTGTATTGACAAGTCGGGTGAAACAAAGTTCTCGCTGAAACAGGCAAAATATGTCTGTTCGTTTTCCGAAGGATTGGCTATGATTGTTATAGCAGACGACAAATTTGGTTTTGTGGATAAGTCGGGTAAAACGGTTATTAATCCGCAATTTGAAGGCGCAAGCTCATTTTCCGAAGGGTTGGCAGCTGTTAAACAAAAGGGGAAGTGCGGTTTTATCGACAAAACAGGAAAAATCGTAATCAATCCGCAGTTTGACAAAGTAGGCGACTTCAAAAACGGGAAAGCCGTATTTCATAACGGAAAACAATACGGCTACATTGACTCCAAAGGCGGTTATGTAATCAATCCGCAATTCGACCGTGCAGGCGATTTCAGTGAGGGAATGGCGGTTGTGAAATTGGGCAAAGAATACGGCTACATAACCGAAACCGGCAAAATTGAAATAAATCCACAGTTTGATTATGCAGGCGAATTTCAAAGCGGTTTGGCTGTAATTGAACAGGGCGACCTCTACGGCTATATCAACAAGCAGGGCAAAATCGAAATTAATCTGCAATTTGACAACGCTTCTGCATTTTTTGGCGATATTGCATTTGTGGAAAATGCTGATAAATGGGGAGTTATTGACAAGAAAGGCAAATATCTTGTTAATCCTCAATTTGATGCAATAAAGTATGTTTTTGAGACAACTTCTTATGTGCAAAGCGATTATTACGATGCCTCTGCATTTATCAACAAGTTTTTTGAAAAAGCAGGCGACAATAAAACCTTTGACGGCTTTACCGCTGAATCAACTTTGCAAAATATCATTGATAATCCGTTGTATGACAATATAAATGCAAATGACAAATACACGGCATATACCTACGAAGACCAAAAGATTACAGATGAAATTTCGGTTACAAAAACGCAGTTTCATTTTGTCAATGCCATTTACAAAAATGTAACCACTTACAATGAATTTTTCGGTTACAGATACGAAACAGGCACGACAAAGCAGTACAAATTTTCCGAGAATGTTTCAACTATCGAGTATCAGTTTGATTTGTCGGGCGATGCTAACGACAAAGGCGGCGCAGTTGCCAATGCCTTGAAAATCGAAATAGAAAAGCGATACAATGCGAAAATGGAAACAGCAAACGGACAATATATCGCTTATCAAGACGGCAATTTAAGTTTTGCCGTTACATACAGCGATTATGCGTGTTCGTTGTATGTTGGGTTTAACAGAGATAACTTACAAAGTTTAATCAATTCAGATACAGAAGAATATGGCGACTAAAAAATATATTTTACTGATTTTCTGTGTTTTATTGACTGCAATTTACGCCAACGCACAAAGCATAAAAGGGCAACTCGAACAAAAGCAACGCCAACAGCAATACGAGAGCGAGCAAAAAAAAAACAAACTCAAAGAGCAGGCGCGTATCAAAAAAGCGCAACTCAACTTGAACGACTTGCTGCAACTGTTGCAAAGCAAGGACTTGGATTATGTGGACAGGTTTTTGACAAACAAAGGCTGGAAACTGTACTCCACCAATATCAAGGAAACAGACGAGTATGATGACGAAGTTGCTACCGATTACAAGCAGGTTACTTGGGCTTTCGACAAAAATTCGTACAACGATTTGGCAAAGGGTTGGTTTTACTTTTATCTATATCCAACTTATGATAACGCCATTGCCTACACCATTGCCAACGATGAACAACTCGACCGCCTGAGATCCGAACTCACAAGCAACGGATACAAACGCATTTATCCGACCGATGCTATAGAGCGCGGGTTGGAAAGCGTGTATCGCAACGGTTTGTACGAAGTAAATTTCAAAAAGCAGTTGAAAAAGCGAAATCAAGAAGGCGCAGATATTCGTTACAACTTCTTTATTTACAACTACAAACAGGTTGAAGAACTAAAAGCCGAAGCGGAACGCCTTGCCCGCGAAGCGGCAGAGCGTGAAGAAAAATATCAAAATGCCATTCAGCAAGCCGAATCGGCATATTATCAAAAGCAATACGCAACGGCAAAGCAGTTTTACAATGAAGCATTAGCGGTTAAACCTGAAAACCGAGATATGTATTCCGACAAACTTGCCGAATTAGACATAAATATTCTGTGTGCGGAAGCCGAAAATTTGTTCAAAGCCCACCAATACGACAAAGCAAA
>JAISWT010000225.1 GCA_031271005.1 Prevotellaceae bacterium | reverse complement strand
ACTCCTAAAAACTAGATTATTTTAGGCGGACAAGTTTTCAAAAGCGCAGTTTACTAATGTAAATGAGCATTTTGAAAATGAAGTCCAACGACAAATAAGCAGTTTTTAGGAGTTCCCATTGTTAATAAAAAAAATAATTTTTATGAGTGCATTAACAAAAAAAGGAAAGAAATTTCGCCGTTTTTTTCCATTCTGCCATTACGCAGCGGATTCAAAGGGTATATTCTCAGCCCGAAATATTAAGGCACCCCTAATGTCAGTTACGACATTTTTCAATTGCGCTGCAAAGGTAATACTTTTTCCGCAAATAAAAACTTTTTTTTGGAAGCGGATAGCAATTGGCGCATTTCCGGCTAAAAAAAAGTTGTAAATTGAAAATTTATATATATTTTTGTAGCCACAAAAAAAATATATAAAATGCCTCGCAACCGACCTTTGCCCCAACGTCTCGATTGGACAATTATTATCATTTACCTGGTTTTGGTTATCATGGGCTGGCTGAGCGTCTACGGCGCAAGTTACGATTTTGAAAACCCAGCCTCAATATTTGATTTTGACCAGCGCGCGGGCAAGCAATTTATATGGATACTCACAGGATTTGCTATTGCGGGTATTGTTTTACTGATAGACGCAAAAGTTTACAACTATTTTGCATACATTATTTATGCAACGGTTGTTGTGTTGCTTATAATAACGATTTTTATAGCGCCTGATATTAAGGGGTCACGGTCGTGGATAGTGATAGGGTCGGTCAATTTTCAGCCTGCGGAGACGGCTAAGGTCGCCACCTCGCTGGTATTGGCGCGGTTTATGAGCGCGTACAACTACAAATTTCGCACATGGAAAGATATTTTCCCTCTGCTTGGCTTTGTTCTCCTGCCGATGGCTCTGATTATTTTGCAAAAAGAAACAGGCTCGGCGCTGGTGTTTATCGCCTTCTTTCTGGTGTTCTACCGCGAAGGGATGAACGGCATAATCATTCTTTTCGGGTTGCTGGCGGTGCTGCTCTTCGTTATTGTGATTCGATTTAGCGCCGTTGAGATTGGCAGCGGCTCGCTGGGATTTATCTTGGCAATGGGCATCGTTCTGCTGATTCAACTGGTATATTCGCTTGCTTTTCGCAAAGACAAACAGGGAATGGTGGCGCTGTTTGGTGCAGTTGCGATTGCGGTTGTATCGTATGTGTTATTCTATTTTTTTGAGGTAAAAATAAATTTTAATTATATTGCCATTGCAATAATTTTTCTTTCGGCAATTTTTTGGATAGTTCAGGAATTATTTTACAGGAAAAAACAGTACCGTACCATTGTTTTGATTTCTATTGTGAGCGTAATATTCTGTTATTCGTCCGAGTATTTATTCGAGCGTGTGCTGCAACCTCATCAGCAACTGCGCATCAAGGTTTTGTTGAACATGGAAGATGACCTTAGCGGCGCCGGATACAATGTTAACCAGTCTAAGATTGCTATTGGGTCGGGCGGGCTGTTTGGCAAGGGCTTTTTGAACGGCACTCAGACCAAGTTGAAGTACGTCCCTGAGCAGGATACGGATTTCATCTTTTGCACAGTGGGCGAGGAGCATGGCTTCGCAGGGTCGATAGCGGTGCTTGCGCTATACGCATTTTTGCTCGTCCGACTGCTGAAAATAGCCGAAAGGCAGCATTATGCTTTTTCGCGAGTGTATGGCTACTGTGTGGCGAGCATCCTGTTTTTTCACCTCGTTATCAACGTAGGAATGGTGCTGGGGTTGATGCCGGTGATAGGCATACCGTTGCCGTTCTTCAGTTACGGAGGCTCTTCGCTCTGGGGATTTACAGTTATGCTGTTTATTCTGATAAAATTAGATTCGGAAAAAAGATAGGTTTTTTGCCGAACAGCAATTAATAATTAAAATCAAAGTCCAAAAATCAAAGAACGCTTATAACTTATTTATAATCAATTATTTACAAACAAAAAAAATTTAGTGCATCACTATTAATTCATAATTAGAAGAAATAATATCAATAAAAAAACTTTATTTTAATTCAAATAACCTTCAATAGAATAAAGATAAAAGATTTGGCATTGTTAAATTTGATATAGATTAAAAAAATTGCTAATTGCTAATTGCTAATTATTAAAAAGGTTAAACAATAATATTTAAAAAATAAACAGGATGAACACATTTGAAGATATTTTAGCCGTTTTGGAAGCAGAATTCGAGCAAATCAGTTGGCAGCGCGAGCCGCAAGGTCTTTACGCGCCTGTTGATTACGTGCTGTCTCTGGGCGGCAAACGTCTGCGTCCGGCGCTCACTCTGATGGGGTGCAATTTATTTAGCGACAATATTTTACCTGCAATCAAGCCTGCTATTGGCATCGAAATTTTTCACAATTTCACGCTTTTGCATGACGATATAATGGACAAGGCTACTTTGCGGCGCGGTAAGCCCACAGTGAATGTTAAATGGAACGCAAATACGGCTATCCTGTCGGGCGACCTGATGCAGATAGAGGCGTACAGATACATCTCCGAATCGCCCGAGGCGGCGCTCAAACAGATTTTAGACATCTTTTCGCAAACTGCTGCCGAGGTTTGCTACGGACAGCAATATGACATGGATTTTGAGACGCTCACAGACGTTGATGAAAGCGACTATCTGGAAATGATTCGGCTGAAAACGGCAGTTATTTTGGGTTGTGCGCTGAAAATCGGAGCAATTATTGGCGGGGCGCAAGGGATTGACTGTCAGAGACTTTATGAATTTGGAATCAATCTCGGACTGGCTTTTCAAATCAAAGATGACTGGCTCGATGTGTGGGGCGACGAGCGCACATTTGGAAAAAAACTTGGCGGCGATATCCTGTGCAACAAAAAAACATATCTGCTAATCAACGCCTTACAACGCGCAAAACATGATGATGCAGCAGAACTGAACGCTCTTTTAACAAATGTAAGTATGGCGCACGACCTGAAAATAAAGCGGGTTACAGAAATATTTAACCGCCTGAAAATAAAAGAATTAGCAGAAGAAAAGATTAATTTTTTCTATGAAAAATCCTTGCATAATATTGCCTCTGTAAATGTTTCTGATGAGAGGAAAACAAATTTACAGATTTTAGCCGAAAAATTATTGCAAAGATCGAAATAATTCCTTTCTTTTACATAAAAATAAATGCGTAAACCTGACAGGCGTGTTTTAATGAAATCTCGTTACCACAATGCTTGCGTTGTGTCCGCCAAAGCCGAAAGTGTTCGATAATGCAGTTCTTATGTTGCGTTTCTGCATTTTATTGAACGTAAAATTCAGGTTGTAGTCAATATCAGGGTCTTGGTCTTCTGCATCGTGGTTTATTGTGGGCGGAACAGTATTTTCAACAATCGAAAGGATTGCTATCGCTGCCTCTATTGCTCCTGCTGCTCCAAGCAAATGTCCTGTCATCGATTTTGTGCTGCTGATATTCAGTTTGTATGCGTGCTGCCCAAATACTTCCTTAATTGCCTTTGCCTCGGAGATGTCACCCACCGGGGTTGAAGTTCCATGCACATTTATATAGTCAATGTCTTCGGGGCGCAATTTCGCATCTTTGAGTGCGCGTTGCATCACTAATTTTGCGCCGAGTCCGTCTGGGTGCGTAGCGGTGAGGTGATAAGCGTCAGCCGAAAGTCCGCCTCCAACTATCTCGGCAAGTATTGTTGCCCCGCGTGCCTGTGCGTGTTCAAGTTCTTCGAGTACGAGGCATCCCGCTCCCTCGCCTATTACGAAGCCGTCTCTGCTTTTGCTGAACGGGCGGGATGCACGTAGCGGGTCATCGTTGCGTGTAGACAACGCTTTCATTGCATTGAAGCCGCCCACTCCGGCTTTTGTAATTGCTGCTTCTGCGCCGCCGGCGAGTATCACCGTTGCTTGACCGAGTCGTATGTAATTGAATGCGTCAATAAGAGCATTGGTTGACGAGGCGCAGGCTGATGTGGTAGAATAATTTGGTCCGCGAAAGCCGTACATAATTGAAATCTGTCCGGCAGCGATGTCCGAAATCATCTTGGGGATAAAAAATGGGTTGAATTTTGGACCTTGCTCTTCGTTGGCATAATAGTTTCCTACTTCCTGTTCAAAAGTATGAATGCCGCCAATTCCGGCGGCAAAAATCACTCCAACATTTTCGCGGTCAATTTCATCGAGGTTCATACCGCTGTTCTCTACTGCTTCTTTGGCTGCTGCGATGGCATATTGTGCATACAAGTCAAATTTGCGGACTTCTGCCTTCTCAAAATAATCGAGCGGGGCAAAGTTTTTCACCTCACAGGCAAAGCGCGTTTTGAAATTGGAGGCATCAAAGTGTGTGATTTCGCCTGCACCGCTTATACCATTGACGGCATTCTGCCACATCTCTGCAGCAGAATTGCCAATGGGTGTAATAGCGCCGATACCGGTTACAACTACTCTTTTTAATTCCATTTTTTAAAATTATTGTTCAATAAATTTAGTCGTTTTGCGCGACTCGGCATAGCCAAAACGTATTTTTCGCTTTTCGCTCAATATGTGTTTTGTCTCTGCCCTCGCTGCTTAAAACGTTCAATAAATTACTTCTGCAATGCTTCAATATGACTTATTGCATCGCCGACTGTCGAAATCTTTTCAGCCTCTTCGTCAGGTATTGATATTGCGAATTCTTTTTCAAATTCCATAATCAATTCAACCGTATCCAAAGAATCGGCGCCAAGGTCACTTGTGAAGTTTGCATTTGGAGTAACATCTGCCTCGTCAACCCCAAGTTTGTCAACAATAATTGCTTTTACTTTTGCTGCTACGTCTGACATAATCTTTTTTATTATTAGTTAAAATTAAAAATTGCGACTGCAAAGAAAAGCAAAATTTTTGAATTAACGCACACTCTTTGAAAAAAAATGCGTGAAAATTGCACATTTGACCTGCAAATGTGCAATTTTTAACAATTTTTAGGTAAAATCTACTTTCTATGACACAGGTGCGCCGGAACAGGCTCTGTATTGCTGCAACAGTATGTATAATGTTGATATTCAGAATTTAAAATCATAAAAATATCCTGCCGCATTAAATTAACAATACCAATCCGCGAACAAAAATTAATCCGTGTAATCAGGCAAAAAAAAATTATGAAAATTTTGGTTAATTATGTAAAATCAAAAAAACTGAAAACTTGTCCAAAAGGGGCTAAATCTTTTTTTGAGGTGCTATAAGTTTTTCAAAGTTGCCGTGTGCAAGAGACCGAATGGGGTTGTCCCAAAAGTCAAAGTTTCTTTACCACAAAGGGCACAATACTTGTCCCGCCAAAGCG
>JAISWT010000176.1 GCA_031271005.1 Prevotellaceae bacterium | reverse complement strand
GAACTCCTAAAAATTGCTTATTTGTCGTTGGGCTTCATTTTCAAAATGCTCATTTACATTAGTAAACTGCGCTTTTGAAAACTTGCCCGCCTAAAATAATCTAATTTTTAGAAGTCCCCTTATAATAATTTTAAATATAATGATTTAGTACACAAATATTTACATCTCAAAAGTGAAAAATATGTTTCTCCCTTTTTTCTCAACATCAAACAACCGCTTCGGCAGTTTGGCGGCTGTGATGTTGAACGAATCGGTTTGCCTTCAATACCAAAACCTTTTAATAATTCTGCTTTTCCTCTTCAAAATATGCCTGCGGATGAGCGCACACAGGGCATGCTTTGGGCGCTTCCTTGCCGTGGTGAACGTATCCGCATTTGCGGCACTGCCATGTTGTTTCTTCGTCGCGGGCAAAAACTTGCTGCGTTTCAATCCGTTGCAGCAGGCGGCGGTAGCGTTTTTCGTGTTCGGCTTCCACTGCGGCTATTTTGCGGAACGTGGCGGCAATATTGCTAAAACCTTCCTGCTCTGCTACTTGGGCAAAGTGCGGGTAAAGGTCGTCCCATTCTTCGTATTCGCCTTCGGCAGCAGCGAGCAAGTTGTCGGCGGTAGTGCCAACTGTGCCTGCCGGATACGCAGCCGTGATTTCGACCATACCACCCTCAAGATACGAGAAAAACTTCTTGGCGTGCTGCCCTTCCTGCTCGGCTGTTTCGAGAAAAATAGCGGCTATCTGCTCAAAGCCGTCTTTGACTGCCTGCTTTGAGAACAGCGTGTAGCGCATACGAGCCTGACTCTCGCCGGCAAACGACTTTAACAGATTCTTTTCGGTTTCTGTTCCCTTTACATTTTTCATGTTGATTATAATTTATTGATTATTAAAATGATACGAAGACCGCTAAAAATTGCTCTTTTTATTGCCGAACTCACTGTCTCAAAACTTGTCCGCTAAAAAAAACTAATTTTCAGGTATCCACATACCTTATTTATTTATTTTTATACAAAAAAAATCATTGCAAAATTAGTAAAAATCTTTTATTCTGCAAAAAAATAGCCGCTTGTGTACAGCTGTGCTTTTGCCATTTCAAAATAAAATTCACGAAAAAAATCTTTGTTCTTTATTCTGAAAAATAATTTGTTTAGTAATCAAATTTTTTATACTTTTGCAGCCTCAAAATAATTGTGGAAAGATTTGAACTGCTTGCAACCACAGGAAAAATGCTAAATAGTAACTGCTCCAATTTTTATTGTCGTTATTTTTCCTTCGCTTTTTTTTGCAATTCAAAACTTTTCGCTCAGAAACAAAGGTGGTGTTTAAAAAGTATGCTGATATAATTTTGTAGTAATCAGCAAGTTACATGTATTAAGGTGTAATTTTTCATGTAAATTTAAACTGTTATTTATGCAAATATTGAATGTTGGGGCATTGCAGTTTTTTTATATAAAAAAAACTTTTATAATCAATTTATAATCAGCAAATTAACAAAAAAAGACGGGATATTTTTTCTATCGCTGCCGTTTTTAATAAATAATAATTTAAAACTAATGTCGTATATTATACCTAAAATATTTTATAAATACATCAAAATCAATCAGTTATACAGGATTTTTAAATTTTTACTAATAAACTAACTTTTAAACAGTTACAATAAATTTAGGTATTATATCCGCTATTCATTTAATTTAAATACATTGCAATGGCTTATTTTTTTTCATCAGAATCTGTATCCGAAGGTCATCCGGATAAGGTAGCCGACCAGATTTCGGATGCTGTTTTAGACAGTTTTTTAGCGCAGGACGACAAATCGAAAGTAGCCTGCGAAACGCTCGTAACCACCGGTCAGGTTATTTTGGCAGGCGAGGTTAAAACCGTTGCCTACGTGGATGTGCAGCAGGTTGCACGCCGCGTGATTAACCGCATCGGTTACACAAAGGCAGAGTATATGTTTGACGGCAATTCGTGCGGCATTCTGTCGGCTATTCACGAGCAGTCGCCCGATATTAATCGCGGCGTAGAGCGCGGCGACCCAATGGCGCAGGGCGCGGGCGACCAGGGAATGATGTTTGGTTACGCCTGCCGCGAGACGAAAAGTTTTATGCCCGTTGCGCTCGACCTTTCGCACGCGCTGGTGCGCGAACTTGCCGCTATTAGGCGCGAAGGACGGCAGATGACATATTTGCGTCCGGACGCAAAGTCGCAAGTTACTGTTGAATACGGCGACAACAACCGTCCAAAACGGGTACACGCAATAGTGGTTTCTACACAGCACGACGAATTTGTGCAGGCCGGCAGCTCCAAAACGCAGCAGCAGGCAGATGCAGAGATGCTTGTAACCATTCGCAACGACGTGAAAACAATACTTCTACCGCGTGTAAAAGCGCTTGACCCACAGTTTGCAGAACTTATAAAAGATGACTTTGAACTGTATGTCAACCCGACAGGAAAGTTTGTTATTGGTGGTCCGCACGGAGACACAGGCTTAACCGGACGGAAAATTATTGTTGATACTTACGGCGGCAAAGGTGCACACGGCGGCGGCGCTTTTTCGGGTAAAGACCCCTCGAAAGTGGACAGAAGCGCGACCTACGCAGCAAGGCATATTGCCAAAAATCTTGTTGCAGCAGGCATTGCAGACGAAGTGCTTGTGCAGATAGCATACGCTATCGGAGTGGCAAAACCAATGAATTTATATGTAAATACTTATGGTACAGCAAAAATTGAAACTGCCGACAGCGAAATTGCACGAAAAACAGAGAAGATTTTTGACCTGCGACCCAAGGCAATAGAAAAGAGGCTGAATTTGTTGCACCCAATTTATGAAGAAACTGCTTCTTACGGACACTTTGGACGCAAACCGCAAACAGTTACCAAAACATTCTTTGACGGAAACGGAAATCAATTTGAAAAAACCGTTGAACTTTTCACTTGGGAAAAGACAGATTATGTAGAGGAATTGAAAAAGGCATTTTTTTAGACAAAAAAAATCAGTTTTCAGTTATCAGAAAGAAGAGTGTACTTGTTATTCACTGTTCACTCTTCACTCTTCTGCGTGGGCGAGCAGGAATATGGACATATTATTTTTTTTTCGTACAGTATTAATAATCAATGAATAAAGACGATTTCAAGGAAGGAGAACCTGAACAGACAAATACATCGGCAGATGATTTTATTTCGGATGAAACGGTTGATAATCAGCGCGTAACATTAGCAGGGAGCCACTATAAGATTCCAAAAATAGGTGATGCGGATGCAAAGTATCACCTTTCGGGAATGTATCAGACGTGGTTTTTGGACTATGCGTCCTATGTGAATCTGGAGCGTGCCGTTCCGGATATTTATGACGGACTGAAGCCCGTTCAACGCCGTATCCTGTTCAGTATGAGGCGTTTAGACGATGGACGCTACAATAAGGTGGCAAACATCGTGGGACATACAATGCAGTTTCACCCGCACGGAGACGCTTCTATTGGCGACGCGCTGACAAACATGGGGCAAAAGGACTTACTTATTGACTGTCAGGGAAACTGGGGAAATATTCTTACCGGCGATGATGCCGCCGCGCCGCGTTATATAGAAGCGCGACTGTCAAAATTCGCGCTGGAAACGGTCTTTAACCCCAAAACAACCGACTGGAAAATGTCCTACGACGGGCGCAACAAAGAGCCGATTAACTTGCCGGTGAAGTTTCCGCTATTGCTTGCGCAAGGCACCGAAGGCATAGGCGTGGGCTTAAATTCCAAAATATTGCCGCACAATTTCAACGAGATTATTGACGCCTGCATAGCACATTTGCATAACGAAGAATTTACCCTGTTCCCCGATTTTCAGACCGGCGGCTCTGTTGACATCAGCCGCTACAACGACGGCGAGCGCGGCGGAGCGGTAAAAGTGCGGGCTAAAATCACAAAAATTGACAATAAAACCCTGGCAATAACAGAAATACCGTTCTCTGTAACCACAGGCTCGTTAATTGACAGCATTGTAAAAGCCAACGACAAAGGAAAAATTAAGATTCGCAAAGTAGATGACAACACCGCTGCCGATGTTGAGATTTTAATCCACTTGCAGCCCGGAATTTCGCCCGACAAAACCATTGATGCTTTGTATGCCTTCACAGCATGCGAAATCAGCATCTCGCCGAATTGCTGCGTGATTGAAAACAAAAAACCGCGATTTATGGGCGTGAGTGAAATGTTGAGAATCTCCGCCGGGCACACCCGGCATTTGCTTGAATTAGAACTGAAAATTCAGCGAGACGAACTGTTGGAGCAACTGTTTTTCACATCGTTAGAAAAAATATTTATTGAAAATAGAATTTATAAAGACACGGAATTTGAAAATGCAACTACGCAGGATATTGTTATTAAGCATATATACAAGCGGTTAGAACCGTTTGAAGAAAATCTGGTGCGCAAAGTTACTCGCGATGATATTATCAAATTGTTAGAAATAAAAATGATGCGTATCACAAAATTTGACTCCGACAAAGCAAACGACACTTTAATTTCTATCAAAAAGAAAATAAAAGAAGTAGAAAATGACCTGCAACACATTGTAAATTACACAATTGAATGGTTCAAAAATTTGAAAGAAAAATATGGGAAAAATTTCCCGCGCAAAACAGAAATCCGCAATTTTGAAAATATAGAGCAGCAAAAAGTAGTAGAGGCAAATCAGAAACTGTACGTCAACAGAGCCGAAGGTTTTATTGGGACAGGCTTGAAAAAAGATGAATATGTAAGCGACTGTTCAGATATTGATGATATAATAGTGTTTTTTACCACAGGAAAATATAAAATTGTAAAAGTGGCAGAAAAACTTTTTGTAGGAAAAAATATTTTGTATCTGAACGTATTTAAGAAGAACGACAAACGGACGGTCTACAACACAGTGTATCGAGACGGACAAACATCGGTAACATACGCTAAACGTTTCTATGTTAGCGGAATAACGCGCGACAAAGAGTACGATTTGACTCAGGGAACACTCAAAAGCAAGGTAATATATTTCACCGCCAACCCCAACGGCGAAGCAGAAGTTATAATGGTAAAATTGCGCCCGAAACGGCGACTGACAAAGGTGAGTTTTGAAAAAAACTTCAGCGACCTGGCAATAAAAGGACGGCAATCCATAGGTAATATATTGACTAAAAATGAGATACTTAAAATCGCGCTCAAACACAAAGGAGCATCAACGCTCGAAGGGCGAAAAGTATGGTTCGACAAAGACGTGCTGAGGCTCAATTACGACGGACGGGGAATGTTCCTCGGCGAATTTCAAAGTGATGACAGGATTCTGGTTATCAACCAAAAAGGAGATTTTTATACTGCTAACTTCGACCTGATAAACCATTTTGAACCCGATTTGCTGAAAATAGAAAAATTTGATGCCAATAAAATCTGGACGCTCGCCTTTTTCGATGCGGCTCAAAAATTTTATTACCTCAAACGATTCACTCTGGAAAGTACGCAAAAGCCGCAAAATATTATGGGCGACAACCCGCACTCATCTGTTATGTTGCTGACAGACACAGATTTGCCACTAATAGCAGTGGAATTTGGCGGGGCAGATGCTTTCCGCAAACCTGTGGAAATTGACGCCGCACAATTCATCGCTACAAAAAGTTTTAAAGCAAGAGGAAAAAGAATTTCTACATATAATATATTGGAAATAAAAGAGTTGGAAACTGTAAAGTCCGCAGAAGAAAGCGAGTCGGAGAACGAATCGGAAGAAGAAGAAATGCTAATCCCTGACGAAAATGAAAATATTCAATCAAAGATGCAACCTGACAGCAACCAAACCGAACAGGCAAGTTTGTTTTAGGAGTTCCCTTTAGGAAAAGGAAGTGGTAGTAATCTAATTTGCAGGATATTATTTTTTTTGTCCCGTAAAAGTTCATTAGTAATGGAATAAATATTTCGTTACTAATGGAATAAATAGTATCTTTGCAGCGTAATATTAATAAAAGGACAAAAAACAAAGAACGTTTTGGCTATGTCGAGTCGCACAAAACGGCTAAATTTATTGAACTTGTAAAAGTTGCATTCCTAACGGAATGCAGGACGGGGTTAATATTATTTTCTACCAAAGTATCAATCCTAACGGATTGAAACTTTTATAAGTTATTAATTTCTTATCACTAAAAACTGCATGAAAAGTTCTGTTATAGAAACAATTACTTCGGAACAGGCAGCATTTTTGCTCACTGCCGACAGCGGACTGGAAAGGGAAGACTTGCGTTCTTTGCCCGATTTGAGCGCGTATGTGTTGATAATTTCGGGCATACGCCGTTGTGGAAAAAGTACGCTGCTAAAACAATTCCTGACAAGCAAACATAAAAACGCCTTTTTCTTTAATTTTGAAGATATTCGGCTGTATGATTTTTCGATAGAGGATTTTCAGATTTTAGACAAAATAATCAATGATTCGGGCAAAAGAACGCTGTTTTTTGACGAAATTCAAGTAGTTAAAGGGTGGGAACTGTTTGTGAGGCAAAAGTTGGAGCAGGGTTTTCGGGTGGTTCTATCGGGGTCAAATGCAAATCTTTTAAGTCGGGAACTCGGCACAAAACTCACAGGCAGACATATTACACGCGAACTTTATCCGTTTTCCTACGGTGAATTTTGCCGTTTTAAGAATATAGAAAAAGACAAAAATTCAGTGTTGGAATATCTCGCAACAGGCGGTTTCCCCGAAGTGGTAAAAAGCGGCAATGGCGAAATCCTGCAATTTTTGCTCGAAGATATTCTCAACCGTGATATTGCGGTGCGTTACGGAGTACGGGACGTTGCGGCGCTCAAACGGCTTTGTTCGTTCGTGCTTAATAACGCAGGCAATTTATTGTCGCCAAGTAAATTGACTGGCGCAATGGGTATGAAGTCCGCTTCAACCGTCTTGGACTATTTTTCGTATTTTGAAGCCTGTTATCTGCTCAATTTGATGCCGAAGTTTGCATTTTCTGCAAAATCGCAAATGCTGTCGCCTAAAAAACTGTATATCATCGACACAGGGCTAATAAAAGTCGGCTCAACGGCGTTTTCTGAAAATTCGGGACATTTACTGGAGAATGTAGTTTTTTATCATTTATTACACAAGAGCAAAGAACTGTTTTATTTTAATGAAAACGGCAAAGAGTGTGATTTTGTACGGCTCGAAAACGGAAAATGTAAAGAATTAGTGCAGGTTTGCTGGGACTTAAACGCTGATAATGAAAGCCGCGAAGTTGGCGGCTTGATAGATGCAATGAAGTTTTTCAAACTTCATACGGGTACAATTGTAACACTTGACTCTAACGATTTAATAAAAAAAGAAGGAAAAACCATAAATATTGTGGCGGCAAGCAAATTTCTACAAATTTGATTAGCCATTAATTCTACTTTCGCAAGTCTTTTAACTTGCGAAAGTGGAATTATTTAAACACCAATATTTTTGCGGCAGCACGCATTGAACCATCTGCGCTTGCTGCCATCACCACATAAACTCCGGTACTTGCACGATTCCCAAAACTGTCGCGAATATCCCACGTGGCGATGCTGCCATTGGAGGTCGTTTGATACACAGCGTTGCCCGATGCGTCCGTTATGCGGACGAGCGAATTTTCGACCAGCCCCGAAATGGTAACAACGCCCTGAAAGTCGGCTCTAACAGGATTTGGATACACGCTTATATTGCTAAACGTTGGCTGCGGCTCGGCTGCATCACTTTGGTACGATACCATGCCTTCTGATGTTCCGAAAAAAACCTCGCCTGTAATCGGGTGAACTGCAATACTTTGCACAAAGTTATCGGGCAAAGGACTGTTCTCGGACGTAAAATGGTGAATCGTTTCCAGTCCGTTCTCCGACAAAAGATATACGCCCGACTGCTGTGTGCCAATCCATTTCCTGTTTGCCCCGTCAATGGCTATTGAACGCACTGCCTCATTGTCGAGCAAAAAATCGCCCAGTCCGGTTGTGTCGTTTCGCGGAATTAGCGCTTTTGAAGCCAAATAATCAGAGTTAAATATCTTGTCGGTGTTGTTGAACAGCAGGGGTCCTAAATTTGTCCCAATCCATATTGTCCCCTTTTTATCCTGTGCAAAACAATAATAGTAGGTCGCCTCGGTGGACACAATCTCTCCGTTTTTCACATAATTAAATTTTAGAAAAAACTCTGCCTTGTCGTCTCCCGCATTTGCAACAGTGCCATTATCATCATAAACAAGTATTCCTGTCGGGTTCCACATAGACAGCGCCCATTTCTGATTGGGATTGAGCAGGTTAGTACCTATAGGACCCGAAGTTTGCATAACGCTTGTGTTAGGATAACGCGGCGCTGCATACCACGTACCATCGTTAAGCAATATTTTTATGCCGTTATTCACTCCGCAATTAATCATTGTAAGGTTGCTGTGTTTGTCAAAAGAGAGTCCATTGATACGGACATAATACTTTCTGTCATGTTCGGGAATTGCCGGAAGGGGGTGATACTCCAAAATGGAATTAGTGTAAGTGTAATGTTCGTAAAATTCATCATTGCGAAATTCGTACAGACCGGTACCCCACGAAGCCACAAAAAAACGCGAGAAGTCATTGGGGTCAACAGCCATGTTAACAAAATCTAAGATTCTTGGTTGCGGAGTATCCATTTCGGCAGTAGAAATAGTTTTCCACCTGTTATTGCTCAAAATGCTAACCCCAACGTTAGGGTTCAAAACAGGAGTATAAGTAGAGTTGGCGCCGTGCAACACATACAGTTTATCGCCTGCAAATGTCAACTGATGCGCTGTGGGAAACAGCGGTCCATCAGGTTTAAAATACGAAACCGAGCCGGATTGTTCAAATGCAACTCCCTGTATGTCAAGTGCATACAAATTCAAATTGCCGATTTGGAGAAAATCATTCACTTTTTCACCTTCCGGCGAACCTGTTACTGAAAAATCCATGTTCTGCTGATAAATTCCGACTTCCGCAGTCCAAAAAACATAAACTTTTGAGCCCGCCTGTGTCATTTTGAGAACGTTGTCGTGCAACAACTGCCACTCGTTGCCCGAATTGCTTTTCCTGTAAACTTTGCCGGCACGCAACACAAATGAATGTTCATTTAAAGAAGTCAGCGATTGAAATTCGCCCGTTCCCGGATAGTTGCCACCTGTAGACCAGTAGCGAAAATCCACAAGATTTGAGTTCATATTAGCCGAATAGATGTAATTGGGAGTGCAGGCATAAATTTGCCCGTTAAAAATGTCAGTTGCAAGCACGGTTACATTTGACGAATTTTCGCCGATGTAATATGTCTCGCCAATTTCGCCTTTCTTCAAATTTAAAACTAAAATGCCGAAATTTGTTGACAAATAAGCGTTTCCCTGATAGCACAGAATATGATTAACCGTTTTCTCTACATTCATTACTTTGAGATAAAGGTCGGGGATATTCACAATTCCGCTGCTCGAAAGCAAATCTATATTTCCATCGGAATAGATGATAATCAACTGTTTGGAGACCTCATCGTATTTAATCTGTACAATGCCGTTGCCGTTCAGACCGTTCACTTTTGAATAAGTCTGAATATCGTGTTCATCCTTGCCGATGCTAAAAAGAGAACCGCTGCTAACTGCAAAAACCCGTTCGGGCGTTTGCTCAATCATAGTCGTACTCTTGTACGTCATGTACGACTGCCAATTGCCCATTGCTACCTGCGCCGAAGAACTGACGCTTATTGACACCCAAAAAAAACAAGGTATAAATATTTTTATTAACGATTTCATTTGTTTATATTTTTTTGCCGCGAATTAATTTAGTTTTCAGTTTTCAGAGTTTTGATTTTACAGGATTCACTACTAATAATTAGTAATGAGTCATGAGTAATTAGTAGTGAGCAAACTCCATTAACTCCTGCAATTACTATTGTTAAAAAACTTTGAATGGCAAAATTACATGAAATCCATGAGTTTTCCAAACGTGCAAAATGAAAAAACTTTTTTATCAAAAAATCAATTCACAATAATGCCGTCTTTCATGCGAATTATGCGGTCGGAGAGGTTTGAGAGTTGCTCGTCGTGCGTAACTATCACTATTGTCAATCCAAATTCGCGGCGCAGGTTGAACAGCAGGCGATGTAATTCTTCCTTGTTTTGCGAATCCAAACTGCCGGAAGGCTCGTCGGCAAGTATCAGTTTCGGACGATTTATCAACGCCCGCGCCACTGCCACGCGCTGCTTCTCGCCACCCGAAAGTTCGCTCGGCTTGTGTGTGGCGCGATTTTTAAGTTGCAAAAACTCAAGCAATTCGTTTGCATATTCACTTGCCGCTTTCACAGGCACGCGGGCAATCATTGCCGGAATAAGCACATTTTCGAGTGCGCTAAATTCCGGCAGCAGTTGATGAAACTGAAAAACAAAGCCGATGCGCTGATTGCGAAAGTGCGACAACTGTTTTTCGTTCAGATTTTTAACATCAACACCGTCCACAATCACTGTTCCACCGTTGGGCTTGTCAAGCGTGCCGATTATTTGCAGCAAAGTGGTTTTACCGGCGCCGCTTGCACCCACAATAGACACTATTTCGCCCTTATAAACCTGTAAATCAACGCCTTTAAGCACTTGTAGCGTGCCGAAATTTTTCTTTATCCCAACAGTTTGTATCATGATTTGCCAATTTTATTTGAAATTTTTAAGCGCAAAATTAGTATTAAATATTCAACTTTCGCATTTGTACACAAAAAAATGTACGGCAAAATTTACAGGTATAAAAGTACAATTTTTTCAAAGAGTACTTTGTAAATGTGCCTGTTTTGAAAAATCTTTTGTATTTTTGTGCAGTTTTGTCTATTTTTTTTTGATTTATATCGAATGTTAGAAAATATTATTCCCGATATAAAATTTTTGGCAGGTGTGGGTCCCAAACGCGCCGAGTTGTTGAAAAAGGAACTTGAAGTCGTCTCTGCTGACGATTTAATACGCTGCTACCCATACCGTTATGTAGACCGTAGCCGTTTTTACTACATTCACGAAATCAGTAGCGACGTACCTTTTATTCAGATAAAGGGTCAAATTACGCGCTTCGAAAAGCATGGCGAAGGACACACGCAACGCCTCGTGGCGCACTTTACAGACGGGCGCAGTACAATTGAACTCGTGTGGTTCAGGGGAATAAAATTTGTGCAGGAAAAGTTAAAAACGCGCACAGACTACATCGTTTTCGGTCGCCCGTCGCTGTTTAACGGGCATTGGAACATTCCGCACCCCGACATTGACAGTCCGGACGACTTGCCGCCCGCCGAACAGATGGGCTTGCAGCCATATTACAACACTACCGAAAAAATGAAACATAATTTTTTGAACTCCAAAGCATTACAAAAAATTATGGCGAACTTGCTTCTGCAAATAAAAGACTTGGAAATTGAAGAAACACTGACCCCGGAAATAATCAAAAAATACTCCTTAATGGGGCTGAAAAACGCCCTTTTTAATATTCATTTTCCTCTGAACGCCGACAAACTGAATCATGCACGGCAACGACTGAAATTTGAGGAACTGTTTTTTGTTCAATTACATATTCTCCATCAGACAAAACTGCGAGAGCAAAATGTTAAAGGTTTCATTTTCAACAAAATAGGTTCTTTATTTAACGATTATTATAAAAAATATCTGCCTTTTGAACTCACCAATGCACAAAAGCGGGTTCTGAAGGAGATACGCGCTGACGTGGGCAGCGGACGGCAAATGAATCGCCTCTTGCAGGGAGACGTGGGCAGCGGGAAAACTATTGTCGCGCTTTTCGCGATGCTGATAGCATTAGACAACGGATTTCAGGCAGCAATTATGACGCCAACAGAAATCCTGTCGCAGCAACATTACGATACAATTTCCACTCTTTTGGAACGAATGAATGTTAACATCGCCCTTTTAACAGGCTCTACAAAGGCAAAAGAGCGCGAACCTTTGCACGAGAAACTGCAATCGGGCGACATTCATATACTCATTGGCACTCACGCTTTGATTGAAGAAACGGTGAAATTCAAGAACCTCGGTCTGGTGGTCATTGATGAGCAGCACCGCTTCGGAGTAGCGCAACGGGCGCGACTGTGGCAAAAGAACACACAGCCGCCGCACATCCTTGTGATGACTGCAACCCCGATACCGCGCACGCTGGCGATGACCCTTTATGGCGACCTGAAAATTTCGGTCATAGATGAACTGCCACCCGGACGAAAACCCGTCCAGACTTATCATTATTTTATGAACAAGCGACAGGCGCTCAACAAGTTTCTGGCAAAACAAATTGACGAGGGACGGCAAATTTACATAGTCTATCCATTGATAAAAGAGTCAGAAAAACTTGATTTGCAAGACCTTGAAGCAGGATACCGGTATATTTGCGAAGTCTTTCCGCAGTATAAAGCAGAAAAAGTTCACGGGCAAATGAAACCCAAAGAAAAAGACCACGCAATGCAACGTTTCGTTTCCGGCGAGGTGAAAATTTTGGTTGCCACAACAGTGATAGAAGTAGGCGTGAACGTGCCGAATGCCTCTGTGATGGTCATTGAAAATGCCGAGCGGTTCGGGCTCTCGCAGTTGCACCAGTTGCGCGGCAGAGTAGGACGCGGCGCAGACCAGTCATACTGTATATTGCTGACAAGTTACAAGTTAGGCGCAGATACGCGCAAACGGCTGGAAATAATGACCGAAACCAATGACGGTTTCCGCATTGCAGAAGCCGACTTGCAACTGCGCGGACCCGGCGACATGGACGGCACAGCGCAGAGCGGTATGCCTTTCGACCTGAAAATTGCCAACATTGCGCAGGATGGACGCATGCTCGAAATTGCACGCAAAGTAGCCGCCGAAATTCTTGCGAAAGACCCCGCACTGCTCGCCGAAAAGAATTTTATCTTGAAAAATCAATTGAAAAAGTTGAGAAAAGAGCCTGTAAATTGGGGATTGATTAGTTAAAAAGCGTTAAAAACATTGCTAAAAAGCGTTTTTTTTTGTAGTTTTGCAAAAAAATATCAGAAAAGACCTTTTTAAACAGCGCTTTTGGATTCTAAAGCGCTCGAAGGTTAATTTTATATCAAACAAAATATCTTACAAAAAAAAATGCAAAATTCATATCTCACAAACATAATTTCATTTATAATTATCGTTTTTTTTTCTTTTTTTGCTATCCCCTTGTCCTCACAAAGCAATTTGATTCACCGTATTGAACAGCAGAAGCAGGATTCTGTTGCCCGTAAGCAACTTGAGCAGTCGGTAGAACGCTATCAGTCGCACATCAATGCTACCGACACGCTCGAAAGCGAAGATTTTGACGATGACATAATGGAAAATCATCCAGCCTCCGACTTGTACCGCAATATATGGTCGCGTGAGCGCGTCAATCCCTACGAAACTCCGCCCTCTGCCTTGCCCGATTCAATTTATATTGACTGTTCAGAATTTCAGATGCCGCTTACAGCCACTTATGTTACATCCCATTTTGGTCCGCGATGGCGCCGTATGCACTACGGAACGGATTTGAAACTCCAGACAGGCGACTCTGTGATGGCTGCATTCTCAGGCAAAGTGCGAATTGTGAATTATGAGCCGCGAGGATATGGTAACTACATCGTGTTGCGACACAACAACGGACTGGAAACAGTCTACGGACATCTTTCGGAAGTATTGGTAAGTGAAAATCAAGAAATTAATGCAGGCGAACTTATTGCTTTTGGCGGCAGCACAGGACGCTCCACAGGACCGCATCTCCATTTTGAATTGAGATATATGGGCAATGCCTTCGACTCGGAATATCTGGTTAATTATTCCAATGCTGTTATTCTTGATGACGTTTTACTGATTACAAAAGACAGAATGTTCGGCTATCAGGTACAAGCCAAAAATCTCGCCTCGCAGTCCCGCTCAAAATACTACACTGTTCGCCGTGGCGACACTCTCTCCAAAATAGCCGCCCGCAACGGAGTCAGCGTCCGCACAATAACCCGACTCAACAACATAAAAAATTCAAACAAACTGAAAGCAGGCAGCAGAATAAGAATAAGATAGGGGAACTTATAAGGTTGAAATTGCCTCATTTCCACTCGCTTGCGCTTCTGTTTTTTCACTCAAAATATAATTATTTCTTGTCGGAAACTACCATTTTTTACCCACTTTCCGACAAGAAATAATTTTTTTATTTATCGGAAACAAATATTTTTTGTACCTTTGCCGACAAATAATAATTATGCAATTATGAATAGAATTATTGGTAGAGCAAAGGAAATCAGCAAATTAAATTCTTATGTAGAATCCGATAAAGCGGAATTTCTTGTTGTGTATGGCAGGCGGCGTGTCGGAAAAACTTTTTTGATAAAGGAATTTTTCAAAAACAGGTTTGCTTTTTATCTGTCGGGAGCAGAAAATTCCTCAAAAGGCGCACAACTTGCAAATTTTACAAACGCCTTAAACGAGCAGTCAAAAGTGCCGTATCCGCCAGTAAAAACTTGGCGTGATGCTTTTGTGCAGTTGAAACATTATTTACAAAATGTTAAATCAAAGGGCAGAATTGTTGTTTTTCTTGATGAATTACCTTGGCTTGACAACCAAAAAGCGGGTTTTTTGTCGGCTTTTGAATATTTTTGGAATAGTTATGCTTCGTCAAATCACAAAATTTTCCTTGTGGTTTGCGGCTCTTCTACCTCGTGGCTACTCAACAAAATCATTAAAAATCGCGGCGGCTTGCATAATCGTGTAACGCGGCAAATTTTCCTTGAGCCATTCACTTTGCACGAAACAGAACTTTTTTTGAAAGCAAAAAAAATTACGCTTAGCCGTTACCAAATTGTTGAATGTTATATGGTTATGGGTGGAATCCCCTATTATTTAGACCAGTTGGAAAAAGTAAGCGGACTGTATCAAAATATTGATAATCTTTTTTTTAGTAAAAATGCTGTGTTGCGAGATGAGTTCGACAGGCTGTTTTTGTCTTTATATAAATCGCCCGAAAAATATATTGAATATATAAAAATTCTTGCAAAAAAACGCAAAGGAATTATGCGCGAAGAACTGCTTAAAGAATTGAAAATCAAAGATGGAGGCACAATTACAAAAATCCTGGAAGAATTGGAATTGTGTGGATTTATCACTAAAAACAACAATTTTACAACTCCCAAAAGAAATCAACTCTATCAAGTAACTGACTTTTTTGCAATGTTTTACCTCAACTTTTTGCATAATAAAAAAATCACAGATGAAAGTTTTTGGACAAACAACTTAAACACGCCCGCACAGAATTCGTGGGCTGGATACACTTTTGAACTCCTTTGTCAGGCACACTTGCCGCAAATCAAACAAAAACTCGGAATTTCGGGAGTTTCTACTTTTACGGCTTCGTGGCGCAGCAAAAACAACAATGAAAGCGCTGGTTGTCAAATAGATATGCTTATTGACAGGAATGACGGCATAATAAATCTTTGCGAGATGAAATTTTCAACGAAGCAATATGTTATCACAAAATCTTATGATGCGGTATTGCGAAATAAAAAAGGAAGTTTTATTGAAGAAATCAATCCGCAGAAGGCAATTCATACAACATTTATTACAACTTATGGCGTAAAACATAATCAATATTGGGGTAATATTCAGTCGGAAATAACCTTTGAAGATTTGTTTAAATAATTATTTCTTGTCGGAAAGTGGGTAAAAAAAGGTACTTTCCGACAAGAAATAATTAAAAATAAAATTATAACATTCTCATTATCAATAATATACAGAATTATCATAATAATTTTTTTTTAAAAATAAATATAGCGGGAAAAGCATTTGTTTATCACAACTAACAGCATAAATTATTCAAAATCAAAGTTTGTACAAGTAAAGGCAGGTTGGCAAAACATATCTTTTTCATTTCTTCATTTTTAATTTTTCATTCCTTTTCAAAATTTACCAGATTGCAATATAAAACAGACACGCCAAAACAATTGCCAATATTACTTTTATTCTTAATTTAGACATAATTTATTTATGCGAATCACGGGTTGAAAAGCCCGTTTTTCGCATTTTTAATGGAATATTGCGCCCTTTGTGCAACCTTTGTGTCCCTTGTGGTAAATTTTTCTCACCACAAAGAACACAAAGAAATTCACAAAGGGCACAAAACATTCCCGCTTTGACGGGACAACTCTTGCGTTCTTTGCGAAAAACTTTGCGCCCCTTGCGGTTAAATATTTTTCTACCACAAAGAGCACAAAGGATTACGCAAGACTTGTACCGCCAAAGCGGGAGGGCGCAACAAAAACGTAAAAACCCCGCAATTGCGGGATTGTACGCAAAAAATATACATAATATTTTTGCAAAACGAAAAATTAACAAAACACGCTTGCGATGTATTAACTATGTTTCAGGCAATGACTGATAAATTAAATAAATTAACCGCTCCTTGTGAGCATAAAAAATAAACAGATGAAAAAGAGAATTTTTATTGCTGTAATAGCATTAATCGGGTTGTCGTCATTTTGGGCGACAGCGCAAAACGAAACTGCGCTTACCCCGAAAGAGAAGCAGGGAAGATGGGGCTATGTTTCGCAAAACGGAACAGAAGTTATACCCTTCAAGTATGAGAAAGCATTAAAATTTTGCGAAGGACGCGCAGCCGTGCAGTTAAAAGGGAAATGGGGTTTTATTGATGAAAACGGTAATATTGTAACAGCAATGTATGACGATGCGGGGTCGTTTTCCGAAGGTTTGGCGGCGGTATTCAAAAAAGGGAAAGCAGGCTTTATAGATAGCGTGGGCAAAGTGGTAATTCCCCTGAAATACGAAACCGAAATCACAAAAAATGAGGGCGGCGTCAGTTCAACTCTGGAATTTTACGCTCAAAACTTCATTTTTGACAGGAACGTGGTGGCGGTGGCGCTAAACGGAAAATTCGGGCTGATTGACAAAAAAGGAAACGAAATCACCACATTCAAGTATGATGAAATCGGCAATTTTTCAGATGACGGGAAAGCGCTTGCCTTGACAAATGGCGAAGTCAGATACGTTGACCCGGCAGGTACAGAAACGGAAGTTAAAAGTCCTTGGACAGAGATGCCCATTAAATACAGCGACAGCAAAATAAATATACTTGATATGTTTATAAGTGTCAAAGATAACAAAATTTCGGTAACGCTATTAGGAGCGGGACTTAATCCGGTTGGTGTGCCGTTTATAGGTAAAAGCGGCGGACTCGAATTTCCACAAACGCCTGACGTTTCAATCATTGTTGACGGAACCGAACACAGTTCGCGCGAAGGCGCCATAAGCGGCTTGACACGCTCATATTATTTCGATACAACCGAGCAGCCCGACAGCGTCATTATTTTTCTACAAGACACCCCCGACAGTAAAATAACAATACATTGCGCAAACAGGTGAAACAAGCAAATTATTAACCCGCTCCACAGGGGCATTAAATAAACAGTAAATAAAATGAAAAAAGCAGATTTTAAAATTACAGTCGCTTTTATAAACGTGATTGCGCTAATGGCATTTTCCGTTTCGTGCGGACAGCAAAAGGCAGCGAAGGATAAAGATTTTTACGCAAAATATCATCTCAAAGAAGGGAAAGATTTCTTTATCAAAACAGTCAACATGCTTCTGATAGACACAATTCCCTTGGCTGAAACAATGGATTGTATGGCTATAGGCGATATGTCTTACGGCTCGATGGATATGAAAACCGGATTAATATTCACAGGAAACGACAGTACAAAAAAAGCGCAGTTTTTTACGGAAATATCCGGAATTTCGGAGTGTAGATCAACCATTGAACTGCATTATAATTTGACAGACAGCGTATTTGAGTTACATTACAGGGATAAATCTTTTTCCGAAAAATGCAAACTGGACACAATACACAAAGTCTACATTGATGATAAGAACAAAAAGCATGAGTATGACATTGTCCATTTGACTGTTTTTTCAACCCCGCAAATTGTTTTCACTCATTAATATCGGGGAAATCTTATAGGCTAAAACAAGCAAATTATAAACCGCTCCATTAAAAGAGCATAAAAAATATAAACAGATGAAATGGTATTTAAAAGGATTAAAACAGTACGCTGATTTCAGCGGAAGAGCGCACCGTAAGGAATATTGGATGTTTGTGCTGTTCTACCTTATTTTTGCAATATGCGCCATTGTATTAGACAGCATTATAGGACTGGCTTTAAGTCGGGCGGGCTACGGTATTTTGTATAAAGGATATGTTGGAGTTATGGCGTTACCGTTCTTGTCTCTCACTGTGCGGCGACTGCACGATACGGGCAAAAGCGGCTGGTGGGTGTTGACCGGACTGATTCCCTTCTGGCTCTTTGTGCTGATGCTGTTCGACAGCAGCGAAGGCGCCAATCGCTATGGAGCGAACCCCAAAACAGCGCCGCATCTGCGCAGCGCAAAATCATGGCTGCAAAGTGCCGCAATTACCTTTATAACTCTTGCTGTATTATTGATAATAGAACAGACAGTCAATATTATCAGTTTAAACATCATGTTTGCATATATGGCGTATGTCCCCCCGATTGTTCTTTATTTGCTGCTACTTGTTACAGGATTTATGTTGCTTCTGCCAAAGTCGGAGGCGTTAATGAGCAACGCTCGCCGCAGAGTGTCCATTATACTGATAGTTTATGCCGCTGTGCTGGCTTTGATGGCAGTTTCGGGTATTTTCAATGGCGTTCACATGGTCTATAATGCAACAAGCATGTTATTTGCCATTGCAATCATGTTTTTTGCCATTACGCTGAGGCAGCCCGACAAAGAATTGCGCACCACAGCCTCTGTTATCCTGATGATAATGTCAGGTCTTATTATTGTTTTCAAAATTCTTATTTTCTATTTAAATGAGTATGCAGTCTATGCGTTTGCAGAAGATACTGCCGTCTATTTTATGGCTAATATGACGCGCTTTATACTCCCTGTTGCCTTTATGGTACTGGCATATACTTTTGTTCCACGCGCAAGGGGGCAGGAAGCAGAGGCGTCCGTTCCCGAAGAAGACGCCGAGCCTGTCGCCGAGCCTCAAACTCTTGTATCCGACAGCAGCCTGACTGCGCTAAACAAACCGGCAGTCATTGCAATCATCCGTGAAAAACGCTTAACAGGAAGCAGAGGCAATGTAACGGTCAAACTGAACGGCACAACAGTTGGAACAATGAGCAATAAATCATTCCTGCTGTGCAAAACAACAGAAGCAAACAACACGATTACCTTAACCGAACTGCGCAAAGAGATTGCAGTAACCGCGCAGGACGGCGACAAAATTCAGGTATGTTACTGGTATAGCGGCTTGGCATCGGCTGAGGTAAAAGTAGAATCAAACCTCAAATACGAGACGCTGCTCGACAGTGTATCAAAAGTATCAAAAGGCTACGGAACAGGCTCTCTTCTGTGGAGTTTGCTCATCGCCGCCTTCTTTATATGGGGAGGGATTAGCAGAAATCTGGTACTGCGCTTCACCCAAAGCAGCGAAATGATAGTGGTAGTAGGAGTTGTTATTGCGATAATTTCAATTGCTGCATTCATATACAATCTAACAAAAGAAAAGGCAGTAGACACTCTTAACAGGTTCTTAACAGACGCAGGACATTCTGTAGTGAACAGTGAATAGTGTAATAATTAAACTCTAATAACTAATAACGGTTACACTATTCACTATTAATTATTAATTATTCACTAAAAGAACAACCCCCATTGGAGATGAAAAACAGCAAAATAAGAATAAGACAGGGTTAAGATATTGTTAAAATAGAGTAGGGGATATGTTGTGCCTAACGCTGAATTGTGATTGAAAAAAAACAGTAATATATTATTAATCAGATAATTGCCGATGCAATTATCTGATTTTGCCTGCCCTGAAATTACGAAAAAAAAATCTTTCTTTGAACTGATTTTTTTTTCGTAATTTAAAATAAATTTTGTACCTTTGTTGCGTGATAACATTAAGACAAAACAAGTTAAATATTTTTATAAACACTTAATAATTAAATAAATATGAGAAAAATTACTTTAGTTATGGTTGCATTATTTGCAACATTCAGTGCTTACGCACAAACAGACATTTTTGTTGAAACATGTGGTGATGCGGGTCCATCATCAGGTACTCGACCTTCTGTTGACAGTTACACAGGTTGGGATAATATTAACAGTGGTGTTACGTATTCACACACTACACAAAATTTTCCTGATGTTCGCTCAACTTCGCAAATGGATTCTCACGTCTGGTTTCCCGCAAACAAAGAATGTGATTTAGTCATTTCAGGTATTTCAACTGAAGGTTACACAGATTTGAAACTTAGTTTTAATGTTGCCTGCAACAAGGGTGACCAAGACAATTCAAATGCCAACAAAGCGTTTTTGGAGGTAAATGATGTTGCGGTTACTATTCCAGACGTGCCAATTCCGACACAAAATACGTATGTATTTTCTGGAGAAATTTCTATTCCTGCAAGTACAACAACAAAACTGCGTTTTCATTACACAGTTGAGAACAACCCTACAAATTACGGTTATCGCATTGATAACATTAAAATTACAGGAACATTGGGGGGAGTAACTCGAGTTGACGCTACCACAGTTTTGCCTGAGGCAATTTATGCAGCCAACGGTAATATCGTTGTTGAAAATGCAAAAGCGGGCGAAACAATTGCTGTTTATAACGCTACAGGTCAAATGCTTGCAAGTAAAGTTGCCAATCAGGGAATAAACACTGTTTCAGTTTCGGCAAAGGGGATACTGATAGTTCGTGCAGGCGACAAAGTTGCCAAAATAATTCAGTAAAAAAACCGGACTTATTTTAAGCAACTTCTTTTCAGTGTTGTAAAAAAGGCGAGCGAACCGAAGAAATTCGGTTCGCTCTGTTTTAACAATTTTAATGATTTTTTGAAAACTTTCAGTTACTACTGCGCAATTTGCGATTTGTTTGCGGCTACAGGCGCAGTAACCTTTGCAATCACTGCTCCTTTTATTGTCAGCGCAGTTTTTCCCTGTTGTGCGTTTGCTGCATTACTGTACACAGTAATTGTTTTGCTAAAACTTTGCGGATTAGTGCTTGCTGTATAAGTAGCAGTAACTTCGCCTTTCTGTCCGGGTTCAATCGGGGTTTTTGTCCAGTTTGGCACTGTGCAGCCACACGATGCCTGTGCTCTTGCTATTACAAGCGGCGATTTGCCTGTGTTGACAAATTCGAAGGTGTAGGTAGCCTTTTCGCCCGCCTGCACGTTTCCAAAGTCGTGCGAAGTTTCGGTAAAAGCAATTACGGGTGCATCGGGGTCAACAGGATCGTCAGATTTTGGCTGTGCTGCGGGCTGTTGTGCGCTCGCAAACAGCGTTGCCATTACAAATGCGAATAAAATATTTATCTGTTTCATATCTTAAAAATTTATTATTTATTCTAAAAAAAAATGAATAGCGGATATAATACCCAAATTTATTGTAACTGTTTAAAAGTTAGTTTATTAGTAAAAATTTAAAAATCCTGTATAACTGATTGATTTTGCTGTATTTATAAAATATTTTAGGTGTCATATACTACATTTGTTAAAAAAAATAGTTATTCTGCCAATGCGCAAATATCGTACCAAAATAAGATATTTGCAAAAATATTTTTAAATGTGCGAAAATTTAATCTTTAGTTTTTCGCGCTCTCTTTCTGATTCTGTTTCTGAACATATTTATAACTGCTGCAATTATAATACATATTCCCGCTCCACCGAGTATATAGTCCCACCTGTTGAATTTTCGTTTAAACTTGTGCCAGTTAGTTTCAACAACTGTGGATACGGAGGCTTTTATTTCGCCCCCAATGTGCAGTCTGGTTATTTGTTCTGTCGCGTTGCTTGTTACAGTGATGACTTTTCTGAAATTACCTGTTCTTTTTCCGGGGTCGAATGTTACTTCAATAGTGCCTGTTTGTCCCGACTCAATGGGGGTTTTTGTCCATTGCGGCACGGTACAACCGCAGGTAGATTTTACATTGCTCACCACGAGGGGAGCAACGCCCGCGTTTACAAACTCAAAAATGTGCGTAACTTTGCCGTCGCCTCCATTTATTGTGCCAAAATTGTGAACCGTGTCCGTGAACAGAATAACAGCAGAGTCAACTGTTACTTCTGCTTGCGTTACTGCTGCACTCAATCCCCAAAATATAGATATTATTAAAAATATTTTTCTCATTTTTGTTTATATTTTTCCAAAGAAAATTTATATGATTTAAATTGTATATTGTTGATTTATAAAATTTTACATAATTTACATAATTTACACATATTTACAAAAACGAAATTTGTAAAAGGCTGTAAAACTACATCTTTGTTTAGACCGATTTTTTGTGCGAAAGTTTAATTGGCAATTAACAATTAGCAATTAGCAGTTAGCAATTAGCAGATAGCAGATAGCAGATAGCAGATAGCAAATCGTGATTCGTAATTTTTAATTCGTAATTGAATATAATTCTCAATTCTCAATTCTCAATTTCTTCATTTCTTAATTTATGAACTGACAACTGACAACTGATTTATCAGAGGGTTTGCATACATTTCCAAAATTTTTGTGCGCAAAAAGTTGTCATCTTTGTTTTCGAGCTCTGTTTTTTTGATTTGAAGTTGTATATATCTCTCAAAATCAAGTTTTTGTGTCAAAGTATAATCTTTTTCAAACAGTTTTTCTGTTGTCAATAAATCGTATGCAATTTTGTTTGTCAGAAATATTTCATAATTTATAAATATTTCACTGTCAATTAATTGCGCCACTGCTGCAATCTGTTCGTTTTTCGCAAGATTTTTCGCAGCAATTTTTTCGAGTTGGTTTTCTATATTTCCGGCGATTTTATATATCACTTTTCCTTTGTAGCCCATCACCCCTGTAATCATACTTTGCAGGTCGTCCTGCTGCTGCTTTTTGAAGTCGGGGTTGTCTCGGCGTTGCTGCAACTCTTTGGCTTTCAGGTAGTCGCAGGGGTCGTACTCGTACGAGATTGCGAGCGGACAAATGTTCAGTTCCTTTAAATTTGCGATGAAATTACCTTTGCCGCTCATACTCAGCATTTTAAGAAGGCTTTCCTGTGTGCGGTCGTTGGAGTCTTTTGCGCGTCCCTGCCTCTGTGCCAGCCACACCGACTGCCCGCAGCGCGTGATGTTTTGCCTGATATAGGCGGAAAGGCGCTGCAATGCTTTGAGTGAATCTCTGATGTTGACGCTTCTATGCACTATAAAACTCTTGTTGATGCGCACAAGGTCTTTAATCCAGTCGAAAATCAGGAGATTGTCGCCAATAGCAATTTCGGTTGTATTTCTTTGATTTTCAATTAGTTTAATGTTTAAAAAAGCCGCATCAAGCACTATGTCGCGGTGGTTTGAAATGAGCAGACTTGGCACGTCCGGGTTAAGTTTTTCTATGTCCAAGAGTTCCACTCCACGTGTTTTTGTGGCTTCCAAACTGCTCAGGAACGGATAATCCCACTGGCGTTGAAGTTCGTCAACGGTTTTGATAGCCGCAAAACGCTCTTTAAGAACATTTTTGGGGTAGAGAGGGAAAATGGTACCAAGCAGATTCATAAACTGCTTGGTCTCAGAAAGTTGGCAAACTTTCTGAGGAATTTCATCATCTCTGAAACTGCGTATGTCATCAAAATTTTCGTCCATAAAATTTTATATCTTGTTTATTAACTCAAAAATTCATCTTCATATTTCTGTTTGCAATTTTTTGCAAAAAAGTTTTGTTTGTTGCCTCGTTGCCGTCTAAATTTTTGTGCAACAGGCTTTTTGACCATCACATTAATAACAGGATTAGGAATGCCGCTTCGGGTACTGCGGCAAACAGCAAACTGTCGAACCTGTCGAGCAAGCCGCCGTGTCCGGGCATTATTTTTCCCGAATCTTTAACGCCAACGGCACGCTTGATTTTACTCTCGTACAAATCGCCCAGAGTGCCGAAAATAACCGCAATTGCGGCAAAAACAAGCCATTGCCAAAGGCACAACGGCGATGTGCCTGAGTTTACTTGAAAAGAAGTCGCAAAATTAAAGACAAAACCGGCAAGCAATGCACCTGCCATACCACCTGCAAAACCCTCCCACGACTTCTTCGGCGAAATTGACGGACACATCCTGTGCTTCCCAAAGAAAGAGCCGCAAAGATAAGCAAAAGTATCATTAGCCCAAATAATTACAAACAGAGCCAGCAACAAAAGTTTATTTTCAAAATAAATAAAAGACATTAACGCAAATGGCACAGCAATATAGACCTGACCCAAAAGAAATTGAGAAATATTGCGTATCGGGTTTTGATTTCTGCAAAATATTTCTGCAATAAACAATGCGAAAACAAGCATGCCATATATTATCAGCCCAATATTACTCGGCAAAAATAACTCTGCGCTCAACCCGACAAAGAGCAACAAACTTGCTGCCGCACCGGTGTAAATCAGAACTTTCGTATCTTCGTGGCTGCGTGTTAGCCGGTGAAATTCGTGAACAGTAAGTGCAGACAAAATTGCAAACACTGCAATAAAGCCACAGGGATGTATAAAAATTGCTCCTAATATTATTCCGATATATACAATGCCACTTAAAGTTCTAATTACTAAGTTTTTCATCTGTTTAAATTTTATTTTTAAGGTCAGATGGAACTCACACGACAACATAATCATAACCTTGTGTGTTTTGTTAATCGTGTTCGTTTCATATAAAAAACTCTTTATTAAAAAAAAACAAAATTACAAAAATAATTTTTAATAAAAAATTTCGCGCTCATTGCAGGAGACGTTTTGAGTTTTTTCAGTTTTTTGAAATAAAATGACTAACTTTGCGGGAAATTTTAGGGATATTATGCGCGTAAATAAAAAACACCAAGTTATAGAAAAACTTTTCAGAATATGCTCAAAACGCAATGATTTCGAGTTTCATAACGATTTGGTTAAAGATGTTTCTAAAAAGTTTGGTTTTGGCAATCCATTTGACGTTACCAAACTTGATAATAAGGCAAAATTGCCAGAAATCTTATTAGAAAACGATTTTGCAATAATTCACGTTGGCAGTGGGAAACACAAATTTATCAAAGGTATTGATAGAGTTTTTCACGATTTTGAACCAATACAGGAAAAAATAAAATGGAAATACAAACAATCGTTGTTAAATCAGTATAATACAAGCGAAAGCAATATTTTGTCGGTTGCCAACAATCAGCGCATTTTGCACCATTTTCTCTTTGGACAGGATACCGAATTTGATGATGCAGATATTCTCAAACGCCCTAAAACATATTTTCCACACCGAACAAAAACCACGTTTGAGTATTCGTTTGGCAACACAAAAATAGAACTCAAAAATATTCAGATAGAAATTGATTTAACAATTGAATTTCAGGGGAATATCGGCGTGTTTGAAGGTAAAAACGGCAAGCCCGACAGTTTTAGCATTTATCAAATTTATCATCCGTTTTTGTATTATTTTAATGCAAATAAAAATACGGAGTTGAAAGGAAAAATCAAAAATATATTTGGCGTTTATGTTGTCCGTGAAAAAGGTAAAGAAAATGACACTTTGAAACTTTGGGCTTACACTTTTGAAAATCCGCTTGATATTACAACAATAAAATTCATAAAATCAGCGGCGTATAAATTGGTTAATATCAATTAAGAATGATAGAAAATTTTAGAAATATGGTTTTTAACGAAGATGTTATGCAGGTGCTTAAACGCCTGCCCGACAGTTCGTTAGACATGGTTTATGGCGACCCGGATTACAATGTGGGCATAAATTATGCAGGCAAAAACTACACGCAAAAATGGAACGATTATATTAACTGGTATATTGAATTGACTCAGGAAAGTTTGCGCGTTCTCAAACCGACAGGCAACTTGTTTATGCTCAATTATCCGAAACAAAATGCGTATTTGCGGGTGAAATTTTTGGACGAAAACGCCTGTGAGGTAAATGATTACGTGTGGGTTTATAATACAAATGTGGGACATTCGCCACGAAAATTCACAACGGCACACCGCTCAATTCTTCACGCTACCAAAAGCAAAGAAAATGCTTTTTACAAGGAAAATGTTGCTGTTCCGTATCAAAACCCAACCGACAAACGCATTATGCAACGCATTGCAAACGGACACATAGGCAGAATGCCATACAGCTGGTTTTACTACGATTTGGTAAAAAATGTGAGCAAAGATAAAACTTTTCATTCGTGCCAAATTCCATTGCCGTTGGTGGAAATGATGATAAAGAGTTGTACGCAGAAAAATGCTGATGTTTTTGTGCTTTTTGGCGGTAGCGGCAGCGAATTGGTTTTGTGTAAAAATCTGAAACGAAATTATATAAGTTGCGAAATCCACCCTGAATATTATCAAATGATTGTAGACAGATTGCAAAACGGAGGGAAAATAAAAGAAGAATATCGCATACAAAGTATTGTGGAAAAAAAGAACAAAGAAGAATCTTCTTTGTTTAGAATGGCAATGAATTTCTAATCAAAACGACTAACTTTGCGGGAAATTTTAGGGTATTATGCAAACAGAACACACACAAAAATTTCAAACAGTAATAGAAAAAAATACTTTCTATTTTTACAATCCTGCATTTCAGGAAAAGTACGAAAGTTATATCAATTCGTTGAACGAAACACTGCTTGTACTTAAAAATCAAGTGGAAACGCAGGGTTTGAAAAAAGAAATTTTTGAAAATCTGCTTGCCGAAAAAGAAAACGGTTTGCGGGCGTTGCTTGCATTGACAGGTTTTGCAAATGAAAGTTTGAAACGACTGGTTACGGTTGTTCGTGTGTCGGAAAATAAGGAACTTTCAAAATTGCTTTTGAAAAGAAAATGGACTGAAAATGAAGATGTTGCCAACATAAAAGAGTGGGGCGACAACAAAATTTCAAATTTGATTAAAAACAACGAATATTTCAGAAAAGGCATTGTGAATTTGTTTTTTGAAGGTTCTACAACGCCGTTTTTGGCGCAAACACTGCCGCTGTTTGAACTGAAAAAAATAAGCATTTCCAAACTTAATTTTGAAATTCCTGCAATGATTGATTCTTTGGTTCGCTATAAGGAAAAAGGCAGTTATTCAGGCAAAGGCGACAATAATTTGGAGTTTTACATAACAGAAATTCTTAAAACCGTAAATATTGATTTTGAGAAAGGCGATTTAACAGAACTGTTTGAAAATGAGCAGGTTGAAAAGCGAACAATGGATTTTATTAACTATAAATTAGCCGCATAAAATGATTACAGAAGTATCACACCCAAACGCATTAGAGAAAGTAGGAGTAGGATTGGCTTGTTCAGTTGAAACATTTAAAGGCTGTAATATTCAACTCGTAAAAAAAACTTCAGGTTTTAATGGACTATCGACTAACAAAGATGGCGAAGTTAGAAAAATTGAGGTTAAAACGATGCAAAATTCATTCAATTGGATTGCGATAAGCAGTACAATAGGGATTGATAAACTTTTTTTCGAGCGGGATTATTGGATATACTTCGTCCTTGTTCCTCAGAACTATGTTATAATGGTGAAAGGTTTTTCGTTTTTAAAAAAACAAATGAATTTTAGTGCCGATGATGAATTCATTTTCAACCTAAATGAATGGATGAAATATACGAAACGCATTTCAAAAGGTTCAAGTTTGAAATTTCTACCTAAATTACAATTAAAATTTCCGATGCCTATAAATAAATTAGTTGAACATTTACTTGAGAACCCAAATGATGAAGAATGGCACGAAAGTGTGATTGAAATTTGGCAAAATCAAAGTTCGTGGAAACTTTTGTACAAAACTCCTGAAAAAGATTAATCGTATTAATATGAGTTTAAAAATAGAACAAAAATTATCAAACAGAGAGTTTGTAGAAACAGAACCTCGCATTTCAACGGACGGGGTTATTCTCGTTCCAATGAAAATAAAAATAGGTAAGAATTACAAATATGTTTGGATAGCAGACGAATTTTTTGGAGATACTTATTTATACGGAAAATCGGTAACCCCGAATTTAATTGTTGATAAAAAAGAAAATTTATTGTATGATTATTAAATTTCGCGATGAACACCCTTGCCAACTGCCCATTCATTTGTTGGAACGGATTATTTTAATGAGTACAGACGAAAATGACATTGTTCTTGACCCTTTCAACGGCACAGGTACAACTGCAATCGCTGCAAAACGGCTCGGCAGGCAGTATATCGGTTTTGAACTTGACGAAGAATATGTGAAAATTACAGAAAATAAATTATTGTACGAAAATCCAAATTCAAAAATGGGCGATTGCTGGGTAAGTTTTTATCTTGATGAGGTTGTAACTTTACGAAACAACGATTGGGAATATCTGAAAGATTTTTATCATATTCCGAGAAATGTGGAAGAGGTTGATAATCAACAAATTGGACTAAAAAATAAAATAAATGTTCAAACACCGTTAAAAAGTGCGGCTATTTTAAGCAAAAATTATAATCAATCGGTATTATTTGAAGCGGTATAATTAAAAAAATAAAAAACCGGTGAACAGCAACTCTTCCGCTGCAAGAGTTAAGAAATCTCGGCATTGAGCCGTACCCCGCCGCGTTGTACCCTGCAAACGCTTTTTTTCAGTTTTTTGAAATAAAATGACTAACTTTGCGGGAAATTTTAGGGATATTAACAGCAAAACCATTGATAAAGATTGTAGATTATTGAGGACATTATGGAAAACGCAAAGGAAAAACAGTATATTTACATTGTTCAATCGTCAAAAGAGCCATCGTGGTGCAAAATAGGCAAGACAAACGATTTGGAACGACGATTGAAAGAATACAATAATATGACGGGTAAATCAACGGAAAATATTTACTGTTACCTTTTTGCGTGCGAAGTCGGCAATATGACGCAGGTAGAAAATGATGTAAAGAAAAAATTCGTCAAATTAAGGCAGGACCGGAAAAAGGAAATCTATTTTTTCAGTCCTGCAATGCTTGAAGATTATGTGGATTTTATAAAATCACACCAATTATTTGTAGAAGAAATCCCTGTTGAAACAGATGATAAACCAATCGTAAAAATCGTAAAGAAAACAACGCCGTCTCTTGAAGACAGAGGTATTACTCGAAAAGATGTAATGCAAGATGCGCAAAAAAGAAAAAACGATGAATTTTATACCCGATACGAAGATGTAGAAAAAGAAATTTCGATGTATGATAAAGAAATTTGGAGGGAAAAGTGGTTTTTTGCAACTGCGACGACGCTGTTGATGAAAAAAACGGAAAGACAAATGAGAAAAGGACGTCCGCTTTTGCTTTGTTTTTTATAAATAATTTTAAGGATTTGGGATTAAAGAAACTGATTTGTACTCACTATGCCGGTGCGG
>JAISWT010000167.1 GCA_031271005.1 Prevotellaceae bacterium | reverse complement strand
ATCAGTTCCTTTTGGGTTTGGGCGTAAAATTCTGCTGTTCCGCTGTGCAGGTCCTGCGTATGCGCAAGCGCGAGCAGTTTCCATTTGGTAAGGGCTTCGGGCGAAGTGAATTTGATAACTGCATCGCCGTTTTGGTCGGTGTAGAGATTGGGGTAGAAAAAGGCAGTTTCCTGTAAATTTTTGCGGATTTGCGGAGTTGGGACATTTTCGGCAAAAGACGATGCTTCCGCATTGCTTTCAACAGGCAGACGGTCATTATCGTCTTCCATTACCGGCTTGCCATCAAAATAAGTAAAAACATTTTCATTCTCTGCTACCATTGCATCTGCTACTGCCATTTCTAATTCAACGCTGCCGGCGGCGGCACTTCTTCTCATTTTTGGCGTAGCGCCAGCAATGACATATATACGATTGTCGTCATAAACGTTCAGGTCTTTTAAATCCGAAAATTGCGGGGAAAATAGTTTTCCATTATTATAATATGGCGACAAATAAATGTTCTGCGAATTGTATTGCCGATAAAAATTCACGCTTTGCCACAAGCGTCCGTAAGGAGAATAGGCAAAAGGATTGAAACTGAACGAGTTAGAGGCAAAAACATCCAGCGAAGCATCGTACATTGTTGCCAAAACCTCTGCTGTAAATTTGTCCTTGTCTTCGCCCGAAATTGTCAATTCCCACGTTTCGGGCGTACCGGGCGCAAGTTTGTTGCGGAATGTTTTTGTGCTGATTTTCAGATTTTTGGGTTTGTCAATAACTTTAATTTGAAAATTTTGCTGACTGTATCCGTTTTCATAAACGAGGCATGAGGCAACAAAAAGTCCGTTGGCGATGTATTCGGGTTTTGCCTCCATCACAATTTCCGCAATTCCGTTTTTGAGCGGCAACTCACGGTGTTCCAACCATTTACCGCCGCTTTCAATATGCGCAATGGCAACAGCGTTTTTAATGTCGGAAACAAATGACAGCGTGATTTTGTCGCCTTCCAAACAGGTTTGCTTGTCAGGACGGACGGCAAAAAAGACATTGTCAGTTGATTTTTGTGATTGATTATCAAGTATTTCAACAATTTTTTCGGTTTTGATTGTATCGTTGCCATAAAGGGAAATTGCCTGAATAAGATAAAAACCGCGTTGCAATGGCAAAGCGTGCCCTGCTACTACGGCAACGGTGTCCGATTTTTCGGTATCAAATTGATATTCAATAATTTTCCCGCGTTTCCAGTTTTGCGGTTGAGTTTCATCGGCTGAATAAGGCAAATGCGGGAACAGTTTTACAAATTGCTGATAATCATATATTTGATAATCTGCTGTTTTGTTATTTTCATAATAATAATTTCGCGAAGCAACATCCGAAATCTTATTCGGCAACAAAATTCTGTCAGGCGCAATTAACTGTGTTACAATAATTTTGCCGGCGGCGTTCTGTTTTACGTCATTTAAAGTCGTTGATTTGATTTCTATTTTTGTAAAATCTTTTTGCAAGGATTTTTCAGGGATTTTCAATTCCAGTTTTCGCGGCAAGTCGCCTATAGAAATGCTCTGCGTGGCGCTGTGCGTTTCACCGTTAATATCGGTTATATCTGCAAAAATTTTGTAAATATAAGTGCGATATTCACCTTTTTTCTTTTCATTTGCGGGTTTTGCAACAAAACTTATAAAAAATTTGCCGTCGCTGTCGGTTTGCGTTTCTCCCTGAATGATAGTTTCATTTTGCACATTTACAGGCGGATACCACCAGCATCGATACGGGAAAATCTCCTGCCGTTCTACGCGATACGCAACTTTTGCATCTGAAATGTTTGCGCCGGCGTAACTGATTGCTTTTCCGCCTGTTTGCACTGCTTTTTCCAACACAAATTCACCTTGCAGCGTGTCCATTGTTACTTCAAATTTCGGACGTTTGTACTCTTCCACGCGGAAAGAATATTGAGACGGCTGGGATATTGGCGAGGATAGTGCAAATTGCCCTGTAAGGGCGTTTTGCGGAAGGATAAATTCGCCAAAAACGCTGCCGAAGTTGTTGGTTGTAAGGTCGAGGTTTGAAATTTTTTCGCCGTTAGCATTTAGTAATTCTACCGTAATTTTTTGATTCTTGATTATTTGCGCTTTATTTTTATTTTTCGAGAATAAAATTCCCTTAAAATAAACGGTTTGTCCGGGTCGATAAATGGCGCGGTCGGTAAAAAATTGGATTATTTGCTGTGAATTTTCTTGATTATTATTTTCATAAAAATGATTGTAACCAATATTTATAAATTCCTTATTTTCAGGATTATAAATAAAAAAATTATTATTTTGGGGGTTGTTCAGTACAGTGAAAATACCGTGTTCGCCGGTTGTCGAGTTGTTAAGTTTCTCAAAAATTTGCTTTCTGTTCCAATATTGACTGTAAATTTCGACCGAAATATTCTTAACCGGTTCGCCTGTTTTGCGGTTAATAATTTGAAACTGATTTTGCTGCAAATTGATAACAGTCCGGTTATTTACCGAAAACTGCATTTTTTCCAGCGCATTTTCCGTTCCCTGTTTTGCTTTTGTAAAGTTCTGATTATTAGCAATTTCTATTTCATATTTACCCTGCGGAAGTCCGTCAAGCGCAACAATTGTGGAATGTTCTGAAAAGTCGTCAAATTTGCGCAGTTGCCACTCGCCCGATTTTACAGTTCCTTCGCGCGTCTGCTTAATATTGTTATTTACAATGCTTTCCGTGATTTTGAAAATGCGATAAAACGCCTTTTCAACATTCGTAGCCGTTATACTTACCGCAATTGCGGCGTTTGGCAGGTTGTTTTGGTCAATTTGAATTTGCAGGTTTTGCTGTTCGAGTTCGGCAATCAGGGTTTTTGCGTTTTCAGTCCATTTGTTTGATTTGTTGTATTTTACGGATTTACAAATTTCGTAAGCGCGTTTTCTGTCGCCATTTTGTTGGTAAATTTGAGCGGCGCGAAAAAGCAGATAAGCCGAAAAGGGCTCTTGTGCGTATCTTTGCTCTGTTTTTTTAATAATATAATCTGCCGTTTCCAATTTTGTCCCCAAACTGAAATTGTCCCAAAGTTCCAATTCGCAATTCAAAAAAGCGCTTTTATTTTCGTCTTCTCTGTGAAAAGATTCAAGCGCTGTCAGCAGCATAAACCGCCATTCTTTTGCGTCATATTTATCAAATTCATCAGGATTTTGATTTATTACATTTTGCATATTGCTGTTTTCCAATGCTTTATAAAACCTGAAATACAAAACATCAAACAAAGTCGGAAAAAGTTCAATATCTTCTGTTGAAGTAAGCAGTTTTTTGTAGTTTTCGGTTTTTGACTGCTGCAAAATTTCCGTATTTTCATCTGCAACAGAAGCCAGATACAATCCAAAACTGTGTTTTAGCAGTCGCGCCGTTGTCCATTCCGAAATGTCGGCGGGCGGATTTTCGGTTTCGGTAATGTTTCGGCGTTTCCACGAAGTAGAATTGGCGTAATTTTCGTACATTTTTGCCAACAGCGACTGCAAAACACATTTTACAGAGCCTTCAAACTGTGGAATTTGTGCCTCAAAATCATTGACAGCAATTTTCCACGCATCGTTGTCAGCGTCTTCCTGCGTTTGCGCGAGAATTTGCTCTTTAAAAATGAGCGAATTAACAATATCAACAGTGTTTTTGTCCTGTTTTGCCTGCTGAAATATTGCATCAATTTTAGGCAAAAGCGATTTTACGTCTCCCTGTTCCGACAGCGTTTCAATCTCTTTCCAACGCTGCCCGTAATCGAAAGTTTGAGCATTCATGGCGCACGAAATTAAAATTATTGAAAATAAAAAAATGCGTTTCATATTAATTGAGAATTAAGAATTAAGAATTGAGAATTGAGAATTGAAAATTAAGAAATGAAAAATTGTGAAAAAATTGCACAACAAAAATAATAAAAAAAAACCTTTTAGCAATTAGTAATTAGTAATTAGCGCGAATAATCATTAACCACTAACCACTCTTTGCCTGTTCCACCAGTTTGTCGAAATCGGATACATAGTTTTTGTCCTGAATGACACGATATTTTTCAAACTCGCTTTCGGCAAAGGCTTTGGCTATTTCGTGCGTTACCCTGCCG
>JAISWT010000083.1 GCA_031271005.1 Prevotellaceae bacterium | reverse complement strand
TTATTGAAATAAATTTGAATTAAAAAATTCAGAAACTGAAATATCACACGCTTTGGCGATTTTTTCAATATTGACAATAGAAACATTGCGCCTGCCTTGCTCAATGCTTGCAATGTAAGTTCTGTCTAACTCACACTCAAACGAGAATTTTTCTTGGCTCAACCCTTTGATTGTTCGCAACTCTCGTAATCTTTTACCGATTTTTTCTTTTATATCCATATCAAAAAAACAAAGTGCGAAATTAGCATATTGTAGATTTTCATACAACGGACTATAAGTATAGTCATTTTCTCTTTTCGTGAGAAAAAATATTGTTGTTTTTTGTTTGTCGCTCTTTTCAGATTTTGTTCGCTGAAACGGCAACTTAAAGCAAGCAAAAGCATAAGATACCGAAATTTCAAAGAGTAGAAATGCATTTGTACTTTTGCAATCGGATTAGGTCAGGTCAATACCAAAGCCGTACCAAGTCCAAGTAAAATTAGTATTTACCCTATAAATTTCAAAGAAATGGGAACAATTAAAAAAGGTATTTTAGGGCGGCTTTTTTTTGAAACAAACAAATTTATTTTTAGATTGTTGAGAAAAATCACCGTATTTCAAAATAAATTATGTAACTTTGCAGCCGTTTTTTGTATCGGAAGGAAAATCTCCCTGTAAATACAATTAAATATGCTGATACTTAGTTTCTTAAATAAAAAACAATATTAATTTTTTAACATAAAAAATGACAAAAAAAATTTTAATTTTTATTGCAGTTTTTACAACCGCAATAGTGGCGATGTCTGCCTGTAGCAAAGGTTTTTCGGCAAAAAAAGTAACGATAACCACGCAAAACGACAGCATCAATTACACGTTGGGATTTGCTAACGGGATGCAAATCGGGCGAATGTATATGGCTAACGACTCCGGCAAAGGAGATGCCGTTATCAACTTTGTTAAGACCGTTGATAAAGCATATAACGCTACAAAAGGCAAAGACGAGGTGTATATGCAAGGCTATCAACTGGGGCAGTTGCTCCAAAAACAACAGAAAGACGGAATCATGGAAAATCCGAACTACAAATTGAACATCGACCTGATGAAACAGGGACTTATCAATGCTTTCAGAAGCAGCAATATCAAAGAAGGAGATGGAATGACCGCCGGCGCCGCGCAGGGATATGTACAACGTATTTTCCAAAAAATCCAGCAACAGAAACTTCAGCAGCAGCAGCAACAGCAGATGCCGCAACTTCAACCCGCGCCTGACGATACTGTTTCGCGCGAAGGACACAATCATTAATTTTTTTTAATTAATTACTTTATAATATTTTAAGAAATGAAAAAAACGATTATATTTTCGGCGGCTATCCTGGCAACGATGGCATTTGTGGGCTGCAACAACACGAAAGCAAAAAAAGTGGAACTCAAAACTGAGAACGACTCTCTCAGTTACGCTTTCGGCGTATCAAACGGCGACCAGATTCGGCAGTATGTAATGGACAACGACACCACGGGCAAACATATCAGCGCATTCTTTGACGGAATGGAGGCAGGACTGAAAGCCCCGGAAGAAAAAACAGACGACAGGACAGGTATGCTGGCAAAAAACATTGGCAACACACTCGGCTTGCAGGTAAAAGTGGGGCTGATGGGCGACAGCACAATTGTAACGGACTACAAATTGATTCGGCAGGGCTTGCTCAACGGAATGCTTAACGACACCACCCAAATGGACGAAAAAGCGGCACAAGATTATTTGAATACGGTGATGCGTGCGCGGCAGGAAGAACAAAGGGCGGCTATGAAGAAAAAACGCGAAGAGGAAATGCTCACAAAATATGCAGACGAAAAATTGGCAGGCGAAAAGTTTATTGCCGAAATTGCTAAAAAACCGGGCATCCAAAAAACTGAAAACGGCGTGTTCTACGAAGTAATTACACAAGGCAAAGGCGCAATCCCTGTTGACACAAGTATTGTATCTGTGAATTATACAGGCAGACTGATGAACGACACAATTTTTGACAGCAACGCACAATCGGGCAAACCCGTAGAGTTTGGATTGAACGGAGTTATCAAAGGATTCTCAGAAGCCCTCAAAATAATGCCCGTAGGCTCAAAATATCGAATCTATATCCCACAGGAACTTGCATACGGAGCAGGACAGGAAGGAGGCAGAATACCGCCTTTCGCGCCTCTGATTTTCGATTTGGAACTGGTAGGAATTAAGAATTAATAATTTAGTTTATTGTAAATAGATTGTTAAATAAAGTTGGTGGATTCCCAAATTAGTGATAATTTGGGAATCTCTTTTTTTTGCGTGCAACTCTTACACTTCAAAGCGCAACAGTATTCCCCAACAAAGTCTCCGCAATTTTCAGGTCTACAGGGCGCGTGATTTTTATGTTCTCAGGGTTGCCTTGGGTAAGAAAAATTTTATGTCCCGCACTTTCAACTACGGAAGCGTCATCAGTAAAAGCCTCTTTAAAATTTTGCTTATAAGCATTTTGAATAATCTCTGAGCGGAAAATCTGAGGCGTTTGTACAAGGCGATAGTTGTTTCGCTCCACTGCGCGGCTCTCATCAAGTTCAACTACCCTGATGCTCTCTGTTACTTCCACAACCGGAACAGCAGCGCCATATTGACTTGCCGCAGCAAAACATTGTTCAACAGTGGAGACGGATACGAAGGGACGAACGCCATCGTGAATTGCTATCAACTCCGTATCGGCATAGCGTAACCCATTTTGCACCGAAAAGAAACGCGCGCTACCGCCAGCCACAAGTTGATGCGCAACTGTGAACCGGTATTTAGCACATAACATTTCCCAAAATTCAAACTGATTGGACGGAAGCACAACAATTATTTTAATACTTTTGTCATATTTGTAAAAAACGGAAATTGTGTGCATAAGAATTGGAAATCCCTGAATATCAATAAATTGTTTTGGAAATTCCGACTTTATGCGTGTGCCGCGCCCACCGGCTACTACGATTACTGATTTGCTCATGGTAAATATTCTCGTAAAAGATTGATTTATAGACAGATAAAATTGTTTTGATTATTGTCGGGGATATTTTTAAAAAATTGCATTTTGCCTGTTGAACACCGGCGTAAAAATACTAATTTACAAGATATAAATTTGCTCTTTTTCCATTTGTTTGACAAATAAAAAAACATATTTTTTAGAAAGCGCCACTATTAATCGGAACAAAATTACATGAAAAGTAAAAGTTTTCCAAAAACGAAACGCAAAAAACAGTGATTTTTTTACTACTTTTGTATCCTCAAAATAAAGTATCTTGCGCTGTTTTTTTTAATTCAGAAACAAGAGATAAACAATACTTAAAAGTTGCAATCCTAACGGAATGCAGAGCAAGGTTAATATATTTTCTACCAAAGTATCGATCCTGACGGATTGAAACTTTTAATTTCTTATCGTTCAATTTATTTTTATAAAAAATTTTTGCACTGTGAAACGTAATTTTTTAACTGCTGTACTACTGTCGGTGTTCATTCTGCCGATGTTTGCTCAAAACGATGTGTTGGTTGTTTTCAATCATAAAGTAAATTTTGGAATGCGCATTGCCAAGAATCGCAGAATCGACACAATTATCATTCATTCAAGTTATTACAATCTGGGAGGCGACCCTTACAGTTTTTCAAACGTGCTGTCGCTCTATCGTTCATATTTTGTTAATGCTCACTACATTATAGACCGTAGCGGGAGAGTGTATAATCTGGTAGACGAGTGCAACATCGCTTTTCATGCGGGGCGTGCTGTGCTTCCGGACGGGCGCAGTCGCGGAATTAACGACTGCTCACTCGGCATCGAAATGATTTCGAGCGAAACGGACAGCCCTACGGGTGCACAAATGCAGTCGCTTGTAAAATTGGTGAAAAACATACAGCAAAGACACGCTATCAAGTTTGTGCTACGCCACAGCGACATCTCCCCCGACCGCAAAACCGACCCGTGGAACTTTGACTGGACACTGTTTTTGCAGAAACTGCAAAATCAAACCACAACGGTTACACTCATCAAGAAATAGTTTTTTTTTGCAGAAAAAAGTTATTTCTAACCTGAACTCTTAACAACACCGCACGCAGGAAATCGTTTATTCCCCGTCAGTGATGTAAATCGCCTGTTTGTTGCAGAAAAAATGATTTATTTCTTGGCAAATTTTTCCTTGTGCTTTTTCAACTGCTTTTCGATGGCTTCGGCAGCGGTGTCTACCGACTCCTCGAAAGTGTTACTTATTTTGGAGGCGAAAAACTCCTCGCCTTTCACCGAAACCTTGATTTCGGCGTGCTTGTTCTTCGCCGTTTCGGGTTTGATTACTTTTAAGAATATGTCGGCAGATAAAATTCCATCGTGGAAACGCTCCAACTTCGACATTTTTTTGTTAACATAAGCCTGCAACGCCTCGGTTGCTTCAAAATTGACTGATTGAATTCTTGTGTTCATAATTTTTTTCCTCCTGTATCTTTTTTCGCTTCATCTACGCTTTGCTGCGTGGATGCGTCTGGTTGTATATCTTATTCAGTTCTTCAAAACTTGTGTGAGTATAAACCTGGGTTGCAGCCAGACTGCTATGCCCAAGGAGTTCCTTTACGGCGTTAATATCAGCGCCTTTATTGAGTACGGCAGTTGCAAAAGTGTGCCGCAGAACATGCGGGCTGCGCTTTTTTAAGGTACTACTGCCTTCGGAAACCTCTTTTACTATTAAATTTACTTTCTCAGGATAAAGTTGTTTCCCGTTTTTCAACAAAAATAAATAAGGCGCACAATATTCCAACTCGGTGTTTCTCAGGTTAATATAAGTTTTTATATCGGTAATCACCTCAGGCAAAAGCGGTTCTACACGCTCTTTGTTGCGTTTGCCTACCACGCGGATTTCCTGCCGCGCAAAATCTATATTCGTATCTTTAAGACCGACAAGTTCTGCCCGCCTAATGCCGGTTGCATACAACAGTTTGACAATCAGGTGATTGCGCACTCTCTCGTAGTTGCTCGGAAGATATTCCTCCGAAAGCATATTTTCCATTTCGTCTTCCTTGAAAAATGCGGGCAGCGGTTTGTTGGCTTTTGGCAGCACGATGCGTGCAAGGGGGTTGTCTGTTGCGCGGTTGGTTCGTCTCAAAAACTTCCAGTACGAGCGCAAAGTAGAGATTTTGCGCACTATGCTGCGCGAGGAAATGTTACTGTCCGAAAGAGCAAGCACCCACATCCTAATCCTGTTACTGTCAATGTCTTGATGCTGAAAATGCTCTGGGGCAACCCCCAAAAATGCGCAAAATTCTTTCAAATCAGTATGATACGACAAAACAGTATGCAAAGAATAATTCTTTTCATACCGTAAATATTGTAAAAATTCGTTTATCATAGCGCTTGTCTATTTTTTCGTGCTTTTTTGCACAACGAAAATACGGCAAGTTTTTTGATAAAAAAAATTTTTCTGTAAAAATTAATGTTAAAAAAAGTTTATTGTTCCGAAATGTGCATCTGCTGCACGTAGATTGCGTGTTTTTTCTCCTCACGCTTTGCCTCGGACGGTTTGTTGAATGCCTGACGGCGACGCAATTCTTTTACCACACCGGTTTTGTCGAACTTGCGTTTGAAACGTTTGAGCGCTTTTTCAATGTTGTCGCCTTCTTTGATAGGTACTATAATCATATAAAAATCAATTAATTAGATATTGTTATTATAATAATTTTAACTGTAAAAATTTGCAAGCGCAAAGGTAACGCTTTTTTCTGTGTTTGCAATAAGATTTTGAAAAAAAATTATCTTTTTTTAAGTTGTCAGTTTTCAGAATTGAGAATTATTTGTTTCATGAGGGACAAGTTTTGTCCTTTGCGGTTAAATATTTTTTTACCGCAAAGTTCGCAAGACTTGTCCCGCCAAAGCGGGAGAAAATAATAGAACAATTAGCAATTAGCAGATAGCAATTAGCAGTTCTCAATTCTCAATTCTCAATTCTCAATTCTCAATTAACCACTAACCACTAACCACTAACCACTATTTCTTAGTTGTTTGTAACTTTTTTATAATTTTTCTGAAAAAAATTTCTATAAATTGAAAAAATACATCTAATTTTACAGTCCGTTTCTGTTGAACAGTTTTTTACAAGTCATAAATAAAAAAAATTATTAAATCATTAAAAAAAAATTAGTATGAAAAAAAATTTTCTCGCAGTATTTATTATCTGTGTGTGTTCAATTAACTGTTTTGCACAAAAACAGGAACACCGGTTTATTCTCAACCAGCGCTCCGACAGTAAAGAACGCACAACCTTAAGCATGCCTGCCGCAGAAACAGTTGCGCAGCGCGATGGGTCGTTGCGGCATTTATCGCCGAGCGCAGCAGGAGATATAGACGAAGTTTTTGACGGAGCAACTTTTCCGCCCGCCGACTGGACGCTTACCAATTCAAGCAACAGCGGAAACTGGTACGCCTGGGAAAGCAGCGCTTCTATTTTGTTGAAATACACCAACAATACTCCACAGCGCGGAACAGCCGATGTTATAAGGGTTACAGGCGATGGCAGCCATGCCGTTTTCAATCCGTTTATAGCGCCCGGAGACTGGTCCCGATTGGAAACCCCGGTTATTACTCCCAATGCAGACCGCAAGTTGCTAACTTTCGATTTGTATGAAATTTGTATGTCAACCAGTTGGCTGGGAGCGGGATTTCAACTATATGCAGATATTTATACAGATGGCGCCTGGGTTGATGGCACAACAAACATATTGCTGGATATGACCGGACATAATACAGGACCGCAATATGCCGTTCATACATTATCTACTTCAATAGACCTTTCGGCATACATTGGGCAAAGTATCAAAGTAGGATTCAGGGCAATATCTGACGATGGCGGCATAACGCTGTTGCTGGATAATGTTCGTTTTGCAACATTGACTCCCGCTCCTTCTTTTAACGGCGCATCGAGCATAAATTTGGGCTCCGGCAAAGATTTATACACGCATTTTGCCGCTCAATATGAGATTCGCAATTACGGAGGCGGCGAACTGGTTGTTACGCAGCAGTCGCCTGTGGACGGTATTACAATAGAAGGACTGCCTTTGACAGTGATAGCCGGCGAAGTTAAAACAGCAACTGTTAAACTTGCCGCAGAGGGACTGGACGGTATTATTGAAAAAGATATAATCCTTTCGACTAACGACCCGCTCCAAAGCGAAGTAACGGTAACTGCCTACGCAAATGTAATGGCTGTTAAGGTAAGGAAATACATTAGCGAAAATTTTAACCTGCATACCTATTTCCCAAAAGGCTGGCAGGATTTTTCGCATAACGTAGAAGTTCTTCCCAATGTAGGCGTAGATGGCACCAACGCATTGAAAGGGTCAATTTTTTATGACGAGTCAATGCTTTTTATGAGTGAAGCCGCTGTGGTGCCGCCCTTGGTAAAGATAGACAATAATTCTGTGTTTAAACTGAAATACAAAGCGCTTAAAACGGGTACAGAAGTGGGCGCGTCAACTGACGTATATTCAGTTGATGTGTATTATGCAACTATGCCCGAAGTGCGTGCCGCTTTTTCGCAACCCGACCCGGTATTGCAGGGGCATTATTTAACAACTATAAGCCAAAGTGTAACAAACGATTTTGTGGAATATTCAATGCCTGCAGCAAATTTAAGTCAGTTGTATGGCGACACTGTTTTGTTTAATATCGTTACGGAAACTCTGACGGCGGGCAATTTTATTGATATTTTTATTGACGATATAAAAATAGGAACTCCCCGCAGCAACGATTTGGAATTTGCAGATATGTCGGGTTCGGCTTTGGGCGTAGCAAACAAAGCAATGAGTTTTAAGGCAGAGATAAGCAATTTAGGAGAAAACGCTGTGGATGCAGCAGATTACGCAGCCGAACTTATTAGCGGCAGCGTTTCAATTGCAACCGCCCGGAGCGCATCAATCGCATCGGGCGAAAGCGTGATAAGCGCGTTGAACTATACGCCAACAGCAGAAGGGGTTGTGCCTGCGCAAATAAACGTGGCATACGCACAGGACGAAGATTTGGCAAATAATATTAGCAAAGATTTTAATATGAAAATATTTCCCGAAACAACAACGCTTTTTGAGGCGGCGGGCGACAGCGAAAAAAATATCCACGAACCATACGCGCCAATGTATTTGTGGTTTAAAAACAGCGTTACGCAGACCATTTATAACCCTAATGATATAGGAAGCAATGCTGCCACCATAAAAGGAGTAGCATATCAGTTCTCGTTCGACAATCCTGTGAGTGAAATACCTGTGGAAATGTGGATAGGAACTACGGAATATGCAGATTACAGTTCGGGCAGCCACTGGATAGACACTACTGCTCTTACAAAGGTATTTAGCGGGCAAAACACAATAGAAGACCGCTACAACGACCGTTTGTACATTCCTTTTAATCAGGATTATAATTACAACGGAGGCAATCTGGTGCTTTATGTGTTAAGAAGAGGCGGTCATAATTATACTTTGTCCGAAAAATTTGCAGCAACTTCAATGCCTGCCCGCACCTTGCTTTTCTTCCACGAAATCAGCGCCCAATTTTCGTTAGACCCTGCATATCTTGCCGAAAATGGTTATATCGAAGACTTTATACCAAATACAACATTTATAACAGAAGTCAATGCAGGTTCATTGTCGGGCGTAATAACCGATGCAAATGGAGCGTTAGAAGGCGCTAAAGTAGAATTGGTTGACGAAAATATGTATACTTTTACAGACGCAGACGGAAAATACAGATTTCCATATCTGGCGGGCAAATCATACAGTGTAAAGGTAACCAAAAGGCATTACAACGATGCGGTTGCAACAATTGACATTGTAGCGCAGCAGGAGGGGATTTTGAATATTCAACTTGACGAAGAGGCTAATTCTCACTTAACATACAGCATAACAGACAGTTATACACAGCAGCCGATACCGAATGCAAGTGTTCGGCTGGAAGGAAGCGATAAATACGCAGGCACAACAGACGCTAACGGAGTTTGCTCTTTTGAAAAAGTATATAATGGAGCATATTCGCTGCACGTGCTGGCAACCGACTATTATCCTTTCAGCGCCGATGCAAATATAGCAGGCAGTATTGAAAGTACAATTCCGCTGTCGGAGAAGTTTTATGTATCAGGCGCGGTAACGGCAACAAAAACCGGTACCGAAGAGAACCCTGTTGTAAATGTAAGTTGGAGCGAGCCGAAAGTATTTACCGAATTTCGTTACGACAATGGCGAGCAAAGCGGCATACTTGGCTCTATGGAAGGTACGGTAGATGGTGTGATGGGCTGTGCCTATCCGAAACAGTCGGAAATAAATTCAGTATCGTGGTATACCTCAAAAAAGACCTATGGCAATCATAATTTTGTAAATGTATTTATTTTTGCATTAGACAATGGCGGGCTGCCCACAAAAGATATTTTGTACAGTCAGTTGGATGTGCCCAATACGGACGACGTGTGGAATACGCTCTATCTTCCTCAATTAATAAGCGCTCCCAACGGCTTTCTGGTAGCCCTGAGCTATAGTTATGGACATTTGAGCATAGGCACAACTCTGCCGGACGCTAATTATCCGTTTGCGCCGGCGCAATACTATGCTAAAAACTACAATGAAACTGAATTTATACCCATTGGCGATGACGGCTTCAACGTAAATATGATGATACGCGCTACGGTAACCGACCTTGGCGCATCGGCACAGCGTACATCTGCGCCGGCAACAATAGCAGCAGAAACAGCAGTTTCGCCAACGTTGACAAACTATTCGGTATTCAGATTATTGGTTGGCGCGTCAAAATCAGAATGGACGCAAATTGCGCAAAGCGATGCTACTTCCTGTACCGACAATGAATTTAAAACGCAGGCACAGGGAACATATCAATATGCGGTGGTTACAAACTATTGTGACGGAACGCAGGAATCGAATGCTGCTTTCTCAAACCCTGTTGTACAGACTGCCACCGGGGAAGCAGACCGGACAATGCAGCAAAACGGGATAAATGTTTATCCTAATCCTGCAAAAGGTTTGATTTATGTTCAGACGCCGGAAACTGCCACAGTAACAGTCAGCGATATGACAGGACGCATATTAGAACAGCGCACTGTGGACGCAGGAAGCGCCGCATTTGACTTGAAGGCAGCCGGCGCATATTTTATAAAAATAGACGGTGAGAAAAAAAGTTCTGTGTTTAAAGTGATAAACAAATAATAAAGGTTCTAAAAGGGAACTTCTAAAAACCCCGATTGCAAAGAGGCTGTCTCAAAGGCGAGGCAGCCTCTTTTCCTGACTTTGCCACAGGGACACCCTGCGAATTTTCCTTCCTTTCAGGCAGGATTTTGATATACAATTTCATTCTCCCGCTTTGTCGGGACAAGTTTTGCGTTCCTTGCGTATCTTCTTTGCGAACTTTGCGGTAAAAAATATTTAACCGCAAGGGACGCAAAGGTTTCGCAAAGGACGCTATGATAAATCAATAATCTCTACTGACTTTGCCACAGGGACACCCAAAATGGTATCCTGAAATTTATAAATCATTGATTTGTAAATAATTATAAAATTAAAGAAAAAAACGTGTCAAAGTCAGGAGAGGCTGTCTCAAAGGCGAGGCAGCCTCTTTTTATTTGAACTTTGAAAACTATAAAAAAAAGTAAGAAATATCAACAAAACAGGATGGATATGAAATCTTTTTAGTAATTTTGCAAAGCGTTTTATATGTAGAATTTGCCATACGACAACTTCGTGTAGATAGATTAAAAGACCAAGTGGTTTTCAAAACCGCAAAGTCATTACAACATTTAAAATTAAAGGAGATTATACCGTTATGATAGTATGGAAAATGAGTGATAATTTATTCTTTTTTGAGAATTTTCTGATACCGTTAATTGCTGAAAAATACAAAATTAGCGAAGAACAGGCATTGCATAACTATGTTTTTTCGGAAACTTATAAAATGCTGTCCGATTACGAAACAAAACTTTTTCGTGAATCACCCTTATT
>JAISWT010000182.1 GCA_031271005.1 Prevotellaceae bacterium | reverse complement strand
TTGGAAAGGTGGGAAAAGAAGTTATCCTGCAATGCAAATGAAATGCGCATCAATAAATCTGTGTCCATAGTGGGTTTTTGCAACAATTTACAAAAGTTGCTTTGGTTGCAGTGTACCTGTTCTGCTAACCATTTTTTTGTCCTGCCTTCTGCTTTCAACTTTCGACAGATGATTTCTCCTATGTGTATTGTTTTTCTTTTTGCCATAAAAAAAGCGTGAAACTGTTTTCAAAATCGCTTATTTCCATTGTCGTGGCTCTACCAAAACCATTGTCAGTAAATAAGTGCGAAAACAGTTCACGCCTTTCGACGTGAACTTTCGCGCTTATTCTCACTGACTAAATTGGTAGATTTACGACAATGGGAGAATAAACCGCTGTAAGTTCAAAATATCTTAAATCAAGACTTTATCTCTTTTATTTCTGCATATAGAATATGTTTAAAATTCAGAGGCAAAGGTAGTCATTTTTTGGCAAATTATCAGTCCTACAACCCAAATTCTTTTTTTATTCTCTGTGTTGTAGAGATACTTACATTAGCAAGTTTTGCTGTATTCCTGATAGATGTGCTTTTTTTCAACAGGGAAATCACTTGTTTGTATTCTTCTTTCTTTTTGTCGGTTGTTTTAAAACTACCAACATTCCTGCCCAGTTTGCCTCCTTACAGGATATAATTTTGCCTGCCACTGTTCAGGCAGTCAATCGGTTTTTTGTTGTAAGCCCTGAATTATCAATGAATTGTGAGCAAACGAAAAGAGGACTTTCCTGTAAAAAACAAGGAAAGTCCCCTTATGTACCGGGGAGCCGAATTGAACCTTACTCCTGTTTTTGCAGATGATTTGCATACGGCAAAACGCACGGTAGCTATCGTAAACAACGATTATCTGCAAATCCGCGACTTTATTCAGCCGAAGCAGGGCAACACGAAATTTACTTGGCGCATGCTCACAACCGCTACGCCAACCATCGACGACGCTAAAACTTTTAAGCTGGTAAAGAACGGAAAAACCATGTACCTGACTTTCAATACAACTGCCGCCATTACGCTGAAAACTTGGAGTACTGCGCCGGCAACCGATTACGATTTAGCTAATCCGGGAACTGTTCTCGTAGGTTTTGAATGTACCTTGCAGACAGGCGAATATACTTTTTTGACAAACCTGACAACAGAGGAATCGCGTTACAAGGTTTGCACGCAAATAATAGAATAGAAAAAACTTAGCACATTCCTCCTCGTTTGCAAACGGAGGGGAAGCGAGTTAGCAGACAGTAATAATTTCAAAAAGTTGCCTACCTTTGTGAGCAAAATATGAATATTAATCTGTTGTTAATGACATGAAAACAATGGGTAAATTACTGAAATTTCAAGGAACGCTTTTTTCAATAAGTGCGGTTTTCCTGTTTTTGTCCGGAATCGGTTGTACGAATACCCCCGAAGACACATCGACCCGAGAAGAAACAACAATCGGTGATGAAAATACAGAGGAAGCAACGGATACCATCAGGCTTCCTGACGGGGTAGCATCTCCGGTAACTATCGAAGGTGTGGTAACTAAAAAAAACGTTACATTTACTGTTTACCTACCGGAAGGATACAACAACGGTAAACAGCGTTATCCCGTAATATATCACCTGCATGGAATAGGTGGCGCTCATGACGGCAATCAGAAAAATCTGGTTCCGGAAAGCTTTCGTGCCGCCAAAAATAAAGGTCTGATTGATGATGTAATCATCGTGTTCCCAGACGGATACAAAGATTCTTTTTGGGCAGATTCATATACCGGCGACAAACCCGCCGAAACCAATCTCATCAAAGAAATCATCCCTTTTATGGATAAACATTTTCGTAGCATTGCAGATGCTAATCACCGCTTTATACAGGGATTTTCGATGGGAGGTTTCGGAGCGCTCAAATTTTTCACCAAATATCCCGACATGTTTGCCGGGGTTTACATTTATGATGCCGCACTTTTGCAGTGGAACACTATTGTAACAGGACATCAAGCAGTAGCCCGAGATGTTTTTAATAATGACCGGGCGCTGTTTGAATCGGAATATTCCCCGTGGACATTTGCAGTACAGAATCAGGCAGAATTCAAAGGTAAACAGCGAATTGGCATTGCCGTAGGCGCTCTGGTCAATTACAATGAGCAGATGCACGAGCTGTTGACCGGTTTGGATATTCCGCACAGTTATACAACTACATCCTGCGACCATAATATCGCTTGCCTCTTGCAATCTGCCGGCGAAGAAGCCGCAGCGTTTTTTGCGGGAAACTGAAACCCTGTGCCCCTGCTCCTCGTCTCTGACGAGGAGTTATTGATCGGTCGTGTTTTTAACGATAATAAAATGTTACAAACATAAAACCACTAAAACCCCTCGTTGCAAACGAGGGGGAGCGAGATGCGCTTGGAAATCGTAAGATTTTCATGTAATTTTGCAACGATTTTTATTCGGAGTTTTAATGGAGATTTCGACTCCCTATAAAAATCAAAATAGACAAAATAGTTTTTAGGAGTCCCCTGAATGAGTAAACAGTTATGACATGATGAGACTGATAGCAAATATTACATTATTA
>JAISWT010000208.1 GCA_031271005.1 Prevotellaceae bacterium | reverse complement strand
ACAGGCGACACGCGCATTGCCGAGCCGTTTCCGAAAGAGTTGTAGGGTTGCGGATTGTCGCTTCGCAGCCACGCGGCAAACGAACCGCCGTAGCCGCCTTTGGGGTGTGGGTAGCGGCTGCACCATTGGCGCAACGATTTTGAAAACGGAACGCCTTTTAACAGCGCATCGGCAACGGCAACCGTGCAAATGGTGTCGTCTGTAAAACTGCATTCGTCAGTAAAAAGTTCAAAATTAACGCTTTTATGATTGTTAAACTCAAACCGCGAACCGATTATGTCGCCTATTATTGCTCCTAACATTTTTTTTAAAAAAATTATTTATACAAAATTACAAAAATATTTGTGGAAACAAAAACACACGTTCATTAATTGAGAATTGAGAATTGAGAATTTGTCTATGCTCTATGCTCTATGCTCTATGTTCTATACTCTCAATTCTCAATTCTCAATTACCAGTTTTCAGTTAGCCGCCAATGTGCGAAAAAAATTCTTTATTCTTTGCTCTTTGCTTATAACTGTCGATAAATCAGGATATTCTGTTTTTTTTTAAGAATTGTATATAAAAAATTATTGTTGTACATTTGCATCTGTTTTTTCAGTAGGGGCAAAATATGTTTTGCCCACCAACAAATCAAAATCAATATGAATCCCAAAGTTAGTATTATAATGGGCAGTACGTCCGACTTGCCGGTGATGGAGCGCGCTGCGGCGTTGCTCAACGAGTTTCAAGTCCCGTTTGAAATTTGCGCTCTTTCGGCGCACCGCACGCCCGAAGCGGTAGAAGATTTTGCCCGCAATGCTGAGGCTCGCGGCGTTGAAGTGATTATTGCAGGCGCAGGAATGGCAGCACATTTGCCCGGCGTAATTGCCTCAATGACAACGCTTCCCGTTGTGGGCGTGCCGATAAGTTCCTCGCTTGACGGCATTGATGCGCTCTTGGCGATAGTGCAAATGCCTCCCGGAATACCGGTGGCAACAGTAGGGATTAATGCCGCGCAAAACGCCGCACTGCTGGCGCTGCAAGTGCTTGCAAAATCAGATAATACGCTGAAAATAAGGTTCAAAGACTATAAAGAAAATTTGAAAACGAAAATTGTTGACGCCAACCGAGAACTCGCAGAACTGAAGTACGAGTTTAAGGTGAATTGAAAAAAATGCAGGCGGGGCAGAAGAGGGGGCTTCTAAAAATTGACTGTATTTGTTGCCAAAAATTTACTCTTTCACAATGTTCATTGTGTCGCTTGCAATCATAAATTCTTCGTCAGTAGGAATCACCACTACTTTTATTTTAGATTCGGGCTTCGTGAGCAGTTTTTCTGTCCCTCGCACGCCTGTATTTGCGTCATAATCAAATATTAAGCCTGCAAATTCCATTCCTGTGCATACGGCTTCGCGCATTTCGGGCGAATTTTCGCCCACGCCGCCTGTAAACACAATCACATCTACGCCTTCGAGCGCCGCCATATACGCGCCAATATACTTACGCAGTCGGTAGCGGTGCATTTCGAGGGCAAGTTGCGCGCGTGCGTTGCCACTTTGAGCCGCACTTTCGATGTCGCGCATGTCGCTGGATACGCCCGAAATGCCAAGCACGCCGCTGTATTTATTGAAGAGCGTAGAAACAGCCTGCGAACCTATCATTTCCTTTTCCATCAGATAAGTTACCGCACCGAGGTCTATATCGCCCGACCGCGTTCCCATCATTAGCCCTTCCACAGGGGTGAACCCCATAGAAGTGTCAACTGATGCGCCATTTTTGATTGCCGCAGCCGACGCGCCATTGCCAATATGCACAGTGATTATACGGATTTTATGGTAGTCTAAACCCAGAAATTCACACGCGCGGCGCGAAACAAAGCGGTGGCTTGTTCCATGAAATCCGTAGCGACGGATACCGTATTTTGTGTATAAAAGGTAGGGAATGGCATACATATATGCTTTCTCAGGAATTGTGTGATGGAATGCGGTGTCGAACACGGCTACTTGCGGCACGTCAGGCAGCAGGTCGCTAATTGCTTGAATACCGGCGAGATTGGGAGGATTGTGCAAAGGCGCAATCTCTATACATTCTTCTATTTTGCCAACCACATCGTCTGTTATCAATACGCTTTTGTTGAACTTTTCACCCCCGTGAACAATGCGATGACCTACTGCATTTATCTCTTCCAAACTGTCAATGCAGCCGTGATTGGGGCTAATAAGCACGCCAAGAATGTACTCAATAGCAACACGCTGCTCCAAAATTTCGCCTTCGAGCATCACCTTGTCGCCGTTTGGCTTGCTATGTTTAAGAAACGAGCCTTTCATTCCGATTTTCTCGGCGCAACCCGACCCCAACACCGCGCAACTGCTCATTTCAAACAGTTTATATTTTACAGATGAACTGCCGCAATTTAAAACAAGTATTTTCATTTATTTATATTTTTTTAGACAAAAGTCAGTTTTCAGTTAGTGAGTAGTTATTAGAGTTTAGAGTTTAGAGTTTAGTTAGTACATAAAATACTAAACTCTATTTGACAAATATCACAAGTTCGTTTACATCAGCGACTTAATTTTTTTTCAAAACCTCTATAATGGTTTGTGAGAGAGGATTTTGAAAAGAAAAAATTAAAAGAAAAAACATTGAATTATTGACTTTCTAAGAATGCCATTTTTGTAAACGAACTACTGACACATAACAACTATTAACTATACTCTAAACACTACACTCTATTAACTAAACTCTAAACTCTAAACTCTAATAACTATCTCAAAATCACATCTTTAACGTAATCTTGCTTGACATATTGGTTTAGTTTGTTCTTAATTTGCGTACGTTGCAAAAAAAGTTCGTGCCTCAGTACCGAAGAAGAGATTTTCAGATATAAAACTCTGTTTTTAAAAGATATATCGGTGGTATAGCAGGCAACTGTTTTGCCCATAAGTTCTGTCCACGCGCCTGCAATTCGCTTTTCGAGCAACGGAGCATACAAATGCTGCCGGCGCAACACTTCCATCAATACCTCCGATAATGTAACTGTCTGGTTTCTACGCATATAGCCCTTTTAACTCCCAAAGGAGAATTTTTTGAGTTCTGAAATCCTGTTTATATTTTTATAAAAAAAAGGTTTTAACAATTAACAAATAATAATTCATTCATTTCGTAATTCGTAATTCGTATTGAATCTAATTCCTTCATTTCTTAATTCCTTCATTTCTTCATTTTCTACTCACCTGATTTTCAACACTCTACCTTCTTTTGCTCCTTCCGAATACTGCATTTTATTCATGTCGTAGAGCGATTTAATTTTCACGCCAAATTCCTGCGCAATTGAATACATCGAGTCGCCGCGTCTAACAGTGTAAGTATCAATGCCTTTTGTGGCTTTGTTCTTTTTTGACTTAATATAAACTCGCTGTCCGGCGGCAAGCGCGGTGTTGCTTTCAACCTCGTTGTATTGGCGCAACTTCTTTTCCGAAATCCGCAATTCATCGGCAATGCTGCCGTATGTGTCGCCTTTTGTTGCCACCACAAACTTAACGCCGTTGCTTGTCAAAATCTCGTGTTCGCTATATGGGTTAATTACGCCCATTGAAAACTCCTGATAATCAACGGGTTCGGATTTTTCGTAAATCGCCTTGCGTGTTTTAGGGTCTATGCGTGGCTGTGCCGATTTTTTTCTGTCGAAGCGGTGCAGTTCATAGTCTTCGATAATAGAAATCAGTTTGTAGGCGTATGTCGGGTCGGTAGCGTATCCTGCTTTTTTCAGCCCGTGCGCCCATTGCTCGTAATCTGTTGGATTTAAGGTGAATAATGAAGCGTAGCGTTTGCCGTTGACCAAAAAAGCAGAATGGTCTTTATATGAATCTGTTGCCGTTTTGTACTTGCGAAAACACTCGTTTTTCAAATCATCGTCTTTATAAACCCCTGCACCCTGCCATCCGTGGCACTTTATCCCAAAATGGTTGTGTGCCTCAACAGCAAGGCGGCTCAAGCCCGCGCCGCTTTCGAGCAAGCCCTGTGCAAGCGTTATGCTCGCAGGAATACCATGCTCACGCTGCTGAACTTCGGCTATCCCGTGAAATTTTTCTATATAATTGAGATAAATGCTGTTCTGCTTCTGTGCAACTGTTGCAACCGAAAACGAAAATATTATTGTAAGAAAAACGATTTTTCGCATTGTTTTTTTTGCTGCAAAAATACATGAAAAACTTAGGTTTTCCAAGATGTGAAACAAAATATTTGCGTATTCCCGCGCATTTTTATATTTTTGTGAAAAAAATTAGTGTAGAAATTTAACTCATTGAATATCAATATGAAACGAACACGATTAACAAAACACACAAGGTTATGCTTATGTTGTCGTGTGAGTTCCATCTGACCTTAAAAAATAAAATATAAACAGATGAAAACAGCATTAGTAACAGGTGCAACAGCAGGTTTTGGGCGTGCAGTTGCGTTGCGGTTGGGCAAGTTGGGCTACAGGGTAATAATCACAGGCAGGCGCGAAGAACGGCTTCGTGCGGTTGCTGAGGAACTGCACAGCATTGGAACAGAGGCGCTTGCGCTCACTTTTGACGTGCGCAACTTTGAAGCCGCCCGCAAAGCGATTGAAGGATTGCCGGCAAAGTTCCAAAACATTGATTTACTGGTAAATAATGCAGGGCTGGCCGCCGGACAAGCCACTTTTGATAAAAGCGAACTGCTCAACTTTGAGCGTATGATTGATACGAATATCAAGGGGCTGATTTATATCTCTAAACTCGTTGTGCCACAAATGATTGCGCGTGGCAGCGGACATATTGTAAATCTGTCGTCAATAGCCGGCGTGGAGGTTTATCCCGGCGGAAATATTTACTGCGCCACAAAGCACGCCGTAAATGCGATAACAAAGGGAATGCGACTTGATTTGATTGATAAAGGCGTGAAAATCAGTTCCATATCGCCGGGAATGGCAGAAACGGAATTTTCGCTCGCGCGTTTTGACGGCAACGCGCAAAAGGCTAAAGACGTGTACAAAGGACTTGTGCCGCTTAATGCCGAAGATATTGCAGATGCACTCGAATTTATTGTTACACGCCCGCCACACGTCTGCATACAGGACATTTTGATAACCCCATCGGCGCAGGCAAATACATATTTGACTGTCAGAAAATAGTGGCTTTTTCTATAAAACATTTTTTTATCCGACAAACTTAAATACCTGCTAAATTCACCGTATTTAGTTGTAACTAATTGATAATAAGCGTTGAAAATAAGGCGGCAAAATTTAGTCGGCACAAAAAAACATGAAAAATATTTACATAAATTCGGCAAAACAAATATCTGTTCAGAAGCCGCTTTGCAATGACTGGTTTGATGAGCCTGTTTTGTACAACGCTCAGTATGTCAGGGCAATGGACCCTGATTTCAGGCAATATTTTACGCCCAACGAAGCGAGGCGTTACGGCAAAATTTTAAAACGCGCATTGCTCGTTTCGCGCGAGGCGCTGAAAGAATGTAACCTTGCCCGCCCCGATGCTATAATCACAGGCACGGGGCTGGGCTGCATAGAAAACACCGAACTTTTTCTTAAAGATATGATTTTCAATGGCGAAGAGTGCCTTAAACCCACGCATTTTATGAATTCCACGCACAACACAATCTCTTCGCTTATCGCCATTGATACGCATTGTTGCGCCTACAACACAACGTATTCGCACAAAGGCGCTTCGTTTGAGAACGCGCTGCTCGATGCGTTTATGCAACTGGAAAAACACAGCAACAGCAATACTTGCAGCCTCGCAACCGCTCTGGTGGGCGCACACGACGAGATGACACCCGACTATTTCACACTGCTCAAACGAATAGGATATTTGGGACAAGGCGGTTTTGCGGGCGAAACAGCGGTTGCAATGATACTGGCAACGGAAAAATCGGAAAATTACCTGTGCAAAATTGATGCGGTAGAACTGGTTTATGAAAATTCTGCCGACAGATTGCATGGCAGGATTGCACTGGCAAAACGGAAGGATATTGATTATGTGATGATTGGCATTAACGGCAACCACGAAAACGACAAAATTTATTTTGAAAATTGTCAGCGCCTGTTTCCCAATGTTCCGCTTCTGCAATACAAAAACGTTTTTGGCGAGAGTTACACTGCAAGCGCTTTTGGCGTATATGCTGCTGCGTTGTGTTTGCAAAAAGGTAAGATTCCACAAAATCTGTTTGCAGGAGCATCGCAGGAAACGCCTTTACGCAATATCCTGATTTACAACCATTTTGAAGGAAAAAACCACTCATTTGTTCTGTTGAGTTAAAACTTGAAAAAATATCTGAAAAACAGAATTTCTGTTGGGATGGGGGATGGTTAATTCTTTTTTTGAGGTGCTATTTTCCAAGTGCACACAATGAAAAAAGTTTTTTTTACAGAGCAAAGGGCTGAAAGCCCGCCGTGCAACAGCACAGGGGCAACGCCCTGTGGTT
>JAISWT010000101.1 GCA_031271005.1 Prevotellaceae bacterium | reverse complement strand
AAATACAATATTTTGCTGAAAGCATTCATTTTTTGGCTGTTTTAACATTGTTTGCAAATGTTTTACAAAAGTACGAAATAAAATTTTAATAACATGCAAATTTTTTTTCGTTTTTTTTTCAGTTGTCAGTTGTCAGTCGATAATTAGCAATTCGTAATTGAAACTTTATAATTAATAATGAAAAATTAATTAAAATAACAAAAGCCGTACGCCTTACCCCCCTCTCTTTGGGAGAGGGGCTGGGGGTGAGGTCTATTCACTATTAACTTTGCGCCCTCCCACTTTGGCGGGACAAGTCGTGTGTGCGCCCCAAAACTGATAACTGAAAACTAACGACTGACAACAAAATTTCCCCCAAGTTTAACGCAACTTGGGGGAAACACAAATGATTATTAAAATGTAAGTTCTATTTTACTATCAATTTCCTGTTTGCAAATATTGTTCCGTTTTTCAATACTTCTACAAAATATATTCCGCTTTTTACGTTCAGGTTTAACTTTGCAGTTGCTTCATTTGTCTTGTAAGTATTTATTAATCTTCCTGTTATATCTATAATTTTGATGACTGCATTGTCGGGCAGGTTGCTTATAAATACTTCGCCTTTGGCGGGGTTCGGATACACGCGCAGGCTGCTGTTGTCGGCAAAACTGTTGTTCACCGCATTAATTTCTTTCGGACAGCGTGTATGCAGTGCAACAACCTGACTTCCCGATGTCGCTCCGTCGCTTCCCACTACGGTGTTGTCTATCAATCCCGGATTGAACCAGTCGCCATTTTCCACATCTATTTCTATCAGCCGTCCGCCCCAAGTGTGAACATCGGTTGTATAATCAAAAGTAACGCTTGCCCAGAACAGTCGTTCGGGCTTTGAGTTGTGGTCGAAAGCCATTGACTGATAAAATCTGCTGTCGGGCAGGAATTCCGGCGCAGAGACTATGTACGATGTTCCGTCTGTTTTGTTGATATGGCATACCCAGCCGTCTTTATCAACGCCGTATATTTCGCCCTTCAAATTTATTGCCAGTGTGCGGAAGCGGCGGTCAAGTTGCACAACAACGCTTGTTTGCCCTGTTGCGAGGTCAACGGTGCGCAAATCGGAGAGGCTTGTTTCTTCGTCATTGCTTATTGCATACATCGTATTGTCGGAATAACTGTAAGCCATATCGTAAATGCGGTCGGCTACGGTTATGCTTGCCGTTTGTACCCAATCCTGCGACAATGTTATAAACAGCGATTGCGGAGCGCTAATGTCATTATCCCATGCATAAGCGTAAATTTTTTCGTCATAAAATTCGCCTGCCGAAATAATGTAGTTTGCGCCCGGCAGGTAACTGTTATTTTGCGTAACCGTACCCGGATTGTCCGAAAGGAAGGACACGCTGCCTGCCAGATATTCAGGATTCAGTCGGTATCCGCGCAATGTAAGCGCTTCGTTGTTGCGGAAAACGGCTAATGCCGTGTCGTTAGCAGTATTCGAGTCGCCGTCAAGCAGCGTATATGCTTTTACCGTATATTTTCCAAAAGATGACATGTCAACCTTTTGCGTAAAAGTAACCGCTTGCGAATGTCCGCTTGTTATATTTACAGCAAATGTCTGTTCCACAGGCGTTTCGTCATTTACCAAATAAGCGGCTTTAACAGAGGTAATAGTGTTTGTGCCATCATTTCTAATAACAGCATTTACCTGCACTTCTGCATTGTTGTCCTGATTTTCCAGCGAAACGTTCTGTATGCCAACATCATTATTTACCAATAATTGAGATATGGAAATATCATCAAGCAGCCATACATGCGCATCCTCGCCCGAATAGCGGAAAGCGATATAAATATCCTGCCCTGCATAGTCGGCAAGATTGACGTGGCTTTCCGTCCACTCCTCCTGTACATCAGCCACATCAGGAATCCATTTTTCATCATAATTTCCTGTTAGAGGCGACCGGTTGCCGTTAGTAGAAATCAGGACGCTGTTTGTTCCATAAGCCTCAGAATACACGTTAAACGACCAGAATTTCAGTTGATAAATGCCTGTTGCAGGCAGCGAGATTTTAGGAGAAATAAGCCATCCGCTCTGGTAATTACCGCCATAATCGTGTACTGCCATAATTTCGCCGCCATGCGGAGCAGGCGCACCGGAACGCACAGGCTTCCAGTTAACAGCATCTCCATCATCGTCATACACCATCCAGCAAACGAAATCGGGGATGCCAAGTTGGTCTGTTTTCTCAAAACCTTCAGTCCAAGTGAATTCTGAAACAGCGCACGTGCCTGCATTGGTAACAAAGGCAAGCACAGTGTTGTTGCTTGCTACTTCATCGTCTTCAATATCCACTGTAACGCTGATTGCATATTCTTTTGCCTCGCTTAAATCAACTTGCGCGGTAAAAGTGTAGGAAATTTCCTGCAAGGGCAAAAGCGTGGTTTGCACATATTCTGTTGCTATTACCTGTCCATCAACTTTTAGAACAAGCGGCAGGTTTGTCATCGGTTCTGTGCCGTTGTTTTGCACGCGGACAGTAACAAGCTCAATTGCCAAGTCGCCTGCGCTTACGGGACTTGTAATTTCCAAAGCGGCAGCGTCTGTTTTTTTATCTTTAAAAATTACTATATCGTCAATGTTCCACTCGTGAGCAAGATGTCCCTGATAGCGAAAAGCGACGTAAATATTTTTTCCTTTATAAGGATATAAACTTACTTTTGCCTGCTCCCATGAATCGTTTACAGAGTTTGGAGTCCATATTTGAACAAAGTCATTATCGTAAGGGTTCCGGCTTCCTTCCGAAACCCAGATGCTGTTTTTTCCAAATTCGTAACCATTCGCGTAATCGTTTTTTTGCCAGAATGAAACAAAAGAGGTAGAGTCAGCGTGAAGCATAAATTTGGGCGATACGAGCCATCCGTCCTGCGCATTGTAGCGAGCATGGTGCATCGACCATTCGCCGCTGTGTGCGACATTGAGTTTGCGTTGCCAGCGACCTGCACTTACACCGTCAATATCATATACTGTCCAGCAGGGAATTGCAGCATCAAAGTTTTCGCTGTACGGGAAACCGCTGATTTCGCAGCCGCCGGGCAGGTTGGTTACTGTTCTTGCATATTCGTTATTGTCTGTTGCATTGTCGCCTGTCCATACAGGGTCGGTATATGCGCGGATTGTGTAAGCAGCGCCATCTGCGCCTAAATCTGCTGTTTGAGTGAAGGTATATGCTGCTTCTTCTTCAGGGTTCATATTTGCAGCAAAATCGCCGCTGCCAATCTCTATTCCATTTACGCTGTAACGCATTGGAATAGTTGCATTTATAGCATCGCTTCCCACGTTTTTAACTTTCACTGTTACGGTTTCGGCAAAGGCGAGGTCGGTTGATGTTTTTGGACTGACAATATCCGTAATTGCAAAATCCTGTGTTGTCCGCTCGCGAATGCTCAAATCGTCAATATACAAATCTGCGTAAATACCGGCATCAGGTACAAAGTGAATAAGAACATATCGCGTTTCTGCCGGAACGGTATTTGCAAATTCTATCCAGTCTGTTGTTTTATCCAAATACGCAAACGGATGCCACAATACGCTTGTTTCCCAGTTTGCATCTTCAGGGTCTGCATCGTTGGTAACATAGCCTATGCGAATGCGCAGGCTGTTATTTGCCGGAACATAATATTTAAAGCGTATAATTTTCTGATTTGCTACGGCAGGCATTTTAGGGCTAATCAAATATTGCTGATTATCGGAATCAAGATCTCTGTCTCCATTAGCCGACGAAAACCTCCATGAGTAATTGCCGTTGAATACGCGGTCGGGAGACATTCCTAAAAAATTTTCCGGAAAATTATTTTGACGTCCCCAGCAATACAGGTCTGTTTCTTCTTCAAAATCCTGATACAAAGGCATTTCCACGCTGCAATCTCCCAAATTGTATATGTTTGTACGCAGAGTGTCGTTTGCACGTTTGCTGTCGTTGTCAAGGCTGGCGATTATTTTAACTGTATGCTTCCCCAAAGCCGAAAAGTCAGCCGTGGCAGTGGTGAAAGTGTAATCGTATGTCTGATTGCTTGCAAGGGTCGCGGTTACGGTTTCTGCGGCAATCTCTATTCCGTCAACGGTAAGCGATACGGGAATATTGCTAACCGTTTCCATTCCTTTGTTTTGCAGCGTAACGGTAACGGCTTCGGCTACCGTGAGATTTTTTGCAGTATGAGGCGCTACAAGTTTGCTTGGCGACACATCGTAGTCCACATATTCGTCTATTGTAATATCATCAATATACATATCCCAGCGATAAACAACAGGGTAATGCAGAGCCACATATTTGGCGTCTGCGGGCAATACCGTTCGGTATTTAACCCATCCGCTGCCCGCAGCAGGTTCGCGGATAATATCAATCCAGTGGAAATTTTCATAGTTGGAATTTGTATTTGAATAACCGAGAACCAGATATTCTGTACCATATTCTGTTGGAACAAAATACCAGAAACTCAATTCTATGGTTTTATTGTTTGACGGCAGTCGCGGAAAAATCAGATACTGGTCGTAGGGCCAGCCATCATTGGATGATGAAAAACGCCATGAATATTCGCCCGTATGAGCGTACAAATCGCTGCGGTGCGGGCGGTTCGCCTCTGTAAACCATATTGATGTAAAACACTCATTGTCTTCCTCAAATCCATACGTGTAAGGAACAGAACTAATCTGACATTCATCCACGCCAACAAACACAACGTATTCCGTGCTTCTGCCGCTGTGTCCATCGGTAACCCCGTAAATTGAATATTTGTAATCGCCTGAGGCAGGTATGTCCGTATCCGTCCATGTTTCCGATGCGCCAATCACGGGATTGCTTACCGTATGCACAACCACGCCGTTGCGCTCAATCACAATTTCCGACAGTTGCGTCAGGGCATTGCCCGAAACAGCCACAGTTGGATTATCCCAAGTGATTGTAACCGAATAAGGCGCTACGCCTGTGTTGTCGGCAACAAAAGTAGCGTGCGTAACCTTGTCGGGGATATTTTGTGAGGTATAATAAGGAGTAAACAGTCCGATAATTTCGGAACTTGCGCCTATTAAACCCTTGTTATCAGCAATTCCGGTCAATTTATTAACTTCATACAGCGAGCCGTCTTCAGCCGAAGTGATACGCGCCCAGTAGAGTTTGCCCGTGTTGTGGTCAAAGGCAAGCGACTGCAAGTTGCTAGCCACTGCAACACCTGTTGCGCCCACAAGAGTTGTAAGCCCGTTGCTTAAATTGACTTTTTGCAGATTGCCTGCATAGTCAATCCCGTAGCCGTTGCCCAGCAAGTCAACAGCAAAGCAAATAATCCCTGTCTGCAACTGAACCAGTTCTGTTATTTTGCCAGTACTGAGGTCCACAGTATATAAAGCAGCGGTTTGAGTGTTGCCGTTGGATTGAATGCCGTACATGGTATTGCTGGAATAATCGTAAGCCATATCGCTCAGCAGCGCAGGCTCGCTGTCGGCAGAGGCGGCGCTAATCGGCGTTTGCGACAGAAGTTCCCACGTGTCGCTATTTAAGCGAACAATGTTTTGAACCGTCTGGTTTTTGTAAGCATCGCGATAGTAACTTGCCATATAAACATCGCCTTTAAGAAATTCTCCGGCGCTAAAACGGTTATAATCGCCTATGACAATGTTGCTAACTTCGCGAAAATAATTGATTTGGGTAAGATTACCGGGCAGGTTGGCATCGAAAGAAACAAAACCCATCCCGTCTTCGGGAACGGTTCGGTAGCCGTAAAGTGTTGGCTGAGCAAACGCGCCCGTCTGTAGCAAAAGCGCGAATGCGCAAATTGCAAGTGTAATTAATTTTTTCATTTATATTTTTTATTTTAAATATTTTTCTTGCAAAAATAAAGGACGTTGTTAGTGGTTAGTGGTTAGTGGTTAGTGGTTAATTTTTAATTTTTAATTACTATCTGCTAATTGCTATCTGCTAATTGCTATCTGCTAATTGCTAATTGCTAATTGCTAACTGCTAATTGCTAATTAATTGAAAAATATATAACTTTGCAAATCAAAATACTGTTTTTCCGACACAAATTCAGGTGCAAATATAAGGATTTTTAATCGGATAATTCCGACTTTGTGTGAGATTATTTTTATTTAATAAAATTATATAAAATTTGCAAATGAGTATTGTTTTAATTTACAATAAATTATATGCTAAATTTTACAATATTAAGCATTTCTTTTTGTAAAAAACTTAATACATATAGTCTTTAATTTTCATTTTTTTTATTTTTAATTAAATGTAAAGAAAAGTATAATGATGAAACTATTGCAAATTAAAGTACTTTTGCATAAAAAAAGGCTTTGTTAATTAGCAATTAGCAGGTAGCAATTAGCAATTAGCAATTAGCAATTAGCAGGTAGCAATTAATAAAAAGCATTGTTTTAATTCAAATTAACCTTTAATATAACAAAGAATAAAGAGTAAAGATTTGGCATTGTTAATTTTGATATAGATTTTAAGAAATTATTAACTATTAACTATTAAAAGCCTTATTTTCAATGTTTTAAATAAAATAAATCAATAATAATAAATCAATAATAATAATAATAAATAGAAATGAAAAGAATTTACTTGTTAGCATGTTTGCTGTTTGTGATGGCAAACATCGCCACCGCACAACTTGTTACGGTTTTGAACGAACAATTTTTGGACAACTCTGTTAGCGCTAATTCGGGCGTTGCAGGCTCTACCATCGTTGGCGATGCCGGCGTGTGGAGTGTCAGCGCTTCCGCATCAAGCCCCGCTACGAGTTATTGGCAATGGGCGCATCCAATAGGGGGCGCACCTCAGGGACACGGCTCGACCATCAATATCGTTATGTGCCCTTCGTCGCCCAACGGGGCGGTTGATTCGTGGCTTTTCAGCCCGAATATTCAAATGCAATCGGGTACGGAATACACGCTTACTTTTGGGGCGCGTAAATATGACAGAAACTCATTAGCAAGCGTTACGATAGAAGCGTGGATTGGCGCTAACACAGCCGATTTGTCCACAGGCACAATCTCATCTGTCAATACCTTAACAAGCGCATGGACGCAGACCTCAATTTCCTTTACGCCAACAACTTCGGGCGCTTATCACATCGGTTTTCATTGCAATTCCCCAGCATTAACAGCGTCAGGAACGATATATGCTATGCTGGACGACATTATAATTGAAGCTGAATTAGCAGGTGGAAATGCAGGAGTAACGGCTATTACCTTGCCCGTAAGCGGCACAAATTTAGGTAACGAAAAAGTATCCATCGAAATCAAGAATTTTGGAGATACCGAATTGTCAAACATTCCTGTCGGCTTCCGTGTTGGTAATGAAACTCCGGTAAGCGCGGTCTATACAGGGACGCTGGCGCCTGAGGCAACAGACATTTTTGAGTTTCCACAAACTGCCGATTTGTCGGCGGCGGGTACGCACATTATCAAAGCGTGGACTGAACTTGCAGGAGACGTTCTTGTGTCGAACGACTCGGCAACAAAAACAGTAACAAATACGCTTTGTGATATTATCAGCGCTTTTGCATGGCAAGAGGGCTTTGACTTGTCGGCAGAAGATTTGCCGGAATGTTGGTTCAGATACAAGGCTCTTTTTAACAGTCCTACAGTCAGTACAGCCGACTTTGTCTCTGTAAATGGCGGATGGGCATTAACACAGACAAATTCAGGACTGCAAGCTAATCATATTAGAATAAATAATTATGGAACAAACGTTAGCGAATGGCTCGTTACTCCGCCAATCAGTCTTCCGTCAGGCAACAACTTGCAACTGACCTTCGACCTGGCGCTTACCGACTACTACGGAACTAACTCGCCGGCTCAGACTAACGGCGCTGACGACAAATTTATCGTTGTGGTATCCACAGACGGAGGCAATACGTGGAACATGGACAACGCTACAATGTGGGACAATACAGGAAACGCAAATGTCTATAACAACATTGCAACCACAGGAGAAGAAGTATCTATTGATTTAACCCAATATTCGGGAAATATAAAAATCGCATTTTATGCAGAATCTACGATTTCCAATGCCGATAATTTTATTCATATTGACAATGTAAAAATCGCAAATATTCCTGCGTGCATTAAACCTGTTCAACCCGCAGTTAACAACATTACGCCCGGCACAGCCAACATTGTTTGGACGGCAGGCAAAGACGAAACGGAATGGAACGTGGTTGTTTCGGCAACAGCGCTTTCAGACCCCGCAACAGGAACAGTTCACCATGTAGCGACAAACTCTTATCCCGCTTCGGGCTTGGAACCTGCAAGAGTTTATTATGTTTATATTCAGGCAGACTGTGGCAACGGAGATGTTTCCGAATGGATAAGTTTCTATTTTGTAACAACTCAAATTCCCGCTTCGCTCACATACGAGCCTTCTTTTGAAACTAACGACAACTGGACATTTACAAACAGCGAAGACATTCCAAATAAATGGTTCATTGGAAGTACATCAAGTACATCTACCTACCCCGTTGAAAACGGGCTGTATATCAGCGGCGACAATGGAAACTCAAATGAATACATCACATCCACGCCTGCAACTGTTTATGCTTACAGAACGCTGAACTTTGACCATCAAGGCACAGTGAGAGTGTCATTTAAATGGCGTTGTCTGGCTAACGATGGCACATTTGACTTTATGAGAGCATTCCTTGTGCCTGAGCAGGTACTTCTAAAAGCAGGCGACCACTCGCGGATGACAGGACTGCCACCTGAAGGCTGGATAGACTTGATGGACGGAGAGTTGGGCAACGAACAGGAAACATATAAGTCGGTAGAAAAAGAAATCGCTTTCTCCGAAGCAAAAAATATGAATCTGGTGTTTTACTGGACTAACGATGGCATCACAGGCAGCAACCCGCCCGCATCTGTTACTAATCTTAAAGTGGAATATGCCGATTGCATAACGCCTGTTGATGTGCTGGTAAATGATGTTACACACCAAACAGCGACTCTGAACTGGACAGCAAACGCAGAAAACAAATGGAACGTTGTGGTTTCGGAAACTGAACTTGACGACCCGTCAACAGGAAATGTGCAACTTGCAACAGAAATTCCGTATACAGCCTCAAATTTGAATCCGCAAACGCTTTATTATGTGTATGTTCAGGCAGATTGCGAAACATCTGTTTCAAATTGGGCAAGTGAAACTTTCAGAACAACAATGATACCGCAAGCGCCTGTTGCATTGCCCTATAAACCCGATTTTGTTACCGATGACGGATGGGGACTTACTAATAACGGCGCAACAAATCAATGGTTCATCGGAAGCACAACGGGCGGCGACAATGCAGTAAACAACGGATTATATGTTTCGGACAACAACGGCACGTCAAATTCTTATGCAGTAGATAAAGAAACTTCTGTTTACGCTTGCCGCGAACTGCAAATAGACCAGACAGGCTCTTTGATTGTGTCATACGACTGGCGCAATGCCGGCGAACAGAGATATGACTACCTGCGCGTGTTCCTTGCGCCGACAACTGCAATACTCGAAGCCAATAACAACAATGGTATAACGCCGACAGCAACCCCAGACGGATGGATAAGTTTAACTCCGTATATTGATGAGACAACAGGCTCGCAGTTGTGTGACAACGCTGACGAATACACACATGTAGAAATGACAGTTGATATTGAGCAGGCAGGCAACATGTATCTTGTTTTCTATTGGGTAAATGACGTAAGTTTTGGCACAATGCCGGCGGCATCGGTAATAAATCTCTGGGCAAGAATGAAGGTTGCTTTATCCGTTGAGTCTTCATCAGTGCATAACGGCGACACGGGAGTACCTGTTGATAAGCCGATTACAATCACGCTCAACGACCAGGTAAATATCAACGGCGAACCCGATTTCAGTCTAATCACGCTTACGCGGGGAACAGAAACAGTTGATGTAACCGTAACATTTGAGAATGAGACCGTAACAATTACTCCTGCTGCCAATCTTGAGTCCACAACAGAATACACTCTGACAATTCCCGCAGGTACGATAGCAGGAATTGACACGGAAATCAAGTACACATTTACCACAGGCACAGGAACGGAGATTGGCAATGTTCGCACATCGGAAGTGCGCATCTATCCTGCTATCAGTCAAGGAACTGTAACAGTTGAAGCGCCGACAGGAAGCACACTGAAAATAGCAAGCATTGACGGCAGAATTTTGAACAGTTACATAATTGTAAGCGCCTCACAGCCAATTAATTTGAACTACACAGCAGGTACATATCTGTTAATTGTAGAAAATGGCAATGTAAGGAAAGTAGAAAAGATTATTTTGAAATAATCGCGTACTGAAATCTTACACGTTAAATTACTGATAACTAAAAAGAGAGAGGCGGCAAGCGCCTCTCTCTCTTTAGTTATCAGTTTTCAGTTATTTTATTTTACGTAACTTGTTTTTGTCCACAGATTTAGATAACGCTGATTTCCAATTCAGGAATTTGCACGAATTATTTTTTTTGTTTTAACTATTACACAGAGGGAAACGGAGAAATCACAGAGAGGCACAGAATTGAGAATTGAGAGTTGAGAATTGAGAATTACTAATTGCTATCTGCTAATTGCTATCTGCTAATTGCTAACCACTAACCACTGACCACTAACCACTTCCATAATAGCCTTCTGTATTCCTTCGCTGTCTAAACCGAGCATTTTGTACAGTTCTTCGGGCAAGCCATGCTCTACAAACATATCTGGGATGCCGAGCCGTTTTACGCTAACACATATCTGATTATCAGCAAAATATTCCAGTATTGCGCTGCCAAAACCACCCTTTAACGCTCCATCTTCTATTAAAATTATTTTTTTAAATTTTTTTCCAATAATATTTAACAAATCGGCGTCAAGCGGCTTTACAAATCGCATGTCGTAATGCGCAATAGATGTATTTTGCTCTTTTTCAATGCGTTCTATCGCCCGTGCTGCGGGGTTTGCCATTGTGCCGATTGTTAAAACAGCCAAATCATTTCCTTCTTTTAAACAAATCCCGCGTCCGATTTCAATTTTTTCAAAATCGTTGCGCCATTTGTCAGTTGTGCCTTTGCCGCGCGGATAGCGGATTACGAATGCGCCCATATCGGGCAGTTGCGCAGTGTACATTAAGTTCCTGAGTTCGTGTTCGTTGCGTGGCGCAGCGATGGTTAAATTCGGGATGCAGCGCATATATGCAAGGTCAAATTGTCCCTGATGTGTTGCCCCGTCAGTGCCTACAATCCCTGCGCGGTCGAGGCAAAAAACAACGTTCAGTTTTTGCAGAGCAACGTCGTGAATCACATTGTCGTATGCACGCTGCATAAATGACGAATAAATATTGCAAAACGGCGCCATTCCGTCTTTTGCCAGTCCTGCGGAGAATGTAACCGCGTGTCCTTCGGCAATTCCCACGTCAAAGACCCTGTTCGGCATTGATTTTTGCATAATACACATAGAGCAGCCTGAGGGCATAGCCGGCGTAACGCCAACAATTTTTTCGTTCTGCTGCGCAAGTTCCAGCAAAGTCTCGCCAAAAACGGTCTGAAACAGAGGGATATTAGGGTTCTCGTCAGCGTAACGCTCGCCAGTTTGCACATTGAAAGCGCCGGGTGCGTGCCAGAGGGTCGTCTCCTTTTCGGCAGGCTCATAACCTTTCCCTTTTTGCGTAATGACATGCAATACTTTCGGTCCTTTATAGTTCTTAATTTCTGTTAAAATTTTCACTAAACTGACAACGTCATGCCCGTCAACCGGACCGAAATATCTGATATTAAGTCCTTCAAAAATATTATTACTGCTCTGTTTGCTCAAGCCCGATTTGATGCTGTTTGTCAGGCGAATTAAACGCTTTCTTTTGTCTTCGTTAATCAATCCTGCCTTGTGCAGCATTTTGTATGCCTTGTAGCGCAGGCGATTATATGTTTCGGAAGTAGTAATGTCCGACAGGTATTGAGTGAATCCGCCTCTGATTTCGTCAATAGCCATCTGATTGTCGTTCAGGATTATAAGCAGGTTATTTTGGTTCATAGACGTGTTGTTCAGTCCTTCAAATGCCAGCCCGCCTGTCATTGCGCCGTCTCCGATGATTGCCATTACGTTGCGGTCTTTTTCGTTTTTTAGCGTTGCTGCCATCGACATCCCCAGAGCCGCTGATATAGAAGTGCTTGCGTGTCCTACTCCAAACGAGTCGTATTCACTTTCACTCGGCACAGGATAGCCCGAAATGCCGCCCATTTGCCTGTTTGTGTGGAATTTATCACGTCTGCCTGTCAAAATTTTATGCCCATAAGCCTGATGTCCAACGTCCCACACGATACGGTCGTAGGGCGCATCAAAACAGTAATGCACAGCCACCGTCAGTTCCACCACGCCAAGAGACGACCCTAAATGACCCGGATGCTGAGACACCTCCTCTATTATAAACTGACGTAACTCGTTGCAAACCAACGGTAAATCTGCTTTGGGGATTTGCTTCAAATCTGACGGCGAATTGATATTTTTTAAATATATTGACTTCACTTCTTTCTCGTTTCTTATTGTGCAAAAAACAGCCGCAAATTTACGTTTTTAATTTTATTTTACAAAAAATATATTTTCTAAAGATGTAAAAATTTCTATATTTTCATCTGTTTATATTTTATTTTTTAAGGTCAGATGGAACTCACACGACAACATAATCATAAACTTGTGTGTTTTGTTAATCGTGTTCGTTTCATAACTCTGTGTCCCTTTGTGTGTTCTCTGTGTCTCTCTGTGAAAAATAAATTACACAGAGAAACACGAAGGTTGCACAGAGAGGCACAGAGATATAATGTTGCTTGCGGAATAAAATAAGGGGTTGATTGTTAGGGGACTTCTAAAAATTAGATTATTTCAGGCGGACTTTAAACAGTTATTAGAGTTTAGAGTTTAGATAAATATCAATTCGTAATTGCTAATTGCTATCTGCTACTTGCTATCTGCTATCTGCTATCTGCTAATTAATTTCAAAGTGAAATCCAACGACAAATAAGCAGTTTGCAGGAGTTTCCAATGCTTATATAATAGTTGAAAGTACAATTTTGCAAATTTGCAACTGCATAATATTCGCATAAGCGCTGTATGACATTTTTATGCCTTTGTGTGTAAATTGATATTTTTATGCTAATTTTGCATCCCAAAATCCATTTTTTGTTTGAATGAAAAATATCCGTAATTTTTGCATCATTGCTCATATTGACCATGGTAAGAGTACGCTTGCCGACCGCCTGCTTGAATATACCGAAACAATCACAGGCAAAGACTTGCAAGCGCAAGTGCTTGATGATATGGAACTTGAGCGCGAGCGCGGCATCACCATCAAGAGCCATGCAATACAGATGAAATATACCTCGCCCGGCGCTGCAAATCAGGCGGCGCCTCGTGGCGAGGTTTATGTCTTGAACCTTATAGACACGCCCGGACATGTCGATTTTTCTTACGAAGTGAGTCGTTCCATTGCTGCATGCGAAGGAGCGTTGCTTATTGTTGATGCCACGCAAGGCATTCAGGCACAGACTATTAGCAATCTTTACATGGCGCTCGAACATGACCTCGAAATTATTCCGATAATGAATAAAATGGATATGGACAACGCCATGCCCGACGAGGTGCAAGACCAGATTGTAGATTTGCTTGGCTGCAAGCCCGAAGACATTATTCGTGCAAGCGGCAAAACAGGCATGGGAGTGCCTGAAATTTTGGAGGCAATTGTGAGCCGTTTCCCCGCGCCCAAGGGCGACCCTGCAGCGCCGCTACAATGCCTTATTTTCGACTCGGTGTTTAATTCATTCAGAGGAATTATTGCTTATTTTAAAATAGTAAACGGCGCTGTTCGCAAGGGCGATTTGGTAAAATTCGTATCCACAGGAAAGGAATACAACGCTGACGAAATAGGGATATTGAAACTCGATATGCAACCCACAGAGGAATTGAACGCGGGCAATGTAGGTTATATTATTTCGGGAATAAAGACTTCCAAAGAGGTCAAAGTTGGAGATACAATTACGCACGTCAAACGCCCGTGCGAGCGTGCTATTGCGGGTTTTGAGGAAGTAAAACCGATGGTGTTTGCGGGGCTGTATCCCATTGAGGCTGAGGATTTTGAGAACCTTCGCGCCTCGCTCGAAAAGTTGCAACTCAACGATGCCTCGCTCACTTTTGAGCCTGAAAGTTCGGTCGCGCTCGGCTTTGGATTCCGATGTGGCTTTTTGGGATTGCTGCACATGGAGATTGTACAGGAGCGGCTCGACAGGGAGTTCGATATGAACGTAATCACCACTGTACCAAATGTTTCGTATCGGGTTTTTACCAAAAAAGGGGACGAACTCGAAGTGCATAACCCTGCCGGATTGCCCGATATTCTGGCGATTGAGCATATAGAAGAGCCATACATTCGCGCTTCAGTGATTACAAAGACCGACTTTATAGGGCAAATAATAGCGCTTTGTATGGCTAAACGCGGCGAACTGATAAAACAGGACTATATTTCGGGCAACAGAATGGAACTGATTTTTGACATGCCACTGGGCGAAATAGTATTTGATTTCTACGATAAGTTAAAAAGTATTTCAAAAGGCTATGCCTCTTTTGACTATCACCCGCAGGGTTTTCGCACCTCCAAACTCGTGAAACTGGACATTCGGCTCAATGGTGAAAAAGTGGACGCGCTGTCGTCATTAATTCACTTCGACAATGCAACAACGCTGGGCAGAAAGATGAGCGAAAAGTTGAAAGAACTTATTCCGCGCCACCAGTTCGACATTGCTATTCAAGCGGCTATCGGGGAAAAAATCATTGCACGCGAAACCATCAAGGCAGTCCGCAAAGATGTAACTTCCAAGTGCTACGGTGGGGACATCACCCGCAAGCGCAAACTTTTGGAGAAGCAAAAGCGCGGGAAGAAGCGTATGAAGCAAATCGGCTCGGTAGAAGTGCCGCAAAAGGCGTTTCTGGCAGTGTTGAAACTTGATGATTAGAATTATAAAAAAAACTTTTTCAAAACAATGAATTTACTTCAATTACAAAAGCATATTGCAATAGAGTTGCAACTCTCTGAAAAACAGGTTATTAATACAATAAAATTACTTACTGACGGCGCAACAATCCCTTTTATCAGCCGCTACCGCAAGGAAATGACCGATGGGCTTGACGAAGTTAAAGTAGGAGAAATCAGCGAGTTATACGACAAATTGCTCGACCTCGAAAGACGCAAAGAAACAGTTGTTAAAACCATTGACGAGCAGGGCAAAATGACCGATGAACTGCGCGAGCGCATTGATAATTGCCTGAATGCTAATGAATTGGAAGACCTTTACCTGCCGTTCAAACCCAAACGGCGCACACGCGCCGAAATTGCCCGCGAAAAGGGGCTTGAGCCATTGGCAAAAATGATTATGAGCCAAAATGACGGCAATGTGGAACAGATGGCGCGTCGCTTTGTAAATGAAAAAGTTGCCTCAATAGAAGAGGCTGTGCACGGGGCGCAGGATATAATTGCAGAATGGGTTAACGAAAGTGAATCGGCACGGACTGTAATACGCAAAATATTTGCTTATCAGGGAGTTATAACCTCAAAAATTATAAAAGGAAAAGAAGAAGAGGCGCAAAAATACCGCGATTATTTTGATGTCTCCGAAAAGTTAACTCGCTGTTCTTCACATCGTTTGCTGGCTATGCGCCGTGGCGAAGCCGAAGGTTTCTTGCGAGTTTCAATCAGCCCCTCTGACGATGAATATTGCATGGAAAGGCTGGAACAAATTTTTGTGCGCAAAAGGAGTACAGAATCCTCACTCATTGTGCATCAAGCCGTTAAAGATGGCTATAAGCGGCTTCTAAAGCCGTCCATAGAAACGGAATTTGCCGCAGAGAGCAAGGAAAAAGCCGACCGCGAAGCGATACGTGTTTTTACCGAGAACCTCACGCAACTGTTGCTTGAGCCGCCGCTCGGGCAGCAGCGCGTGCTGGCTATCGACCCCGGCTTCCGTACAGGATGCAAAATGGTTGCACTTGACGCGCAAGGCTGTTTGCTGTACAACGAAACAATCTACCCGCACCCACCGCAAAATGAATACGCGCGAGCGCAAAGCAAATTGCGCAAGATGGTGGAACAGTATGATATTCAAGTAATTGCAATTGGCAACGGCACCGCGAGCCGCGAGACCGAACATTTTATTAAAAACACGCGCTACGACCGCGCTGTAAAAGTCTTTGTGGTGAGCGAAAAAGGCGCTTCCGTTTATTCTGCCTCCAAAATTGCCCGCGAAGAGTTTCCCGACTACGATGTTACCGTGCGCGGCGCGGTGTCAATAGGACGGCGACTGATGGACCCGCTTGCCGAACTCGTGAAAATTGAACCGAAAGCAATAGGAGTGGGGCAATATCAGCACGACGTAGACCAAACGGCGCTGAAAAAATCGCTCGACCGCACCGTAGAAAATGCCGTGAATAAAGTGGGCGTAGACCTGAACACAGCGAGCAAACATCTTTTGACATACATCTCAGGACTGGGAGCAACTCTGGCGCAAAATATTGTCAATTACAGAACAGATAACGGCGCATTCACCGGCAGAAAGCAACTGCTGAAAGTGCCGAAAATGGGCGCGAAAACTTTTGAGCAGGCGGCCGGATTCCTGCGAATTACAGACGCAGACAACCCGCTGGACAACTCAAACGTTCACCCCGAAAGTTACCCGATTGTTGAAAAAATGGCAAAACATTTGAACATAGATGTGAAAAATTTGATTGGAAACAAAGAATTTCTGCAAAAAATTGACCTCCGACAATTTATAACCGACAAAACAGGACTGCCTACTCTGACTGACATTATAACAGAACTCGAAAAGCCCGGACGGGACCCCAGAAAAAGCGTCAAAATTTTAGAGTTTGACGACAAAGTCAAAAATATAACCGACCTGAAAACAGGAATGGAACTGCCCGCAATTATCATAAACATCACCGACTTCGGAGCATTTGCCGACATCGGAATAAAAGAAAACGGATTGATACATAAATCGCAACTGTCTGAAACGTACATTACAAATCCTTCGGACGTTGTTTCACTGCATCAGCACGTAAAAGTATCTGTTTTAGAAGTAGATATAGAACGAAAAAGAATACAGTTGAAGTTGATTGAAAAATGAAAAAAATAATTTGACAAATAAAAAAAATAAAAGTCAGAAGAAGATGAACAAGTGTAATGATAAATGTTTATCTTTGTGCCACAAAATTATTCAAAGTAAAAAACCTGTCGAACTTGATTAAAAAAAACAATAGCAAAATACTAACCGCCGCAAAAGGCACAAAAAAAAATATGGGAATGATAGGGAATTATATCGCCGTAAACAGCGATACGTTAAAAGAAATTGAAGAAGGGTCATTTGATTTTTTCGATGCCGACCCCGATAAATATCCTGCTTTAGACATTGACAAAGCGTGGCAAGTGATACATTATATGCTTTGCGATGGTGATATTGCAGAGGGCGAACCGCCAATGGGATATGTGGCGCCGATACGGGAAGAGAACGCCATTGATTTGGAAGACTTGGACTATGGCGCCTTTCTGATTACAAACGAACAGGTGAAAAAGGCATACGACTATATCAAAAATATTGACGAAGACCAATTCAGGTCAAAATATGATATGGAAACGCTCGCCGAAGACGGGGTTTATCCCGTTGTGGAGGCAGATAAGGCAGACGCCGATGGATTTTTTGAATACATTTTTAACTATTTGGAACAAATCAAAATCTTTTTCAAACAAGCCATTGACAACAAATATGGAATAATTTTTTACATTTTATAAATATCCTCTAACACAATGACTAACAAAGAACTAATTACCGAACTTGCTACACGGGTACAACTCTCTGAGGCGCACGTAAAAACGCTGCTGAAATATACGGCAGAAGTTTTTCAGCAAAATCTTACTAATGAACAAATCATTGGTATTCAGGGCTTTGGAACTTTTGAACCCAGACGAAAAGAAGAATGTGTACAGTTTAATCCTTTCACAAAAAAGCGGATGCTCGTGCCGCCAAAAGTGCTGGTCTATTTTCGCGCAGCAAATGCGCTGAAAGAGAAAATAAAATCAAACGATAAATCATGAAACAAAGCAAAGTTACATTACAGGAATTTGCGGCACAACTCGCTGAGAAATCTGGTTTCTCAAAAGCAGTCGCCGAAAACTTTTGCAAAGAGTTGTTTGCAACGGTAGAAAATGCTTTGTTCACAGGCAACTCGCTGAAAATCATCGGATTAGGAACTTTCAAAACGCAGTTCGTTGAGCCGCGCCGCATTGTGAATATCGGCACAGGAGAGGAAATGCTTGTAGAGGGACACAACAAGGTGGTCTTTGCACCCGAAAAATCGTTGAAAGAACTTGTAAATCAACCGTTTGCGCACCTCTCACCGATTGAACTCAAAGAAGACAGCGAGCAGATGACCGACACGGAACAAAAAACACCGGACGAACTCGCCGCAGAACCGCTTAAAGCGCTTGGCGAACAGGCTATTGAAATAAAAAATATATTGGCAGAGATTAACGGAATATCCGTAGCAGGACCCGCGACAGAAGATGCTGCCGAAAATATTTTGGAAAATAATATTGCGGAAAATAACGCTTTGGATACCGAAATCCCTGATAATAAAAACGATAGCGATAGCGATAACGATAGTGATAGTGATAAATATATAAATAAAGGAAGTTATGACGGGCAACAGGTAGGGTATATTGACAGGACACGTTACAACAGCAAAACACCCCGCAAAAGCAGACTGTGGTGGAAAATCCTGCTGCCAATCGTGTTGCTCGCGATGCTTGTAGGCTTGCTGTATTTATTTGTGCCGAATACGAGATGGAAAATAAATAATATTTTCAACGGCAACATGGTTATCGACACTCTGGATGCGAGCGTTTTGCTCAAAGAATATCACATTGTTGATGGCGTGCCATGTGATTCTGCCGACATCATTGCGCATGGCGACAAGATCAGTGACATTGTAAAAGATACTGTAACGGGCAGCGAAAAACAGGCATCTGATTTGGAACAGCAAACAGATAATGTTAATGAAATTAAAGCAACAGAAACCATCTTTGCGGGAACCACGCTTGCTAACCTGGCACGAAAATATTACAGGCATCACGATTTGTGGGTCTATATTTATCAGGCAAATAAAAACACAATTAAAAACCCTGACAGTTTGCCGATTGGAGCAAAAATTAACATACCCGAACTTGACAGTGATTTAACAGATTTAAAGAATCAGGCGACACTGCAAAAAGCCCGCAAACTCGAAGCCCAAATCAGAGAATCTCTTAAATGAGCAGTTGGAAACGCACTTTCGGAATCATTTGGGCAGGCGAGTTCTTCTCGTCGCTCACAAGTTCCATTGTGGGCTTCGCTATCATCTTCTGGATAAGTATACAAACGCGCTCTGCCGAAGTGCTGGCATTGGGAATGGTCGCTGCATTGCTGCCGCAACTGCTGCTCGGATTATTCACAGGGGTCTATATTGACCGTTGGAACAGAAAAGTGATTATGATTGCAGCCGACTTATTTATGGCTGCCTGCACAGCCGTATTAGTCGTCATCTTTTACGTGGGCAAAGTCGAAATCTGGCACATCTATGCACTGTCGGCGATGCGCTCGGTGGGCAACGCTTTCTATTCGCCCGCAATGAAAGCAAGCGTACCGTTGCTTGCACCCGAAAATCAACTCCTGCGTATCTCCGGCATTAACCAAATGATATATTCGGGCAGCAATATAGCAGGACCGGCGCTCGCTGCATTCTTCATTACCATTATAAAAATGGAATATATTCTGATTATGGAAGTGGCAGGCGCAATAATAGCCTGTATATCACTGCTTTTTGTTACAATCCCAAATCCGGAGAAAAAAAACACAGACCTGAAAACAGATTTTGTACGCGAACTAAAAATCGGACTTCAGGCAATTTTCAATCGCAAAGGAATGAAATGGCTGTTTATTGGCGACCTGACGGCGATGTTTTTTATCCTGCCGATAGCCGCGCTCTTTCCCTTGATGACATTAAACCATTTTATGGGCAATACCTACCAAATGAGTTTAATAGAAGTAGTGTGGAGTTTAGGAATGCTCTTTGGCGGCTTCCTTGTGGGGACAAATATTTTGAAAAAATACAACAAAATAATTCTTATCGGGATAATGTGTATTGTAGACGGGCTAACGTTCTTATTGTCAGGCGTTTTGCCGCCAACAGGATTTGTTTGGTTTGCAGTATTTTCAGCAATTAGCGGCATGGCGGCGGCAATTTGGAACAGCGCGTTCACCGTAGTGATGCAAACGGCGATAGAGACAGACAAACTGGGACGCGCCTTTGCAACATACGACTCGCTGGCGTTGCTGCCGTCAATTCCCGGACTGCTTGCAACAGGATTTATTGCCACAACCATTGGGCTGACAAACTCATTTGTTATTGCCGGATGCGCTATTTTCGCTGTCGGAATATTCGTAATGCTAATTCCCTCGGTAAGAGAACTGGGGAAAAACCCGTGAACCCGTCAGGCTTGATTGTTAGTGGTTAGTGGTTAATTGCTAATTGCTAATTGCTATCTGCTATCTGCTATCTGCTAATTGCTATCTGCTAATTGGTCAATCCTTATCAACCCTTCATTTTCATTGTTGATGGTTTCAATTTTAGCGAGCCGTGCCTGCGCTCAAAATTGTAAAAAAACATAAATTTTGCCAACGAAATTTACATTTTTTCAACCTAATTATACTTGTATTTTAGGATTGAGGCGTTATTTCATTGAATTATTTCCATTTTAATTCCTTTCAGTTTCGGCATTTCCATACCGAGATTTGCATTGATATAAGTAGGGTCGCATATCATGTATTTTGTGTTATTCACAATGACATGGTCGCCATCGGTTTGCGGGTTATCGAAACGGACGGCGGCAGCAAGATGCAGTCCGGGATAATGTACCAAAACAACTTTCATTCCCAACAGATTCTTGACTAACTGCGTAAAAAATATAGCGCGGTCGTCACAATCGGAATACCGGCTGACAAGCGTTTCTTCGGCAAAGTTCCATTTTTCAAAACCATAATTATTCTGGTCGGGCTTGTAGGAAAAGGCTTTTTGTGTAAAATGCAGAAGGAAATTGACGGCGTCTTCCTGCGATTTGCCCTGAATGACCGGCAACAAATTTTCCCCCAAACTTTTCAGGAAAGATTCTTCCAGTGGTGCATTGACATACACTGAAAAATCTACGCAAGGATAAGTTGCATAAAAATCAAGAAAACTTTTATTGTAGTCGAAAGCGTATTCCGTATTTTGAAAAACCAGTGTCTGCGTAAGTATTTCGTTCGACAAAATGGGAGAACGCACGAGGTCGATATTCATGATTTTTCCTTCGTTACTGTATTCCTGTCCGCAGGTTCGGATGGTCTTCAAGTCTTTTCTGCCGGAATTAATCATGTAATAAAAAAACAGGATTGTCCTCGTTGCCGAATCTGAAATACGAAGTGTTCGACAGTCGGTTTTTTAATGCTATCAACGGAACAAGATCGTCGTCGGCTCTGCCTATCCTTGCCCGATAACCCAACTGGTTAAGCATGAAAATCGAAAAAACAACCTGTTCATTTTCACTTCTGCGTGAAAAATGTGTCCGAAATATCGCGCCTGTCAGTTGATATATTCCCCAATCATTGAGTTCGAATGCGTTTTTTATTCGTATAATATCTTCCGAAAATTTATTTGTCGACAGTTGCGAAAGCGAAACCCAATAATCTGCAACTTCCTTTTCCGAAATACCCGACAACGCTCTTTCGGTTATCTCAATAGATTGCAATTCAATCGGGATGCCGAAAAAATCCGCTTTTACAGGATATGCGACCGGAATGGAAATGGGTTGATCCGGCTCAGGTTGCGGCTCCGGTTCTAGCTGTGGCTGTGGTTCCGGTTCAGGCGTTGGATTTACGGGAACAAGAAGAGGCGTCACATCGGGTTTTGGCTTGTCGGGGTCGTAAACCGGAGGCTCCGGCATTGGCTCAAAACCACGTTCCTGTCGATACAAATCAAACTCTTCCCATTTCTCTCTTAAATACTTAGAAAATGCCGTATTCAGAGAATCGCGATAATTTTTTAAATCCGCTTTGACTATCTCTTTGTATTGTGCAACAGCCTCACGTTGCTTTCGGGCATATTCCCGAAAATCGGAATTGTCTTTCTGTGCCGATAATGCCGAATAAAAACAGGTCAGCACAATCATTAATTGTAAAGTTTCACAACGTTGTTGATAGCAGCAGCCCTTCGGACGAAGCGAAGGCGTAGCCGAAGCGAAGTCCGAAGGGCTGGGGCGGAATGAAAATTTTTGAGTAATTTTGTAAATTA
>JAISWT010000098.1 GCA_031271005.1 Prevotellaceae bacterium | reverse complement strand
AGAAAATTTTCTGATAAAGTAACTAATATCGCCTTTTTTCCTATAATATATGATGATGAAAATTCAAAATTATACTTTCTGTCATATAAAAATAAAAAAAATGTTTTTGGAATGGATTTGAAAAATTCTCCTGTTTCAAAAAATACAAAAGGTTCATATTATTTGCAAAAATGTGATAATTATTCATTAGGAATTTTTTATGACGGCGCAATTTTTATTAATAAAAAGATAAAACTTTGCAAACCACATAAGAAACTTTCCGAAGCAGATAAAAAAGAATTTTATGATATGCAAAACACACTAAAAACAATCAAATATAATTTTATAAGCGATTAAATTTCACCCACTTCCCCCCACTTGACGCGATGGACTTGCAGTCCCGCGCCGGCGAGGAATAAACGCGGAATTTGGTATTATATAGTTATCAGCACAAAGATTTGTGCCAGCAGCACTCGCAGGAACATCGTTAGCGGATATACCATTGCGTATGCGGCAGACTGCGCCTGCACGGGTGCGATGTCGTTTGCAAATTCGAGCGCGGGAGGGTCGGTCATCGAGCCGGCAATGCAACCGCATATTTTCAAATAATTGATTCTCAGGAAATAAGCAATGATGCCGACTGCAAAAATCGGAACAAAGGTAATCAGCACGCCATAGAACATCCATTGCCAGCCGCCGTTGAGAATCGTTTCAACAAATTTGCCGCCCGAAAGCAGCCCCACGCAAGCCAGAAACAGTATTATTCCAACATCTTTGAGTACCTGATTTGCTCCCGGGGTCATGTAAAAACTCAATTTCCCTATTCTGCCTTTGTAGCCCAAAACTATTGCAACAAGCAATGGACCGCCTGCCAGACCGAGTTTTGCCGGTGCGGGCAAGCCCGGAATGAAAATCGGAATGCTGCCCACAATCACACCGAAGAAGATACCCAGAAACAGCGAAATGATGTTCGGCTTAGCCAGTTCCTTGACCGAGTCGCCAAGTTCGTGCCGCACTTCCTCCAGAATCGCCTTTTTGCCAACTACCTTCACCGTGTCGCCAAGTTCAACAGAGGTGTTCAGTGACGGCAAAATCTTTATCCCGTTGCGGTAAATGCGCGTAATATTTGCAGGATAGCGGCGGTAAATTCCGATTTGCTCTATCGTTTTACCGGCTATTTTGCGGTTGGTAATCAGCACATTAACCACTGCAAGCGCACCGCCGATTTCTACCTTATCAAAAACTTCTACTGTTCCGATTTTTAAATTTATGCTGTCTATATGTTTGCTGTCGGAAACTCCCCAAATGATGTCGCCTTCCAAAACAACTTCATCATCAGTAGGAATAAGAAAGTCCCCGCTGCGCTCAATCCGCGAGAGAGCCACTTCTCTGTCCATAACGTGCTTTATAAAGTCAATGCTTTTGCCAAACACATTGGGATTTGTTACGAGTACTTTCACATTTTCGAGTTTCGTTTCACCTTGTTTGAGAGACTGCCCGTAACTTTCAACTTCATCTTTTGTTTTTATCCTAAATAAAACCTTGATAATAAGCATCGTACCTATAATTCCCAAAATTCCGAACGGATAGGCAACAGCATAACTCATACCTGTTTGCGTGGCAGCAGCCTGTGCGCCCTGCTCGGTAAGAATTTGCTGCGCGGCGCCCAAACTTGGCGTATTGGTTGTAGCGCCACTCAAAATGCCCACAACTACCGCTGGACTGAGATTAGTGAAACGCCACAGTAGCAAAGCAATCAAAAAACCGCCAACTGTAACGCCCATTGCCAGCAAATTCAATGTCAGTCCGTCCTTTTTGAAAGACGAAAAGAAGCGCGGTCCCATGTCTATTCCCACGCTGTAGACGAACAGAATAAGTCCAAAGTCGCGCAAAAAATGAAGAACATGCTCGTCCATCGGTGCCCCGAAATGAGCAATAAGCAGCCCGCTAAAAAGCACCCCTGCAATACCTAACTTGATTTTTTTCAGTTCTAACCGACCAAGCCATACGCCTGCAAAGGCTGCCATACAGAGAAAAATAAGTGTAGCAGCAATGCTCGGTTTAGTAAAAAGTTCGATAAGAAAATCCATAATTTTTTTTACAAATTACTGTGTTTAAATACAAAAAAGCCAAAATCAGCACATCAAATGGTGTTTTTGGCATCAGATATTTCAATTGCGCAAAAGTACATTTATTTTTTAGAACCTGCAAAATAAAAATACCAAATTATTTTTATTCAATGTTGATAAAAGGGGCTGTCTCAAAAGTAAAAAGTATTTTTTATAAACGGGAACTCCTGAAAATTGATTATTTGATATTACTCTCCCACTTTGGCGGGACAATCTTTGCGTTCCTTGCGTAATCCTCCCGCTTTGGCGGGAGTGCGCAAAGGGTTTTTGAGACAGCCCCTTCCGAAATTGTTATTAATTAACCACTAACCACTAACAATTAACCACTAAACTCCCCCCCCCCGTCCTCACTTACACACTGCGCAAAGTATCAAGGGAACTCCTAAAAATTAGATTATTTTAGGCGGGCTTCATTTTCAAAAGCGCAGTTTACTAATGTAAATGAGCATTTTGAAAATGAAGCCCAACGACAAATAAGCAGTTTTTAGGAGTCCCCATCAATTTGGGAAATTTATACGCATGCTTCACCCTCTTTGCCTTTGCAACAAAAAGCGTAAGATAATTTGCATTTCATTTAAAATTTTCATACCAAAATTGCAATTTAAAAATCTAAAAATAGAATAAAAATATTAAAATATTTGGTAAAAAGAAAAATAATATTTATCTTTGCA
>JAISWT010000061.1 GCA_031271005.1 Prevotellaceae bacterium | reverse complement strand
TTTTGATTGACCCATTGACAGCAAAATAGGCAATAAAAGAGGTAAAAACAAGAGAATGAGTAGATGAAATATATGAAGGTAATATAGTATTATATTTTAAGCGGCTGAAAGAAATATTTACTAAAACATATTTAACAAAAATTACAGGAACGCCCGTATATAAATGTATGACGCTGAGAAATTGGAACACTACCGAAAAATTATTTGACTTAATGAAACACAAACAGGACTGAACTGTGATTTTTTTTGATTATTATGGTTAAAGAGCAATTCAAATATTCGGAACTTAAACCAATCGAAAATATAAATCACGGTTCAAACAAAATAGAATAAAGATTAAGACTTGTCCCGCCAAAGCGGGAGACAATGTGCAAATTCTCAATTCTTAATTCTCAATTCTCAATTCTGAAAACTTCATTCTCCATTAAAAAAAATTGAACGCATTTGGAAAACCCGCGTTTTTTATGTAATTTTGCAGCCCGAAATATTTTACAAAATAATTTTAAAGACAGAAAAATCATAATTTGTAATAAAAAAAATTGATGGATTTTTTTGACAAACTACGGAAATACGCCACATCCGGCATCGGCGATGACAAGCCCCAGCAATATCGCGTGGCGATTATTGGTGGTGGCAGTTGGGCTACCGCTCTGGCAAAGATAGCGCTTGCCAATGAGCCGGGAATCAACTGGTACATGCGCCGTCAAGACCAGATTAACGAGTTTATACAAACAAGCAAAAATCCGTCTTACCTGACGGGCGTACGCTTTGATGTGAGCAAAATATGGTTCACAGATGGCATCAACGACCTTGTCAAAGCCTCTGATATTCTGATATTTGCAACCCCTTCTCCCTTTCTCAAGCAGCACCTGAAACGCTTGTGGCGCGGGCTGGAAAAGAAAATCATCATCAGCGCAATCAAGGGAATTGTACCTGACGAAAATCAAATTATTTCCGACTATTTTGAGCATGAATATGACGTTCCCAAAGACCAGATAGCCACGCTTGCAGGACCCTGCCACGCCGAAGAAGTAGCGCTTGAACGGCTCTCGTACCTCACGGTAGGATGCAGCAACAGAGACCGCGCACGCGAGTTGTCGCGCCTGTTTTCAACACCGTACATCAAAACAACAGTCAGCGCCGACATCGTAGGAATTGAATACAGTTCGGTAATGAAAAACATTTACGCAATCGCGGCAGGAATATGCCACGGACTAAAATACGGCGACAATTTCCAAGCCGTACTACTCTCAAACGCCATTCGAGAAATCAGCCGCTTCTGCAACGCAACAAACCCCATGCACCGCGATACTGACGAAAGCGCATACCTCGGAGACCTGCTCGTTACCGCATACTCCAAATTCAGCCGAAACAGACTCTTTGGAACAATGATTGGAAAAGGATATTCGGTAAAAACGGCGCAAATGGAAATGGAAATGATTGCAGAAGGCTACTACGCAACAAAATGTATCCACGAACTAAACGAAAAATATCAGGTTACAATGCCGATTCTCGATGCAACTTACAAAATACTCTACGAAAGAAGCGCCCCGATAATTGAAATAAAAAATTTGAGCGAATTGATGAAGTAAATAATTTTAGAAAAAATTATGCTTCTTTTTCCGAAAAAATAATCCGTAATTTGCAATTATAATAATCTTTGGTAAGATTTTTGCTGACTCTTTGTTCCGAATACACAGTTTAAATAATTTTAAAAATAATATTGAACGAAAAATGAAAAGAACCTTGTTGATTATCAGCGTGTTATTGGCTTTTACCGCCTACAGTAATGCGCAAAAATATGCGATGGCAGATATGGAATACATTCTTAAAAATATGCCATCGTACGAGTCTGCCAAAGAGCAACTCGACCTTGTATCGAAAAAATGGCAGCAAGAAGTAGATGCCAAAATGCAAGAGGTGCAAACGCTTTACAAAAATTATCAGACCGAACTGGTATTCCTCTCCGAAGAGATGAAAGTGAAGCACGAAAACGAAATTGTAGAGAAAGAAAAAGCCGCACAGGAACTCAAAAAGAAATATTTCGGAGTTGACGGTGAACTGTTTAAGAAGCGCGAAAGTTTGATGAAGCCTATTCAGGACGATATTTTTGCTGCCATACAGGAGATTGCCAAAAAGCAACAACTTGATATGGTGTTCGACAAAAGTACCTCCATGAACATCGTTTATTACGCACCAAAACTGGATATTAGCGACGAGGTGCTTTCGCAGTTAGGCTATTCAAAATAACCTTTGTACACTTTCAAGGTTAATTTTGCAGTATATTTTTATCAATTTGTGCGTGTAATTGAATATTTTATGCTAACTTTGCAGCCGATTTTCAATTCGCAATTAATAATTTTAAATATTTATAAAGGAAAAAATGAATAAAAAAATCATCATTGCGCTGATGTTATGCGCATTGCCAGCCTTTGCGATGGCACAACAAAAAATAGGACACGTCAATTCGACAGAAATAATGCAGGCAATGCCGGAACGTGCTACTATTGAAAAAACATTGGAAGACCTGCAAAAGCAATGGGAAGGCGATTTGCTCAAGATGCGCGAAGAGTACGGCAAAAAAGTAGCTGATTATCAGAAAAATGAAGCCTCAATGACGCAGGCTATGAAAGAGGCGAAACAATCGGAACTTGCCGACATGGAACAACGAATGAATACGCTTGTACAAACAGCAACAGCAGACATTCAGAAAAATCAGCAGGAACTGATGCAACCCGTGGTTGAGAAGGTCAAAAAAGCAATAGAACAGGTTGGCGCAGATAACGGTTACACCTATATTATTGATGAAAGCACGCAAGTACTTGTGTTTGTTGCACCCAACGCCAACGATATTACGGCACAGGTAAAACAAAAATTATCTATAAAATAAATTTTAATCGATATTAATAAATTTTTCAGAAGAACTGCGAACCATTTTTAATGTGATTTCGCAGTTCTTTTCTTTATGGGAACTCCTAAAAATTAGATTATTTTAGGCGGACAAGTTTTCAAAAGCGCAGTTTACTAATGTAAATGAGCATTTTGAAAATGAAGTCCAACGACAAATAAGCAGTTTTTAGG
>JAISWT010000005.1 GCA_031271005.1 Prevotellaceae bacterium | reverse complement strand
ACTCCTAAAAATTAGATTATTTTAGGCGGACAAGTTTTCAAAAGCGCAGTTTACTAATGTAAATGAGCATTTTGAAAATGAAGTCCAACGACAAATAAGCAGTTTTTAGGAGTTCCCATAACCTTGTGTGTTTTATTAATCGTGTTCGTTTCATATAATTTGGCATTTGTAAAATGTTAAACTTTATTAAAAATAAAATTTTGGCAAATTTTTTGCGAATAAAATTTTGTTTGAAAAAATAAAATTATTAATTTTGCAAATCAAATATATTTTTTTGGGAAAGGAAAAACACAATGAAAAAAATATTTCTCATATTAATATTTGCCGCAGTCGGCGTTTGTGCCGGCAATGTTTTTGCGGGCGTTGGAGGCAGTTATAACCCTGACGGACAGCAGCCTGAGAAGGAAGCCCTTGCTGTTCCCAAGATTTTTGTTTCGGCAAATATCCTCCACATTCAAAACGTGGACGACGGAGTCAAAGTGGAAATTTACAGCATAGTTGGGTCAAAGGTGAAAACCGCCACGCTAAGCAACGGAACTGTTGATATAACTGATTTAAACAAAGGCATTTACATTGTAAGAGTGGGCAAAGTGAGCCAGAAAATTGTAATACAGTAGGATTTTTTTTATAAGTTTATAGTTCATACATTTAGAGGCAGGCATAGAGTAAAATCTGTGTCTGCTGTTTTTTATGTGAAAACGGGAAAAAGTAGCGGCACGAAAATTCACATGTTTTTGTAAATTTTCGTGCCGTCTTAATAATAATGAAGATTAACTTAACTGCTTACTTAGTGTCTAATTGCCCGAAAACCTTCTGTAGCAGTGTATTAACACGCGCCTGCGGATTGGTGCGGATTGCATTCTCTTCGTTTGCAATCTTTACAAAAAGTGCGTCTAATGCCTTCTGCGTAACGTACTGCTCCAAATTTACATTAACAGATTTCATTCCGGCAATTGCACCGACCGGCGTTCCTGCAATCTGATTGTATGCGCTTGTGAGCGAGTTCCACGCCTGCGAAGTAGATGTGTTACCGATGAGTTTTTTGCCCAGCGACTCGCTTACTTTTGGCGCAAAAGTAGCCGCAAGTTGCGTGTAGGTTTTGCTTTTAAGGTAATCGGTTGCTGCGGAGTTGCCGCCAAACAGGATTTTCGCGCCGTCGGCGATAGACATACTCGTGATGGCGCTCTTGAAAATTGGCGTTGCCGATTTGACCGCATCCGAAGCCGCCGCATTAAGCGACTGAACTGCCTTATTGACAAGGTCTTGCCCGCCCGGAATGATTTTGATATTTTCTACAATGGACTGCGCCTCAGCCGGCAGCAAAATCTTCAATGCTGCATCGCCCAAAAAACCGTTAGATTTGCCCAAATTGGCAACAGCACCCTCTATACCCAAACTCAGAGCGTTTTTCAGACCGGCAACATTCTCGTCATTACTGGCTGTGCCGCCTGTGAGCAACCCTGTACCAACAGTGCTTGCTACCTGAAGCAACTCTGTACACGAAAAGAAGATGAACACAAATGAGAAAGTAAAAATGTATTTTTTCATTTTTGGCTTTATTATTTTTTATTAAACAATTTATTTTAAGAAGTCTTTTTATGTGCAAAAAATGTGCCAAAAATTTGGAAGAATAAAGACATTTTTTAATTAGCAGTTAGCAGTTAGCAATTAGCAGTTAGCAGTTAGCAGATAGCAATTAGCAGTTAGCAGTTAGCAGATAGCAGATAGCAATTAGCAGTTAGCAAATCGTAATTCGTAATTTTTAATTCGTAATTGAATATAATTCTCAACTCTCAACTCTCAATTCTCAACTCTCAACTCTCAACTCTCAATTCTCAATTCTCAATTCTCAATTCTCAATTCTCTCTGTGTTACTCTGTGAAATAAAAAGAATAAAGATTTTTTATTAAAAAAAAGAAAAAAAAATTAAAGCACGAAAGCACGGAAAAAAATCTTTTTCATTGTTGCATGTTTGGCAAATTCGTGTTTTTTAGGTAATTTTGCGTTTCGGCAATTCGGAAGAATGGAGTTATAATTTTACAGGTATGAATTTTAATAAATACAGTTTTTTTCTCTGTTGCTGATTTTTATTCTTAATTAACTATGATTCAGCCCTTTAATCGAAACATGATAATTCGCAATGCCGCGCAGGTTGTGCGTTGCAGCGCTAATGCGGCAAAATGCGGTGTCGACATGTCGGAACTGCATATTGAAGAAAATGCAAATATTGTAATTACCGGTGGAATAATAACTTACGTTGGTTCAGAGTTAGAATTTCCGTCCTTTGCCAATCTCAGCGCTTATAACACAGTTGATGCTACAGGAAAAGCCATTTTGCCCGGTTTTGTAGACTCTCACACACATCTTGTTTTTGGCGGCTACCGCGAGGACGAGTTTGCGTGGCGGATGCGTGGAGACTCCTATATGTCCATTATGGAACGCGGCGGGGGTATTCACAGCACCATGATGGCTACACGCAACGCAAGTTTTGAGGAACTGTACACTGCTGCAAAAAAGCGGCTCGAAAACATGTTGCGACTTGGCATCACCACCGTAGAGGCTAAAAGTGGATACGGAATGAACAGGGAAACGGAACTCAAGCAACTTGCTGTGATTAAGGAACTTAACCGCACGCAACCCATTACTGTCGTGCCGACTTTTATGGGTGCGCATGCCACGCCTCCGGAATACAAAAACCGCGAAGATGACTTTATAAACTATCTCACAAGCAAAATTATGCCCGAAATAAGAGAAAAGAATCTGGCAGTTTTTTGCGACATTTTTTGCGAGAAAAATGTTTTTTCGCTTGAGCAGTCCCGCAGATATTTGCAAAAAGCGAAAGAGTTGGGATTTCTGCTGAAGATTCATGCCGATGAGATAGTGCAGTTTGGGGGCGCCGAACTTGCTGCCGAAATGCGTTGCACCTCTGCCGACCATCTTTTGCAGGCATCGGATGCAGGCATACATCAAATGGCTGAAAATCACGTAGTTGCCACGCTGTTGCCTTGCACTGCCTTTTCGCTCAAAGAACGTTTTGCCGATGCGCGAAAAATGATTGATGCAGGCTGTGCAGTAGCCCTCGCAACCGACCTGAACCCCGGCAGCAGTTTCACCTCGTCTGTACCTCTTACTTTTGCTCTGGCGTGCATTTATATGCGAATGTCTGCGGAAGAAGCCGTCAATGCGCTTACTATCAATGGGGCAGCGGCGATTGCGCGGGCTGAAACTATCGGCAGCATTGACCCGGGCAAGCGTGCCGACTTGCTGATGCTTGATTATCCGTCATACAAATTCCTTCCATATCATATCGGAATGAATATTGTGAAAATGGTAATAAAAAATGGCGAAATTGTTGTCAATAATTAATAATTAATAATATCGAAAATAAATAAAAAAATCGTAATATATAAATGTAAAATATTATGACATTATTACAACTTTTACAGACACGTTTTTCTGTACGGAATTATGACAAAAACAAACTTGTGGAGCGTGAAAAAATTGATTACATAATGGAATGTGCGCGTCTGTCGCAAACGGCGTGCAACAATCAGCCGTACCTGATTTATATAGTGGAAAGCGAAGAATACAGGGCGAAACTCCAACATTGCTACGCTCGCGATTGGTTTGCAGCCGCGCCTCTGTATATCATTGTTTGCGGAGACCACAGCCACGCATGGAAACGCCCCACAGACGGCAAAATTTCCACTGACATAGACACCGCAATTGTGGGCGAAAATATTTGTCTGGCTGCCGCCGAACAAAATCTGGGTGCATGCTGGATTTGCAATTTTGATGCTGAAAAATGCGCAAAATTATTTGATTTACCGGAAAATATTGAGCCAATTCATTTATTCTCAATTGGTTATGCCGGTAAAGATATTGTTGTACCAAAGAAATTGAGGAAATCAAAAAATGAAATTATTCAAAATATTTAAAATTTATACACAAAAAAAACGTTAATTTTAAATAACTAATAAAAAATATGAACAGATGAAACAAAGGTCTTTTTTTATGTTTATTTTTGCGGCGTTGGTATTGCAAAACGCTTACAGTCAGGCAAAAGAGAATATTTTTGATGCGCTTCAAACTCCTGACCCAGCAACGGGCGCGAAGGTAACTTTTGTTCAGGACGAGAAAATAAGTGCAATGTTTTTGCAAAAAAACGCGGCTACAATCAAAGGCAGTACTGTATATCGCATACAGGTTTTTTCGAGCAACCAGCGCAATGCCAAAAGTGAGGCGGCAAGTATTGAACGCCAGTTGCGCAGCAGTTTTTCAAGTGCAATTGTACAGGTAAATTACGCTTCGCCATTCTGGAAAGTGCGTATCGGCGAATTTGTTACTCGCGAAGAGGCAGACAAGTTCAGGCAGGAAGTGATTGCGGCAATGCCGAGTCAGAGAAGCCAGATATATGTTGTGGCAGAGCGCAACAGGTGAATAACTTGTTTTTTCTAAAATGCACATTGTTTGTTGCGGGTTTGTGTTCCCTGAATTTTTAATTCACAAAATAATATGAAACGAACACGATTAACAAAACACACAAGATTATGATTATATTGTTGTGTAAAATGTTGAAAATAAAACAATTGAAAAATATAAACAGATGAAATTACTTCTTCTCAGCAACTCGACCAATGCGGGCGAGGCGTATCTGGACTATCCCAAATACGAAATCCGGAAATTTCTGGGGCAAGCCCCCATTGAGGCGCTGTTTATTCCGTACGCGGCAGTAACTTTTTCGTATGATGACTACGAGCGCAAAGTAAATGAACGTTTTGCGGAAATCGGACATGCCGTTACAGGTATTCACCATTTTGCAGATCCTGTGGATGCAGTGCGCAACGCCAAAGTGATAGTTGTAGGCGGCGGCAATACTTGGAAATTAGTTAGAATGTTGTACCTCAACAAGTTGATTCTTCCTGTCAGAGAAAAGGCGCTGTCAGGCGCTCCCTACCTTGGATGGTCGGCAGGCTCAAACGTTGCTTGTCCTACTTTGCGCACCACAAACGATATGCCAATTGTACATCCTATTGGTTTTGAGACATTTAACCTCGTCCCATTTCAAATAAATCCGCATTATACCGATTCACATCAGCAAAATCATGCAGGCGAAACCCGCGAGCAGCGCATCGAAGAGTTTTTGGCAGAAAACCGAAAAACATACGTTGTGGGCTTGCGCGAAGGTACAATGTTGAAATACGAAGACAACAGACTTTGTATGATTGGAGAGCGCAAAGCGCGGATATTTCGCTTCGGCTGCGCACCTAAAGAACTTTCCGAAAACGACAGTTTTGATTTTCTGTACGAATAAAATAGTTGTCAGTTATCAGAAAATACAATTAAGAATTAAGAATTGAGAATTGAGAATTATATTCAATTACGAATTAAAAATTACGAATTACGATTTGCTAATTGCTAATTGCTAATTGCTAATTGCTAATTGCTAATTGCTAATTGTTTAAAGTTCCTAACTATTTCTAACCCTATTCAATTCAAAATTGCTACTTGCTATCTGCTATCTGCTATCTGCTATCTGCTATCTGCTACTTGTTAATTGCTAATTATTATTAATTATGGTCGAAGGAAATATTATTGTTAAAAATGCACGTGTCAATAATCTTAAAAATATTGACGTGGAAATTCCTCGCAATAAGTTGGTTGTAATCACCGGCTTAAGCGGGTCCGGCAAGTCCTCTCTGGCATTTGATACGCTCTATGCCGAAGGTCAGCGGCGGTATGTGGAAAGTTTGTCTTCTTACGCGCGTCAGTTTTTGGGGCGTATGAAGAAGCCCGAAGTGGATTATGTAAAAGGTATTCCGCCTGCTATTGCCATCGAACAGAAAGTGAACACACGCAATCCGCGTTCAACAGTAGGCACTTCTACCGAAATTTATGAGTACCTGAAACTGCTTTATGCGCGAATAGGACGTACCTGTTCGCCCGTTTCGGGCAAGGAGATAAAAAAGCATACGGTTGAAGACCTTGTAAATAAAGCGCTTTCGCTGCCTGAAAATACCCGAATTGCCATTTTAACAAATATAATTCCGCGAGAGAATCAAACTTTGGAGGAGAAACTGCGAACTTTGGCGCTGGAAGGTTTCTCGCGAGTGGAAATAGACGGCGAATTTGTTGATATTCAGCAACTTGATGCTCTTTATGAACATCAACCCAAATTGCCCGAATACGCAGGCGGCAGCGTTTTTGCTAACAAAGATATTTTCCTGCTCATCGACCGTCTGGCAGTGAATAGTTCTCGCGAGACGCTCAATCGTCTCACCGATTCTGTGGAGACGGCTTTTGCCGAAGGCGGCGGAGGCTGTATCTTGAAAGTTTTTGAGGACGGAAAGGATGCTGTAACTTACTCATTTTCAAACCGTTTTGAAGCAGACGGAATGACTTTTGAAACCCCAAGCGAACATCTGTTCAGTTTTAACAATCCGTTAGGCGCGTGTCCGCTATGCGAAGGTTTTGGTCAGGTCATTGGCATTGACGAGGATTTGGTTGTGCCAAATAAATCGCTCTCCGTTTACGAAGGCGCAGTGGCATGCTGGCGCGGCGAAGTGATGAGCGAGTGGAAGGCAGCCTTAATCAAGTCGGCAGACAAGTTCCACTTCCCAATACATAAGCCATATTATGAACTCACTGAAAAAGAGCGTTCTACGCTTTGGGACGGCAATAAATATTTTGAGGGGATAAATACATTTTTTAAATTTCTGGAAAATAATCAATACAAAATTCAATATCGTGTGCTATTGGCGCGTTATCGCGGCAAAACCGTTTGTCCACTTTGCAAAGGAGGTCGCCTTCGCAAAGAGGCGACCTACGTGCGTGTGGCAGGCAAGTCCATTGATGAACTGGCGATGTTGCCGGTTAAAAAGTTGAAAGTTTTTTTTGACGATTTACAACTTGATGAAAATGACCGGGCAATTGCAAAACGCCTCTTGATTGAAATCAGAAACCGTCTCCAGTTTCTTTCTGATGTTGGGCTTGACTATCTGACGCTCAATCGTTTGTCCAAATCATTATCAGGTGGCGAGAGTCAGCGTATCAATCTTGCCACTTCGCTTGGCAGCGCCCTTGTAGGCTCGCTCTATGTGCTGGACGAGCCGTCAATAGGGCTGCACAGCCGCGATACCAGTCTGTTAATCAAGGTATTAAAGCAACTGCGCGACTTGGGCAACACCGTTGTAATAGTGGAGCATGACGAGGAAATCATCCGCGCTGCCGACTGGATTATTGACATCGGACCCGAAGCAGGACGAGGCGGAGGACAGGTGGTCTATGCAGGGAAACCTTTTTTTAATTAGCAATTAGCAATTAGCAATTGAGAATTAAGAAATGAAGGAATGTTTTTGAATTGAGAATTGAGAATTGAGAATTGAGAATTGAGAATTGAGAATTGAGAATTGAGAATTGAGAATTGAGAATTAAAACCATACCTAACCAACTCCTAACTAAACTCTAAACTCTAAACTCTAATAACTAATAACTGACAACTGACAATTTTTTAAATAAAAATAATGCAAATGACTGATAAAGAATATATTATATTTCTTAAATTTGAAAAAGGTCTTTCTGACAACACGATTGCGGCATACGAGCGCGACAGGGCTAAACTTGTGTCGTATTTGCGCGATTGCGGCATTACGCCCGAAGCGGCTACCAGCGAAATTTTGCACGACTTTGTGATAGAAATCAACAACTTGGGCGTGAGCGAACGAACGCAGGCGCGCATTTTGTCGGGCATAAAGGCATACTATAATTTTTTTCTTTATAAAAATATTATTGAGAACGACCCAACCGAACTGCTGGAATTTCCAAAAATTGGGCTGCGTTTGCCCGAAGTGCTTACAGTAGGGGAGATAGACAGTATGATTGCCGCTATTGACCTCTCAAAACCCGAAGGTCATCGCAACCGCGCAATTATAGAAACAATGTATGGCTCCGGGCTGCGCGTGTCGGAACTCGTAAACCTGCAACTGTCAAATATTTACGCCAAGCAGAGATATATGCTTGTACTGGGCAAGGGCAGCAAGCAACGCCTCGTGCCGCTTTCGCCTGCCGCTACCGAGCAAATAAAAATGTGGCTGACAGACCGCAACGCGCTTAAAATAAGGAAAGAGCATGTTGACATCCTGTTTCTTAACCGCCGCGGAGGACAACTTACACGTGCAATGATTTTTGAAATAGTAAAAACACTGGCTGCAAAAGCAGGCATCACCAAAAAAGTAAGCCCACACACGTTCAGACATTCATTTGCTACACATCTGCTGGAAAACGGAGCAAATCTACGTGCCATTCAGCAACTTTTAGGACACGAATCTATCACAACAACAGAACTTTACACACATATAGATATAAACTTCCTGCGAAAAACCATTCTCAATTTCCACCCCTTAAACAGAAAACGAAACGTGTTATAACTGCATTTATTTAACAAAATAATTTGACGAAATATTATATTTCCCGGTTTCATATCGTATCATAACCGTTTTGCTTTCCTCTTAAAAAACATAAGGGAACTCCTAAAAACTGCTTATTTGTCGTTGGACTTCATTTTCAAAATGCTCATTTACATTAGTAAACTGCGCTTTTGAAAACTTGTCCGCCTAAAATAATCTAATTTTTAGG
>JAISWT010000209.1 GCA_031271005.1 Prevotellaceae bacterium | reverse complement strand
AATAGTTAATAACGAATAGTGAACAATATTTTTTTAGAGTTTAGAGTTTAGAGTTTAGTTGTTTCTCAATTCGTAATTCGTAATTCGTAATTCTAAAATCTGTGTTCAGGACAATTATTACTTCACACACCGCACGCTTGCGGCGTCTGCTAAGAGTAAGCCACCGGACGGGTGCACGTAATCGTAAGTGAAAAACAGGGCACCAGCACCAACACCAATGTTGTAAATGGTAGTGCTCCAGTAGAACCCAAATTGGCCGACAGAGTAAAACGAACTATCAAAATATTGGCGCAAACCTCCGGCAGGCAGGAAAAAGAGAGGCTCGGGTGCAGCAGCGTCGTAAAGGTTTTTTGTACCGTTTTTATAATTGGCTGCTGCAGCATCATCCCAGTCAGTTGTTTTGTAAACAGCGTAACCGCTCAAGTGGCCTTTAGTATTAGCCCAGCCACTATTGTCTGCTTTACCACCTGCTACAGGTACCCATGTCAATTCATTGCCGCTACCGCGACCGGTAGTAGTCTTACCCGTAGAAATCATGTTAGAAATATCTCCTCCTGAATAAGTCGTCGGATTGCAGTTGTAACTAACAAGCCGTTTCCATTCGTCCAGAGTAGGGACACGCCAACCGGAAGGGCAGGGATTATTCTCACGTATTGCCCAGTCTGTGTTCTGATAGTATTTGCTGTCAGTATAAAGAACGCCGCCGTTATCATCGCTCTGTGGATTAAAGCCCTCGCCGTTACCCCAAAGGTTATTTTGCTGAGTTGCTCGCCAATCATAAGGAGTGTCTTTCTGTTTTATAAATTTGCCAACAGCTCCGCTGGCAGCAGTTGCCTGACCGTAAACATCTACATCAGTAATAGCGCCGTTTTGCATACTGTTGTCATTAGTCGCAAAGCTTTCGCTGGTACGTTTTTCGTGTCCGTCAGCAACACGTCCCCACTGGTAGAGGTCGCCAAAAACATTAACAGCGTTGGCAGGAGTGCAGTCTTTCAGATATCTAATCTGTCGTTTGGCATGACTGAGAGTGGCATATTCACCAGAGTTAAACTTGGTAGTGTCCGCGCCAAGATTATATTGCGAAACAATAACGTCAGGCACAGGATTGAGACACGTCGTTGGAGCAGAAATGGTAACGGAAGGAGGCGGAGGCAGAAGAGCCTGTCCATCGCTGCCGCCAATGTAATTCCATTTATTGCCATCCCAGGCATAGAGACCGTCTCCGTTAGGCGTAAGGAAATCGTTGAGATTGTAAACCATCATCCCTGCCAACAACTGAGGATTGGAAATAGCGCTCGCGTTGGGGAATGAAGCCGGGATAGCAGTCAAAGAGGTCAGCTCTACATTTGAGAGCAGCAATCCGCCCTTAGTCGTACTGTTCAAATCCAAAATAGCGCCTTTTGTAGGTTCTGCACTGCCGCCAATAGTTACCTGTGCTGCAGAAAAAGAAGCGCCGCTTAGAAATGCTGTTATAAGAGCAGCGAAAAGAAAAAGATTAGTTTTCATAAAAAACACGTTTTAAATTAATTGATAGATATAGTAATACATAAATTAAGTTGTCAGTTTTTCGCGCCTTTGCGTTCTTTGTGTATCCCTTGTGTCTTTGTGGTAAAAATATTTAACCGCAAGGCACTTTTTCTCCCCCTCGTTTGTAACGAGGGGTAAATGGTAATCTCGTTTGTAACGAGACAGGTCGTTAAAAAACGACCGACCAGTAACTCCTCGTCAGAGACGAGGAGCAGTGGAGGCAATAAAACACAGCGGCAACCTTCCCGAAGATTCCGGAAGATTGCCGTTATAGATGTATATGGCAAGGCAACGCAAAGAAATTTCGCGCTGTTAACTGTCAAATAGAAAAAATCTAAGGTTTTGTTAAGCCCTTGAATACAAGGAGTTAAGGCGAATGTAGGGGGGGGGCTTTTGTAACGAGCTTACTTTTAGCCGATTGAACCGTCTAAAGTAAAAAAATGGTAAATATAGAACCCCAGATGTAAGCATCGTTTTGTATTGATTTTAGTTGTGTTTAAGAACGGGGCAAAGGTAATACTTTTTTTTAGTTTGTAGTTATTAGAGTGTAATTTTTTGTTATTCGTTATTAGTTATTCATTCTTCGTTATTCAATAGAAAAACGGCTTTTATTTTTTACAGGATTAACAGGATGCTCAGGATAATTATTCACTATTCACTATTCATTATTCATTATTCGTTATTCATTATTTCTTTGGTTCTGAAACAATGTTTGCGGTGTCAAAATATTCAAAAGAAATATGTACTTTTGTCGCGCAAATTTAAAAACCGATACAAAACAATCATCCAAGATTTATGGAAAAAATAAATACGGTAACAACCGATATTCTTATCATTGGAGCTGGCCCTTCGGGATTGTCCACAGCCATTCATTTAGCTGACTTGTTGAAACAAAACAACCTCGAACGCCGCATTTTAGTAGTGGAAAAGGGGAGCGCCGTAGGCAGTCATATTCTGTCCGGCGCTGTTATTTGTGCCGACATATTAAAGGAACTGCTTCCTCAGACGGCGTTTGACGACTTCCCTCTTGATGCCAAAGTAGAAAAAGATTCTGTGCTGTTTCTGGGCAAAACAGGGTCGATACCCTCCCCCATCCATCCGCCTTATATGGGAAACAGGGGGAATTACATCGTTTCTCTTGGACAGTTATGCCGTTTTCTGGCAGCTCGGGCGGAAGAAATGGGGGTTGAAATTTATCCGGGTTTTGCGGTCAGTGAAGTGCTGTATGATGCGCAGGGGAATGTTTGTGGCGCAAAAACCATAGACACAGGTATTGACCATCACGGCAAGCAACAGGATAATTATCAGGCTGGTACGTCTGTCGAGGCTAAACTCACCATCTTTGCTGAGGGTACGCGGGGCAGCCTTGCCAAGACTGTCATTGATAAATTTGGACTTCAGAACGGCAAAAATCCACAAATCTATTCTCTGGGATGTAAGGAAATTTGGAGTGTTCCCGAAGGAACGATTGCGGCGGGAGAGGTGTATCATACAATGGGTTATCCACTTAATTTACACGAATTTGGAGGCGGATTTATTTACGGATTAACAAACAGTCGCGTTGCCGTTGGTTTGGTGGCGGGGTTGGATTATGCTGACCCGACATTCGATATGCACGCCGCTTTTCAGGTGTGGAAAACGCATCCGGCGGTTGCCAAATTTCTCAAGGGCGGTAAATTGTTGGAATATGGCGCAAAGACCCTGCCCGAAGGAGGTTATTATTCCCAGCCGAAATATTACCTCAATAATGCGCTTATCGTCGGCGACAGCGCGGGATTCCTGACAATGCCTGCGCTTAAGGGCGTACATTTGGCGATTCGTTCGGGTATGCTGGCGGCGGAAACGGCGCTTGAAGCCTTTGTCAATGCCGATTTTTCGGAAAATACTCTTAAGCTGTTTGAAGAAAAAGTAAACGCTTCTAATATTTACAGGGAGATGTATCCCGTTAGAAATTTCCGGCAGTCCTTTGCCGGAGGTATGGTGCCGGGTGTTGTGCTGTTTGGCGCACAATTGGTAACTTGTGGTGCCGGCATTTGCGGCAAAATGGGCGTACATACCGATGCCGAAGCCACCAAAAAATTGAACGATTTCTCAGGCAAGCCTTTCAAAGACCGTTTTGCCGGCAAGTTGGATTTTGATAAAGAACTGACTTTCGACAAGGTAACGGACATTTACTATTCCGGCACAACCCACGATGAGATGCAGTTGTGTCATCTGCGTGTGAATAATCCTGAAACCTTTGAGACGGTCAATATTGCACAATATGGTGCGCCGTGTCAGTATTTTTGTCCTGCTGAGGTATATGAAATTCACACCGACCGTAATGGACATAAAGAGCTTCGCATACACGGGGAAAACTGTGTACATTGCAAGACTTGCGACATCAAGGCGGTAGGCGACGGCATCACGTGGCTGACGCCCAATGGTGGAAATGGTCCGGACTACAAATTTATGTAGGAAACGGAAGAGTTGCAGGATTAATTCCCAGAGTCTTGGATAGCAGAACAAAATGATTGCCAAAAGAGAAATAAGAGCATTACTTGCTGATATGGAGAGCGAGAAGGTGGAGCGGACTGTTTCGACAAACAATATGGATAAGTTCGCAAAAGTTGTTTGTGCCTTCGCTAATGACCTGTCGAATAAGCGTCGACCGGGTTATCTGATTATCGGAGCAAACGATAATGGCTCTCTTTGTGGCTTGAAAGTTACAGATGAACTTTGCCGCAACCTTGCAGGACTGCGCTCTGATGGTAATATACTGCCTTCTCCTGCCTTGCTGGTAGAAAAAATTTCTTTTCCTGAAGGTGATGTAGCGGTTGTAGAGGTGCAGCCGAGCAAACAAACACCGGTGAAATACAAGGGTACAACCTATATTCGGATTGGAGCAAGAAAAGGGGAGGCTAACGACGAAGAAATTCGTATTTTACAGGAAAAAAGCGAAATAAAAGCTCCAACATTCGATTCTACGCCTTGCCTTTATTCAAACATTGACGATTTGGATTTGGAACTGTTTAAGACTGATTATTTGCCGAAATTCGTAAAAAAGCCTGTCCTTACGAATGATAAACGTACAATAAAACAACAACTTGCCTCTCTCAAACTTTTTGATATAAAACACGATTGTCCGACTGTTGCTGGCATTTTGCTTGTTGGAAAAGACACAAAGCAGATACTTTTTGGTTCATATATTCAATTTGTGGAATTTGCAGGGCAAAACCGTGCTTCAAAAGTGTTGAACGAAAGGCAATTTTCAGGAAATCTAATCACGATGTTGCGTGAACTGGATTATTTTATAAAATACACGATTCAAAAACAACGTCCTGTATTTATTACAGTTTTACGCGAAGAAATGCGTATTAACTACCCCTATGAAGCAATTCGTGAATTGGCAATGAATATGGTGATGCATCGAAATTACAATACAAATGCGCCATCCAAATTTTATGAATATGCCGACCGTATAGAAATGGACAATCCGGGTAATCTATTCGGGAAAGTTACTCCAGATAACTTTCCTAACGAAACCGATTACCGCAATCCGGTAATAGCCAATGCAATGAAGATGTTAGGTTATGTGAATGAATTTGGTAGCGGGATTAACTCCGTTCAGGAAATTTTGGCAGCAAATAAAAACGGTTATGCTCAGTTCTATTTTCAGGATATGTCCACGTTCAAAGTAATTGTTACAAATGCTGACCCTGAAAATAAGGGAAAAAATGTCGAGATAAATGATGAAATTGTCGGAATAAAAGGCAGGAATGTCGGAATAAATGATGAAATATTGGAGTATATAAATAAGAATCAAAATGTTACGATTTATGAACTTGCATTTTTATTAAAAGTTGCTCCTCGAACAATTGAGAGGTATATTAATCTAATGCGCAAGAATGGCGTGATAGAACGCATAGGAGCAAGGAAAAACGGTTACTGGAAAATTCTTAACAAGAGAGAAAAATAAATTTCAATTATACTTGGTCTGACACAGTTTAAAAATCACAATGAAATAGGATTTTGAGACGTATCTCAAGAAAAAAACAGTACATTTGCACTAAAATCATAATATAATGTCAGTTGAACAAATTGGAAATACCATCAAAAATCGGCGAAAAGAGTTGAAAATCACGCAACCCTATTTGGCTGAACTGGCGGAAGTGAGCGTGAATACTCTGTATAAGATTGAACGCGGACAAAGCAATCCGTCTCTTGCTGTCTTGGAAAAACTGGCTGACGTTTTGGGGTTGGAAATAACTTTGCAAGTTAGAAAAATTGAATAAAATGAGAAAAGCGAAAGTTTATAGAAACGGCGTCTTGGCAGGAGTCTTGACGGAAAATGACGATAAAAAGTACATTTTTCGTTACGACAACGATTATTTTGCAAATAAAAATAAGCCTGCTGTTTCTTTGACTTTGCCCAAAAACACGCAAGAATACACAAGTGATTATCTGTTTCCGTTTTTTTTCAATATGCTTTCCGAAGGCGCAAATCGACAACTGCAATGTACGCAGCTAAAAATTGACGAAAACGATGACTTTGGGCTGCTTTTGGCAACTGCAACACACGATACGGTTGGCGCAATTATTTTAAAACCAATAAAATAATGAACGCTGAAATGATAAAAGAAAGTTTTAATAAGATGTTCAAAGGCAAAAATGTAAGTCAGATTTTGCCTTACGAGACGCCGCAAAAAAGTGAGAAAGCAACGAAACATTTTGTTGCAAACCGCAAACGTATTTCGATTTCGGGTGTTCAGGAAAAATTGAGTTTGGTGTTAGACAACAGCATTTTACGGCTGACAAAAAAGGGCGAACAGGGAACTTTTATTCTAAAACCCATTCCGCGTGATTTGAAAAAAGTTAGCGAAGTTCCTGCGAATGAACATCTTACAATGCAGATTGCCAGTCAGGTTTTTGGCATTGAAACGGCGGAAAACGCACTTGTTTTTTTCAATGACGGCACGCCAGCCTATCTCACAAAGCGTTTTGATGTGAAGGCAGACGGCACAAAACGAAGTAAGGAGGATTTTGCCTCACTGGCGGGTAAAACGAGGGCAAATGCAGGTGCAAATTTCAAATATTCGTACAGTTACGAAGAAGCGGGTATGTTGCTGAAAAAATTTGTTCCTGCGTGGCGAGTGGAAATTGAAAAGTATTTTAAATTATTGATTTTTAATTATTTATTGTCCAACGGTGATGCTCATTTGAAAAATTTTTCATTGCTTGAAATCGAAAGTGGCGACTATCTTTTAAGTCCCGCTTATGATTTGATTAACACGCATTTGCACGTTGATGACAGCGATTTTGCACTCGACAAAGGGCTTTTTGCTGACAATTTCAAAAGCGATTTCTGCAAAATTCACAATCACGCAGGCAAAACCGATTTTACGGAATTGGCTCGCCGATTGGAAATTTCGGAAAAAAGAACAGAAAAAATCATGCATTGTTTTCTGGAAAAGCAGGAGGTTATTAGCCATTTGGTAAAACATTCCCTGCTGTCGGAATCTTCAAAACGCGAGTATTTGTTGATGTACGAAACGAAACTAAATTGAATTATCTGAGAGAAAAATAAAATATCAAAATTAAGTAATAAATATGGCATTAACAATTATAAGCCTGATTAAGCAGGTACCTCTTCCAACGGAAATGCGGATGGGTGAAGATGGATTGATGGATCGCACAAAAGCTAAATCCATCATTAATATTGACTGTCAATTTGGTCTGGAAGCAGGTCTGCAACTCAAAAAACAGTATCCCGATGCGCGGATGATTGTTTGTTCGATGGGTCCCGGCTCATTTGAAGCAGCTTTAAAGACGGCTATTTCGTTGGGATACGATGAGGCGTATCTTCTTTCCGACCGCAAACTGGGAGGGTCAGATACTTACGCCACAGGGTTGGCAATTTCCACGATGCTCAAACATTTGGGGTTCAGTAAAGATTCCAAAGAGCCGTTTGTTATTTTTGCCGGTCGTCAAACCAGCGACGGCGATACTGCCCACGTACCTTCGCAGGTGGCTGAAAATCTGGGTATCCCGCAGGCTACATTTGTCGAAACGGCAAAACCTGACGGCAAGGGAAACATCATTGCCAGACGTATCATAGAGGGGGGCTATCAGATGCTGCAACTGCCAATGCCGTGTCTTATTTCCTTCACGCCGACGGGTATTCCGCCGCGTAAACCTTCGCTCATTAACGCCATCAGAGCACGCAAAACCGCTGCTACTGTTTTCGGTGTTGACGACATCAAACTGGGTACGGAAAAAATCGGGTTGAACGGCTCGCCAACCATCGTGGCGGCAGTGGCTAACATCGAAAGTGAACGTCCTCCTGTCGTTTTGAGTGAAGGACAAAACGAAGCCGCACTGGTCGACAGTCTGATAGAGAATCTGAAAAAGGGCGGAAATACGCTTGTCCGTAAGGAGGAGAAAGAGAAAAAGGAGGTTAATGCGCCCGATTTTCCCGTTGTTGATACACGCAACGACAATAGGCACATTCTCACGTGGGTGGAGATTACCAATGGCAGCATCGCGCGTCCGTCGCTTGAGATTTTCACGCCGGCACGTCATTTAGCCGACCAGCTGGGTAATGATACCAAAATAAAAACCGTTCTGATAGGAAAAAATGTTGCTTCGCTTGCGCCGACGCTTTTTGAACACGGCGCCGACGAGGTTATTCTTGTAGAGGATGAACGTCTGGAAGAGTACCTTGTTTTGCCGTTTTCAGATATTATCGCGCAAATCATTCGGGTGCACAAGCCGGAAATCGCCCTTTTTGCCGCCACCACAGCAGGACGGGAGCTTGCGCCGCGCATCGCCGTGAAGACAGGCAGTGGCGTTACTGCCGACTGTACGGGACTTGAAATAGGCGAATATATCAATCGAAAAGAAAAAACAATTATTCGTCCTATTCTCCATTCGCGGAGACCGACTTATGGCGAAAGCAAGCTGGCAACCATTCTGGGGTTTGTCTATCCGCAAATATCCACCGCCAGAGCAGGCACATTTGAAGTTCCAACACGTATTGAAGGAAAGACAGGCGTTTTGACGCCTTTTAAGCCGGAACTTTCAACCGATGATTTCCGTGCAACAATCCTTGAGACGGTTCGTGGAGACGGCGGATTGCAAAATCTTTTTGACGCGGATGTCATTGTATCAGGCGGCAGAGGAGCTACTTCCGATGGTCTGGCGCTTGTCAAGCAGCTGGCGGAGGCATTGAAACAGGCGGGCATCAAAGCCGAATGGGCATGCAGTCGCGTTGTGGTGGATGAGGGCATTGCCGAATATGCGCGACAGATTGGACAAACCGGCAAAACCGTACGTCCGAAAGTGTATGTGGCTATTGGTATCTCCGGTGCGATTCAACATCTGGCGGGCATCAAAGAGGCGGGGACGATTATTGCTGTTGACCATAATCCGAAAGCCTCTATCTTTCGCAATGCCGATTTCGGTATCGTGGGAGAATATCAGGACATCCTGCCGGAGTTGATAGAGCGTGTAAAAAAGGGATTTACTTTCGGCGTTGACGCAGTGAAATAATTGAGAATATCATATACGTAATCATTTGTATATCTGTCAGCTACAGTCAATACGCGGATATGTTACGTTTCTGAAAACTCAACAAAAAAACAGCAAATTGTTTTTTGTATTATTTTTAACAAAAAATAATGCGATAACACGCTTGTAATACGTTTTTTGTCCGTACATTTGCACCGTTTGTTAGCATGCCGCTTTGGCAGGCTAAGATATTATACTATTAATTACTTATTATTAATTATCAGTTAAAATGGAAAATTTAGTAAAAGCTATTCATGCAGATTTCAATGCTTTTATAGCGGATGCCACATCTCAACTTGAGAAAGGAAACAAGGCTGCAGGCGCTCGTGCCCGCAAAGCATCGTTAGAGTTGGAGAAAAAATTGAAAGAATTCCGCAAAAAATCATTGGAATTTTCAAAATGATTGCTTGGAGCATTCAACTAAAAAAAGGTTGTTTCACTTTGAGGCAGCCTTTTTTAATAACCTGAATTTTGGATAAAAACACAGCCCGTCAAGGCTTTTATAAGTTACCGTGATAAATATTAGGGGGCTTCTAAAAATTAGATTTTTCAAGGCTTGCCATTGAGGTAAAAGCGGAGTTTACTAACGTAAATGAGCATTTTACCGAAAGAGCGTAACGCAGAAAAAGCAATTTTTATAAGTTC
>JAISWT010000006.1 GCA_031271005.1 Prevotellaceae bacterium | reverse complement strand
ATTCGCCTCCGTAATGGTTACGCGGTGAATCTTCGATTTCAAAATATGTACCAGCATGCTTTGTTGTGTGTTAATCAAGTTGTTATTATTTGTAACGAATATTATCAATCAGTCGTATGGCGCCACAATAGACAGCTATACAGCCCATAACATACTCAGATTTGCCCCATGAAGCGATTGATTGTAAACTATTACCATCAACAATATCAAAATATTCTACTTTCAGATTATCTCCGGCATTGACAGCGTTAGTAACGGCGTCAATCAACTCTTCAACTGGTGTCAGCGGCACAAACTGCCTGCTTTCATCAAGTACTTGACTGATATGGGCGGCATTGCGTCGCTCCTCATCCGACAACAGGGCATTGCGACTGCTAAGCGCCAGACCGCTATCCTCTCTGACAATTGGACAACCGACAATCTCTACCGGATAACACTTTCGTTGAACTAACTGTCGAATGATTGCCAACTGCTGAAAATCTTTCTCCCCAAAATAGGCACGTGTCGGCTTGATTAATTCAAATAACTTGCTCACTACCTGTACCACACCGTTAAAATGAGCTGGACGAAATTTACCCTCCATCACGACGTCAAGACCGGCAAAATCATAGTCAAAAGGCATGGATAATTCTTTGGGCGAATAAAACGTTTCAACATCCGGCGCAAACACAGCCATACAACCCAACGACTCCAGAAGAGCGATGTCTTTTTGCAGGTTGCGAGGGTAATTCCTCAAATCGGAGGCATTATTAAACTGCGTCGGATTGACAAAAATACTCACAATACTTGCATCATTTTCGGTAATACTCCGTTTTACAAGCGCCGCATGCCCTGCGTGAAGTGCTCCCATCGTAGGCACAAAACCAATGGAAGCATTGTCTTTCTCAAGCGTTTTAATGTACGCCCGAATATCTTCTATTGTTGTTATAACAGTCATCAAACCGGTAAAAAATTTGCCGCAAAAGTAATAATAATATCTCAATCTCCGTTGGGGACATGCCCCCAGCAGAGATTTTTTCTTACTTTAGTTGCATTTACTATTTGAACTTGCGTTTGTCTTCGGGCGAAGTGGCTTTGGCGGTTGCCCACTGTAAGAAGTTCGGCAAAGCGTTATTCTATTTCCAATTCAATACTTTCCAATTGATTTTGGAATGCTTTTTTTATTTCAAATGCTTTTTTTATTTGGTTGCTGATTTTTTCTTCATCGTTGAAAGGCACATAAATTTCGATATTGGACAAATCAGTGTCGGAAACATTTGGAATTGCCGCGCCTGTGCGATACATAAACATTTGTTTCAAAAATTCGTCTGTTCGTAGAAAATACAGAAAATAATAGGGGTCAATTTTGAAATTTCGTAAAACTCGAAAACCGTTTGTGCAGATACAACTTTCAAATTCTTTTGATACATAAGCGGTTGCGTGTTTCTTTGTGCCAACTGAATTTCCTGCAATCGCCGTAATTATATCGCCTTCTTTGAGGTCGTAACTTGCCCGACTTGGCAATTCGTGAACTTGGTATGTAGTCGAGTTTATTATCTCAAAAGAATGTGTGTTAATATCCGAAAGTTCCACATACTCAACCGTTTCATTCGGATTTTTCAGTTTTGGCGACTTAATTTTAACAATATCGCAAATTTCACCTAATTTTTTTATTTCGCCATTTTTCAGTGTTTTACCAAAAACTTTATTTTCAGGCGAATAAAAATCAAAATCAAACCGTCCGTTTAATTCGTTATATTGTATTGAAAATGAATTTATTGTATTTTCAAAAATATTGTTTTTAAAGTTTTTATATTGTTTCGCAACTTTGCTAAAATCTTCATCTAAAATCAGTTGTCCGTTTTCTTTAATTGTTTGTCCATAATTGTCTTTTTTGTAAAGTGGCGTACCGTTTTTATTACCCTGATAACCAAGTTTTGTAACTTTTCCAAAGAATACAGGATACTGTTTTTCTGTATTTTGACTGTCTTTTTCCAAAAACAGAATGGAAGTTTTTACTCCTGTTCCAAATGGAATAAAAGTTTCCTGCGGGAGTTTCACAACGGCTAACAGTTTGGCTTTCTGTTTGATATAAAAGCGCAGATATTCCAAACTCGGATTTTCAAAATTGCCATTTGGCAAAACAATACCCATCCTGCCACCTTCTTTGAGTAATTTCAGACAGCGTTCAATAAATAGCATTTCAGTATTTTGCGTTGATTGCAGGTTCTTGGTTTTGTAAAATTCATTCTCGTTTTTTGTCCATTTATAACCTAAATCAAATTTTTTAAGTGTTTCGGGATTGGTAATTTTTGCCCCAAAAGGCGGATTTGCTAAAATCAAATCAAAAGAGCCATTCAGATTTTCAAAATTTTCCAACGAATTGGCACACAATACATTGTTTTTTGTATTTGCCTCTAATAACAATTTCATTTTTGCGATTTGCAAAATGCTTTTGTTTATATCAAAACCAAAAATATTTTCTGAAATAACTTTTTGTATATCAATATTTTGATTTTCTTTTTGCAGATATTTTATTGCCGACATCAAAAATCCGCCGCTACCGCAAGCAGGGTCAATAATTTTTTCGTTGGGTTGCGGCTGTATCATTTCAACACAAAAATCAATCACAGGTTCGGGCGTAAAAAACTGCCCTTGACGGTCTTTTTCGTGGTGTGAAAGAAATTTTTGAAAAGCCAAACCTTTTGCATCTTGCGAGGAATTAAGCAAAGAAATATCGTGTAATTTATTGATTACAAACCCAATGGCACTTTCGCTTAATTTGATTTTGTTGTCTTTTTCAAAAATATCAGGGAAAGTTTCTTTGGTTTTCTCAAATAATTCAGAAAAATTAGCACTGGAAAATTTGTTTTTTTGGCCATTTTCGTCAAAAATTTTGACAAAGAGAATTTTGACAAACTCTTCAAGTGCCTGTTGTGGCGAAAGTCCATCATTTGCGTAAATGAAGTCGTGAATTTCCTCAAAACGGCGCAACAGATTATCTTCCTTTGAAAGCGGTATGTCAAACAGCAAATTTTCCATTATTCTTCGGCTATAATATTTCGATTATCTATTTGCATATCAGTTTCATTAACGGAATTTTCAGCGGATAAAGTCGCGCAAATATCGGCAAAATTATCATACCATTCGTCTGTTAATTCTAATTTCAAAGAGCCGTCTGTTTGCGGAAAAACAAAGCCCATAATGTAGTTCTGTTGCAGATGTTCGGCATTTTCGCCCGAAGATTCCAACTGATTGGGATTGGCAAAAACAAATTTATGCTCATCAAAGCGCAATACAATATCAATTGAAATCGCATTAAATTCGTCTTTTCGCGGTGTTGCTTGTGTTCTCTCGCTCGAACCTGAAACGCCCGAAACAAAGTGCGTTTCCAAAACACGAATTTTAGACTGCAAATAATCCAACCGCTCGGCAATCATATCGCCAATCTCATCTCTTGAAAATTTGCTCAATGCGGCTACAGAGCGATATTTATCTGTTTCTCTTGTTTTTGGTTGTTTATTATATTTCTGAATTTCTTCGTAATCGTAGAGATTTTCTTTGTAATCTGTTTCAAATTTAGGAATATTTGTAGAAATCCAAGTAATTATTTGATTTTCAATATTTTTTTCGGTATCAATCCAACTTAATTTTTCAGAATGATTGTACAAAAACTTCTTTAAGTTGTCGTAATTGTAAAGTTTGTGCCACTTTTCGGAATTTGATTTCACGCCCTTTGATTCCAATACAAACCAATCGTTTGTGTTGTTTTTACGAAAATAAAAATCGCCGTGATGGTTAGGGTGTTTTTTACCTTCCCATTTTTCGCGGATACGCTTTACTTCGTAATCCAAACTTTCCAAATGCTGTTTCAGTAACAATTCTGTTACAGAACCGCTGACATAACCCTGCGCATTTGGACTCATTTTGAGTGCAGCCAAAAACACTTCCAAAGTTGTTTTGAAAGTTTTGCGTACAAATATTTCTAATTTCTGAAAGACAGTCATATTTCTTTGATTTAAAATCTTCTGCAAAGATAATACTTTTTTTGATAATACGCTTGTTCTTTTGGGGAGCGGGGGGAATAAAGTGTCAGTTTTCAGTTGTCAGTTCTGTCTCTAACGTCCTTAAGGTAACGTCCCTAACGACCTCTTAGGAGAGTAATTTAGCTACAAATACACGAAACAACTAAAATCTAAAATAACTAAACTCTAAAAAAATATTATTCACTATTCGTTATTCTTTGATAGGTGATGTATGTGAAATCCAGACCGGAAGCATCGTCATGCATGCGCGGCGACCGGTCTATGGGCATCCATTGCGCCTCATCCCAGTCGGGGAAACAGGTATCCGCCTCAAAAGAACGATGAATCCACGTTACATAGAGCCTGTCGGCGAAAGGTAACGTCTGTTCGTAGATGCTGCCGCCGCCAATGACAAATACCTCTTCCTCTGACGCACAGCGTGCCAACGCATCCTCTACCGAGTTTGCTACCTCACAGGCAGGCAACGACGCTATTGTACGGCTGATGATTATATTTCGCCTGTCCTTGAGCGGCGCAACAGGTAATGACGCAAATGTGCGTCGCCCCATAATAACGGTATGCCCAAGAGTGAGACTTTTAAAGCGTCTTAAATCGGCGGGAAGTCGCCACAGCAGATTATTATCTTTACCGATAGCGCGATTTTCCGCCATAGCGACAATAAGAGAAAGCATAATCAATGGTATTAATTCGTTACTTTCGTTCCTGTATCCTCGCCGGAGATGACACGCAACAGATTGCCTGCCGTATCCATATCGAAAACCACTAAGGGCAGTCTGTTTTCGCGGCACATAGCGGTGGCTGTCAGGTCAAGTACTTTAAGCTGACGATGGTAAATCTCATCAAATGTGAGTGTTGCGAATTTGGTGGCAGTCGGGTCTTTTTCGGGGTCAGCGGTGTAGATGCCGTCCACACGTGTGCCTTTCAGCATCACATCCACTTCCAGTTCCACGCCGCGCAAGGCAGCTCCGGTATCGGTGGTGAAATAGGGATTGCCCGTGCCACAGGCACATATCACTACCTCGCCGGTATTGAGCCGCTCCAAAGCCCGTTCTCTGGTATAAAATTCGCCAACAGGCTCCATACGAACAGCAGTGAGTACGCATGCTTTTATGCCAATGTTTTCAAGAGCCGATTGCAGCGCCAGACTGTTAATGACTGTTGCCAGCATTCCCATCTGATCGCCTTTCACACGGTCGAACCCGCGCCCTGTGCCGCTCAGTCCTCTGAAAATATTACCGCCGCCAATCACAATGGCAACCTGAATGCCCCTGCGGACAACATCGCCTATCTGCGTCGCATACTGCGACAGACGAGCGTCGTCAATGCCGTAGGACTGTTCTCCCGTCAGCGATTCGCCGCTGAGTTTCAATAAAATTCTTCTGTACGGATTAATCATAACTTTTAATTTATCATTTGCGAATTATATCGTAATTCACAGTTTCTTTAATTTTAATACTGCCGCCAAATCTTCAGGCGTATCAATGCCGTAATTTTCGGCGAATGTAACTGCAGTTTGGATGTGCAGCCCGTTTTCCAGCCAGCGCAACTGCTCCAGTGATTCGGCAATCTCAAGCGGAGTTTGGGGCATCTGCGTAATTTTTGCCAGCGCTTCCGTACGGTAGGCATAAATGCCCACGTGACGGTAGTACTGATGATGTGCAGCCCACTGTTGCTGCGGTACGTTACGCAGGCAGGGTATCACCGCACGACTGAACAGAAGCGCACGCCCCCTGCAGTCCACCACCACCTTCGGAACGTTCCTGTTTTGCAACTCCTCTATCGACGTGTCGGACGGAAAGGGCTTTATCAGTGTGGCAATATCAACATCGGACGCATGGAAACACGCCATCAGCGCCGTAATCTGTTCGGGGTCGATGAACGGTTCGTCGCCCTGAATATTAACAACCACCTGATAGTCGTCATCCAAAAGCTGTTGCAGGGCTTCAAAACAGCGATCGGTGCCGGTTTTGTGCGCGGATGACGTCATCAGCGCCTTCCCGCCAAATGCCTTTACACACGCTTCTATACGAACATCATCCGTGGCAACACAGACATCCTGAATTGCCTGACAAGCCCGTTCATAGACGTGCTGAATCATCGGTTTTCCATCGATGTCAACCAAAGGTTTTCCTTCAAACCGTGTGGAAGCATAGCGTGCAGGGATTATTCCAACGAATTTCATATACGGACTTAATAGAAAAGTATTGTATTGGGGGCTTCTAAAAATTATATTTTCCCGGTAACGGAGACGGGAACACTCTCTTTTTTATAACGGTTAACGGTTGTTACGGCAAAGGTATAACGTCCTTTTAATTTTCTGTCAAGCGTCTTGAGATTCAGCTGATTTCCGGTTGTGATAGCCACAATGTTTGCAGCGTTTGACAAATCGCCAACGGCATTACCCTTAAAAGCATACACCACGTATGATGCTACACTTTTTCCACCCTCTTCAACAACACTATCCCATACCAGAACGGTTTGTCGCAGGTTTTTAACGAGCCGCATACCGGCGGGCGGTGCGGACGCCTCTCCGACAATAGCAGGATTTTCAGGCATTAGCGCAGGATAGCGGTAGAAAGTATTTTTCAGGCTGTCGGCAAGTCCTGCATTGTTGTTGACGAGCGATTTAATACTGAAAAACACCTCGCCCTGCACCTGAGGATAGCGTGTATTGAGTTGCATCTGGCGCATCAGTTCATTGCCGGTTGTCCATGCCGTATCTGCTTTTGTATCTCCTAACTTATTGGCAAATAAACCAATGTACAGATTTTTATTGTATGCGTTGCGGCTCCACCATTCCACCAGAATGGCATAATCAGCCACCTTTTTCCCAATTTCCCAGTAAAGTTGCGGTACGACATAATCAATATCGCCATCTTCAAGCCATTTTAATATGTCGGCGTAGAGGGCATCGTAATTTGTTGCGCCGGCTTTTGTTGCCGACCCGCGCGGGTCTTTGTCGCTGTTGCGCCAGACGCCAAAAGGACTGATGCCAAACTGCACCCATGGTTTTATCTCTTTGATAGTGCGTTGTAACTGTGCAATAACCAGATTGACATTATCGCGTCGCCAGTCGTCTTTTGAGGTAAATCCGCGCGAACCGGCGATAAAGGTGTCATCATCGGGAAAATCCGCATCCTTTTCGGGATAGGGGTAAAAATAGTCGTCGAAGTGAATGGCATCCACATCATAACGGGTAACAATGTCCGCCACTACGCGGTTGAGGTGTATGCGCGTAGCTTCCAGCGCCGGATTGAAATAGTACTGGTTGCCATATTTCACAAACATGTGTGGATGCTGATAATAGAGATGCGTAGAATCAAGCAGTTCTATCCTGTCGGCATTGAGTACCCTATAGGGATTCAGCCAGACATGCACCTCAATATTTCGCCGGTGCGCTTCTTCAACAGTAAATGCCAGCGGGTCGTAGAAAGGGTCGGGAGCAGTGCCCTGTTTGCCCGTCAGAAAATGCGACCATAATTCAATGTCCGACTGATAGAATGTATCCGCTGTAGGACGCACCTGAAAGATAATGGCGTTCATATTCAACTGCGCGAGGGTGTCGAGCATGTCGAGCATGGTTTGCTGCTGTTCTGCGGTGGTGGAATAACGCGAGGGCCAGTCGATATGCGTAACCGTAGCAATCCATGCTGCACGCATTTGGTGTTTGGGCTGCGCTGCCGTACTGTTAACACAACATATAAGAATAACAAAAAGCCATAGAAGATTTCGCATGGAGTAGAAATTTTGCTTAAATGAATTTCGTAAAGAATTGACCATGATACAATATATAAAAAGGAATGGCAAACTGCGTGCAAAGGTAATGCTTTTTTTAGTTTTTAGTTATTAGAGTGTAGTTAGTAGTGAATAACGAATAACGAATAATGAATAGTGAATAATTGAGAATTGAGAATTGAGAAATGAAGGAATGAAGGAATGAAGAATGCTGTTCCGCAGGGACAAAATGTGAATAACCGTAAGTGCAACTTACGGATAACACGAAACACAACCAACCTCAACCCGTAGGGTTGAACTAAAATGCTGAAAATATGAGATTCTCAACGCCTCAA
>JAISWT010000170.1 GCA_031271005.1 Prevotellaceae bacterium | reverse complement strand
CTTTTTTGTTGATTTTTTTCGCTGCTTCGAGTTTGGCGGCTGCCTCGGCTATCTTGTTGTTGTCGAGGTATGCGCGGGCAATTGCAATAGCAACATTCACATCTTTTTTTGCTGTCTTTTGAATTGCGGCAAACTGTTTGTCGAGCGCTTTGATGTCGCCACCTTTGATTTGCAGTTTCAGCAGTCCTATTTGGTTGTACGGATTTGCAGGGTCGGTAGCAAGCCCACTATCGTAGAACGATTTAGCCGCAGCAACATTACCTTCTTTGAACGCAATTTCGCCCAGATAAAAATTGGATTCGCCGGCATTGCTGCTCATACTTTTTTCAAAATATGTTTTTGCTGCCGTATAGTCGCCAAGCAAATAATAATCGGCGCCCAAATTGAGTTGTGCCGACAAAATGCCGACCGCAAAAGTCAGCACAGTTAATAAAACAATCTTTTTCATTTTAAATATTATTTTTTTTTTTTATTTTTTATTTTATTATTGAAATTTATTATTATTATTATCTTATTTAAACAGTTCAATAAATTTAGTCGTTTTGCACGACTCGGCATAGTTAGCAGTGAATAATAAATACACTCTACTTTCTGATAACTGATTTTGCTCTCGCTACTTAAAACGTTGAAAATAAGGTTATGTTTATTTCTCTGTTTTTTTTCTACTAAGGTTATATGAATTAAAATAAGTTTTTTTTATATTAATAATTAGTCAATTTTTTAATTCATTCATTTTTCATTTCTACTAAGGTTATATGAATTAAAATAAGTTTTTTATTGTTTTTTTCATTGAAATTTTAAAATATAAATATAATTTTTTCGTACCTCGTGTTACCTGCTACCTGCTAATTGCTAATTGCTAATTGTTTTCACATTTCCTGAATGCTTATCAGGCGCGTAGGCGCGGTTGCAGGCACCAGTCCTGCGCGATATACAATTCTCTGTCCTGCGTCGCCGGCAAAGAACTTCACAAATCCCGATGGTAATCCGCCGCGTACATCAGTGATTATCAGGTACAAATCGCGTGTTAGTGCATAGTCGCCTGTGCGCAGATATGCCGGAATAGGCTGATAACTGTTGTCGAGAGTCGGCTCTTCGCTGCGGCTCACCCACATCACACGAATAGTGTTGCTAAAGGTCAGTTTGAGCGAGTCGCCGGGATTGCTCACCCAGTTAACTCCGATAACTCCAAGCGCGTTTGGGGTACGAGCCACATAATCAAGCACTTCCCTGTCGTTTTTCAGTGCGCTCAATTTGTCCGAAAGTTGTGCGCCGCGTGCGATAGAATCGTTTATGTAGCGCAGCATACTCGACCTTGGGTTGTCAAAAACGACCTGAATATCACCAAGTTTTGATTTTTCGGCATTTGTTATTTCGTTCCATTTGGCAATTTCGCCCGTCATTATTTTTGTTAAGTCGGCAGTCGAAATCAGCGAGTCTTTGTTTTCGCGGTTAATAATCAGCGCTATGCCGTCAACAGCAATTCGTTGCGAGCGCGGCGTCTGTTTTCGCTGTTTTATAAAGCGTTTTTCGCTGTCGGTAAGGTCGCGCACTGCCATAACCAGTTGCAAACTGTCATCTAACAGCGCTTTAAGCAGGTCGGGTTCGTCCAGATATTCAACTGTGATGCTCGCTTCGGGGTTCAAGCCGGTGAAAACGGCAAGTTCTTCTTCCACAATGGGTGCAAAACTTTCGTCAGCGCCCATTTTTGCGCTGCCGCTTGTTTCGGTATCTGTGCGTGTAACCCTGTTGTTGTTACATGAAACGGTGTAAAATGCTAAAAATATGACACTTAATAATGTTAAAATTATGTTTCTCATCGTTAAAAATTATTAAAACGGTTTTGTTTGTAAAACGAAATTTTCATAAAAAAATTGTATGTTTAAATTCAAATAAAATTAGATTTAACATAAAAATGTTCTTAAAACATTTATTTTGCGCTGTTGAAGCGGGTTTATTATCTGTTAAAAATTAGCGATGTGCAAAATTATTAAAAATTTTTCTAAAAAACAAACGGAATGTTAGCATAAAATTGAGAATTTGGTTTCAATTTTATTGCTATTAACCTGAATTTTTTCATTGAATATAGTTAGATATGGTTAGGTATGGTTAGAAATTGTTTTAATTCTCAATTCTCAATAACTAAAATTAGTCCGTTTTGTGTGCGCAATTGAAAATTTTATGCTAATTTTGCAGTTTTAAGAATTTTACATTTGTTTATATTGTTTAATAACAGAGAAAAATATGCTCAATTTTGCTCCGTGCAGCCGTTTATGCCTGTTTTTTTACAGGCATGGTGGCGCGATGCAGTATCAGGCAAGCGCTGGGAGGCATTTTTATACGAAGAAAATGGTAAAATTTTGGCGAGTTTTGTCTTTGAGACCGTCAAAAAAATGGGCGTTAAATTTATTATTAATCCGCAACTTACGCAAATAAGCGGTTTGTGGATAGATTATCCGAAAAATATTGCTGCGCAAAAAAAACTTGCGCTCGAAAAAAAAATAATGAATTATTTTATAGACAAACTTGAGCAGGAAAAGTTTGCGTATTTTGAGCATAATTTTCATTGTTCTTTCACAAACTGGTTGCCGTTTTACTGGAAAAAGTTCTCACAATCAACACGTTACACCTATCAAATCGAAGATATTTCAAAGCCCGAAATCTGTTTTGGGAACTTTGACCGCTCCAAGCAGAAACAGATAAAAAAAGCCGAGCGTAATGGCTTAATCGTTGATTTTCAATTAGATGCTAAAAATTTTTACAGACTTGCAAAAAACAATCTGCAAAGGCAGGGCAAAAAAATCAGTTTCTCTGAAAACCTGTTTTTGTCAATTTTTGAGACCTGCAAAGAACGTGAAACCTGCTGTATCATAGCCATTAAAGATAAAAATGAGATAATTCATTCTGCTGCGTTTTTTGTGGCAGACAGTGAAAGCGCTTACTATTTGATTTCAACCATTACGCCGGAGTTTCGGGGTTCGGGCGCAAGTTCGTTGATGGTTTGGGAAGCGGTGAAATATTTTTCGGACAAGGTGAAAACATTTGATTTTGAGGGCAGTATGAGTGAAAACATAGAAAACTCGTTCCGTAATTTTGACGCAAGGCAAACGCCTTATTTTAACATTTGGAAAAGTAAATCAAAAATTATTTCGTATTTATTGGGAAAATAGTTATCAGAAATAAATTCGCGTAATTCAGCGGCAAAATAAATCAGTGGGAAACAACATGCAGATTATTGATGGAAATACATTTTTTGCGCTCACGCAAACATTTGAGTATGTGCCGTTTACTCAAAGTGAGGGTTGGTGGGCGATGAATTCGGCAGGCAATACCGAAAATCGCTTTGTGTTTTTTGCTGACGACCTTTCAAAACCGCAAATCGCGTGTATGGGGCGCACAACGCGAAAATTCGGGCTGAAAATGCTGAGTATTGAAGGCGAATGTTTGCTGCGCGAAAATCTGACCGACAGTAGAATTATTCGCAATTTTTACCGCGAAATAGCGCAAACAGATTCTGATATTTTTGAGGTTAATTCTTCGCTAAAATATAATATGCTATACGAAATAGGCATCAGAGAGGCGGGGTATTTAAGACCTGTGGGGCTGTTTTCAACTGCGTTAACTATTTTGTTTGACCTGCAAAAACCAATTGTTTATGACAAAAACTGGCAAAAGAATTTGCGCAAAGCAGGCAAATATTATCTTGATTTTAAAGCAGTTTCACAGCCGACAGAAAAAGATTTGAGCGATTATTTTACAATTCATTCGCAAATGAGAGCGCATAAAAAGTTTGGCGAAAATTGGAGTTTGGAAATGTTGAAAAAGTTGTTTTTAGACAAAAAATTTCAACTTTTTTTAGTAGAAAATCAGGAAAAAGAACGCATTGCAGGCTTGATTACTTTTGTTCGCAATAACGTTGCAACTTCCATATTTTCAGCCACGTCGCTCGAAGGACGCAAAAAATCAGCATCATATTTTTTGTTCGACAAAACCTTCAAAGCCTGCGCCAAAAATGGGATTTTGCACTACGACCACGGACGAATTTCGCCTGCCGCGCACAAAAAAAACGACATCTTTCTTTTCAAAGACGGCGCAAAAGGCGAATATGTACAATATTGCGGCGAGTTTTCGTTTTACAAAAAGCAGATTTACAGACTTTTGATGTATTTTGTAAAAAAATATTTAATAAAAAGAGTAGAGGTATGAAAATTGCGTTTGTTTTGGCGGTACATCTACCTGATGACGACCGTGTTTGGTATCAGCAGGCAGCCGCTTTGCGAAAAGCGGGGCACGAAGTTGCCGTTGTTTCGGCAAAGACAGAACATGCTGACAGTCAGAATGTTTATTGTTTCGACAACAAAAAACATTTTACAACCCGCAAACTGACAATGACAAAATTTGCAGAGTTTTTGAAACAGATACAACCGGATACGATTATTTGCGATAATCCTGTAAGTATATTAGCAGCAAGAGAATATAAAAAGGAATCGAAAAAGAAATCAATAAAAATTTATTATGATATTACAGAATTTTATCCGTCAAAAATTCACTTGTATTACAACAGTTTTTTTAAAAATCTGCTGAAATATTGTTTGCTCTACTGCGTCTCAATTTATGTCGGTTTTTTGGTTGATGGTTTTATTTTTGGCGAATATTACAAGGCAAAACGCTACAAAAAATGGTTTTTTTGGCAAAGATCCGTTAACTTATCTTATTTTGCAAGTTTGGAACATGTGCGTAAATTTCCTGAAAAATATATAAAACAGGAATGTAATATTTTTTATGCAGGCGATTTAACGCTTCGAGCAGGTTATTACGATTGTTTGTTTTCTGCAATAAAATGCGCCAAAATGTTTCCAAAAACAAAATTAGCGTTAAATATTGTAACAAAAAGCGCTATGCTCGAATGTTTTTTTCTCACAGAATTACCTCCAAACTTAAAAGTTAAAATACAAAAATTTTTGCCTTTTAAGGAGTTTTGCCAAACATTTGGCAAGTCGGATATTTTTTTAGATTTGCGCGCCCCTGACGCTGAAAATACGCGCTGCCTGCCCATAAAACTGTTTTATTATATGGCGGCGGGACGCCCTGTGATTTATTCGGATTTAAACGCAATACGCCGAGAAGTTCCTGAAATTCAGGAATTTGGATTTCTTTTAAATAAAAAAAACACTAATAAAATTGCAGAAAAAATTGCCTGCTACATCAATAACCCGCAACTTTATACACAGCATTGCACACGCGCCGGCGAATTAGCCGAAACAAAATATAATTGGGCAAAAATAGAAAAGTCATTTGTGGAATTTATTGAAAATGAATAACAGAATCAGCATATTGACCAATCGACTTTTGCACAGCAAAGTTTTTGAAAATTATTTTTCGATGACTTCGCTCAATATTTGCAGCACGCTAATTGGTATTTTGCTTTATCCTTACCTTATTCGTACATTGGGCAAAGACAGTTACGGTTTGTATGTTTTTTCTTTTTCGGTTGTTAAATTTTTTATGCTGTTTGTGGCGTTTGGGTTTTTCTATCCTGCAATGAAAGAAATAATTGAGAATAGAAATGATATTTACAGAAAACAGCAAACTTTGTCGGCTATTTTTACCGCGAAAATGATTTTGTTGCTTTTTGCCTCTGTCATTTTTTCGATTTTATGTTTCTCAATACCTTTATTTCGCAATAACTATTTGATTTTTGTGATATGTTATGCACAAATTATCGCCGACATTATTTTTCCTGCATGGTATTTTCAGGCGGTGCAAAAAATGAAATTTGTTACTGTTATTAACCTGATATTCAGGCTTTTAACTATTCCTTTAATTTTTATTTTTATTAAAAATCCGAATGATACGCTTACTTATGCTTTGATAATCTCTTTGTCCGTTATAATCGGTTCTTTTTCAGGCGTTTATTTACTTTGGAAAGAGGAAAAAGTTTATCCTAAATTTTTACGAATTTGTTGTTTGAAAAAATATTTTCAAGACAGTTTGCCGTTTTTTTGGTCCTATTTTGCAAGCACAATAAAAAGCGAATCAATCACTTTGATTATTGGCGCTTTTTTCAATATGGCGGATGTGGCATTGTACGATTTGGCAAACAAAATAGTCAGTCTGCCGCGCACATTAACTTTAAATATTAACAGCGCACTGTTTCCCAAAGCGCTTGCCGAAAAATCGACAGAAGCAATACGAAAAATTATTCGCTATGAAACATTTACAGGCATTGCCTGTTTTGTCGGCATTCTGATTTTCGGTTACTGGATTGTGCTTTTGCTTGGCGGCAAAAGTATGCTTGCTGCGTATCCGCTAACTGTTATTATCAGCACAACAATTCTGTCCTGGCTGGTTGTGGGCGCATATATTGATTTTATTTTTGTGCCGAAAAATCGCTATTATTTTGTTACAAAAAATCAGTTTGTAGCATTCTTTTCGTTTTTCATTATTATAAGCATTGGATTATTGCTTTGCAAAAACATTCTTGTTTTGGCAATAGCATATTCATTATCAGGTTTTTGCGAGATTATTTACTGTAAATATTTGATACGAAAATATCGTTTGTTATGACATCAAAAGTTTCCATATTAGTGCCTGTTTATAATGTTTCAAAATATATTGAACGTTGCGCCCATAGTTTGTTTCAACAAACTTTTGAGGATATTGAGTACGTTTTTGTAAATGATTGTACGCCTGACAACAGCATTGAAAAATTGCAAAAGATAATAGACCGGTATCCAACTCGAAAATCTGTAAAAATAATAAATCACGAAAAAAACAGAGGTTTGGCAGCAGCACGCAACACTGCGATTGATAACTCAACGGGGAAATATATTTTGCATATTGACAGCGACGATTATATTGAGTTGGATATGGTGGAACAACTGTATCAGGTTGCAGAAAAAAAACAGGCAGACATTACGGTTTGTGATTTTTTTAGGGAAACAGCACGTCAAACAGTTATTTGTTACGATTTTATTGCATACGATAGAGAAGAGCGTTTCCGCAATATCCTTACCGTTGAAAAAAGCGAGGGCTACATCTGGAATAAACTTATTCGGCGAGAATTATATGAATTGCCCGATTGCCGTCTGCCTGCGGGGTTGGATTTCTGGGAAGATTTGTATGTTGTTACGCTTTTTTATTATTATACAAACAAGATTGCAAAAGTTGATAAGCCGCTCTATCATTATGTAATGTACAACGAAAACGCATTGACAAACAATTCATGTAACAAAAAACATTATGAAAACGTACTGCTTTTTTGGCGATTATTGGATAAGTTTTTGCAGGAAAAAGGAGTTTTTGAAAAATATCTGGATATAATTGAAAAACAAAAATTACAGATTAAAATAACATTAATATTTAACACAAAAAGCGCAACTTTGCGCCACCAATACGCAGAAATGTTTGCCGCCGAAGAGAAAAAACGCCGCAACACTCTGAAATTAGTAGAGAAGGTAATGTTTTTTTGCGCCAAACGGAAATATCTGCTTTGGGGCGCCTCTGTAATAAGAAATTTACTGTTAATAAAAGGAAAAATTTTAAAGTGGCTTTATGCAGTAAAAAAGCCACTTGAACCGCCTCAAAAACAACTATGCACTATGAAAATATAATACTTTTTCATAATTTGCTGGAAGACTTTTTGCGAAAACACGGACTTGACAATAAATATTCTTATATTTTAGAATGTTCAAAGGTAAGGTCAAAAGTTGAATTATTTATAAAAACAAAAGATTATATTCTCCGCAAACAATATGCCTGCCTCTACCGTGATGTTGAAATGAAATATATAAAAGCATTCAGGCACGGCGAAAAGACAGTAATGTTTTTAACACATTTTAAATTACATTTTTTAGCGCATTTAACAGTAAAATTTATTCAGTGGAAAAACCGAAAAAACATATAACAAAATGATACACACAAATTTACAATCACCGCTTTGGCACAAAAAAGACAATATCGCCGTGCGCGGGTACTGTTTTGACAATAAAAATAATTTTTACCAGGGTGAACAAATGCTACGGTTTTTCGCTGCGGCAAAAAATGAAAATGATTTCGCGGAATTACTAAAAACATCTAACGGCATTTTTTCGGTAATTATAAAAATTGAAAACAAAATTTTTGCCGCTTCGGACAGGTCGCGTGTTTATCCGCTGTTCTATTTCTTTGATTATCAAAGTTTTATCATTGCAGATAATCCATATTTATTGTTGCCAGAAAAGCCTGAAATAGACAAATCAGCGGAGCAAGAATTTTTACTTTCGTCATTCACGCTTGACGAAAAAACGCTTATAAAAGGTATTTATCAAATAAAACCGTCCTGTTATTTATGTTTTGAAAATGAAAAAATTGCGCAAAAAGAGCATTATTCCTATCGTATTAAAAATGAAGATGTTAATCAATCCGAAAAACTTGACGTTGATTTTTCAGCAGTTTTAGAAAATGTGTTTCAAAGGTTAATAAAGTCGGCACGCGGCAGGCAAATTGTCGTTCCGTTGAGCGGCGGTTACGATTCGCGGCTGATTGCGGCAATGCTTAAAAGCCTTGATTATCAGAATGTTATCTGTTATACTGTGGGGCGCGAAAATAATCCGGAATATCAAATTGCCAAAGAGGTGGCGAACAAGTTAGGTTACAAATATCATTTTATTTTCACAGGCGATAAAAAATTTACTGAAAATTATACTGCCGACAAAATTTTTCAGCAATATTACAAACATTCCGGCGCGTTGTGTCAATCGTTTTGGATGTACGAATATTTCGGCGTTAAATATCTGTATGATAATGATTTAGTAGAAAAAGATGCTGTTTTTGTTCCCGGACATTCGGGCGATTTTCTTGCAGGCAGCCATACCACAAAAAACGATGTAATGATTGACGCGCCGCAAAATGAACTGTTAAAAAAATTAAGCGCGCATCTTTTTACTTTTGGTTATCCACAAAATAAAAATATCATTTCAAAAGTGCTTAAAATCAGCAATTTTGACACAGAAAATTTTTCAACTTCCATTTTTGACGATGTCGTTATGAAAACGCGGCTTGCAAAATTGATTAACAATTCTGCTCGCCTCTACGAATTTTTTGGCTACGGCGTGCGTTTGCCGTTTTGGGATAATGAAATGATGGCGTTTTTCCGCACGCTGCCGCCCAAACTGAAATATAACAAGTTTTTTTATGATAACTATCTGAAAAACAGTCTGTTTAATTTAACTGATATAAGTTTTGAGAAAGAATTGCAAGCAGCCCACAAGCCCAATCCGTTGCAGGCGCTCAAAGATTTTGCGAGACCTTTTACGCCGAAGTTTGTTTTTCGCTTACTCTCTAAATATCAAGACGATACCTGTATGAACGAGATTACTGCGCCGCTGTATGCCGATTTGAAAAAATCGAAAATCAAACTCAACACCATTCATTTAAATGAGCCGTATTCAAAATGGTATCTAATGAAAGTAAAAAAAGATTTAAATTTAGACATACAGTAATTAGTGTTTAGAGTTTAGTTATTAGAGTTTAGAGTTTAGTTATTAGAGTTTAGTTATTAGAGTTTAGAGTTTAGTTGATTAGTGTTTAGTTGATAAATATCATAAGTTCGTTTACATCAGCGACTTAATTTTTTTTTCAAAACCTCTCTAATGGTTTGTGAGAGAGGATTTTGAAAAGAAAAAATTAAAAGAAAAAACATTGAATTATTGACTTTCTAAGGATGCCATTTTTGTAAACGAACTGCTG
>JAISWT010000190.1 GCA_031271005.1 Prevotellaceae bacterium | reverse complement strand
TTGTCTAATAAAAACGCTTAATTGCGGTCTATAAAAATTGTCTGGTTTTTGTTAGACATATTTTGAATTACTTTGTACAGAATATTTTTTGTTTTTTTATTTGCAGATTAAAAAAATATGTCGTACCTTTGCAACATCTCATTGACCATGTGTTAAAGGAGAAACGGGGTCGCTTTAAAGCGACCCTTGCTTTTCCATAAAATCTTGGTATTCAGCAAGCAATTTCCGTAACCGACTATTTTGTTCTATAGGGTAGGCAGTCCAGGGCAGAATATAATCTTTACGCTCTTCGAGTACAACAAGGTATCTTTCTTCTTCGTGGAAAAGCAAAATTCGCTCGCTTGTACCTCTTTTGTTGCGCCATACTTTTATTTGTTGGCTGTCGGAAAAAGCAATTATTGGTTTCGGGTAGCCGATTCGTTCCATTCGGCGAATATCTGGAATTCTTTCAACTTCAATATTTCCCGAATGGGTGAAATGATAGTATGTATATTCCTTTCCATCAATAAACGGATACTTTTTCAAGCCCAATCTTTTTCCTCGAAATTCAGGTCTGTTGCGCACAAAATCATTCACAAAAACAGCATATACGGCATCGTAGTAGAGAGCAAAATTGCCGTTGTAATCTTCCAGTAAGATCAAATCGGGTAATTTCAATTCATTTATCATCGTGCTTTCCAGAAAAAAAGGTTCAATTTGTCTTCGCGATAAAGCGTAGAGCAGGAGAGAGAATATTTAGAACGCTCTTGAATACGCCGAATGATAGCGAGTTTTGCCGAATTAGTTGTCAAATTACGGCATTTATAACCGATAGCGCCAATCAGCAAATCAGCCAAAGGCAAAAGTTCTACTTCGTGGGACTTTATTTGTTGAACTCGGCGAATAATTTTTTTATCGAAACCGTAATGACTGCTGCGTAAAATATCGGTTAATTTTTCAACTTTATGCTGACTTCGCGTATCTTTTATGTCAATGTAAATATTGTACGAATTTTGCGGAATCAAAATCACTTTCAGCAAGTCGAAATACATTTTGTAATAAAAATCATCGTATGTTTGTTCAAATTGCATGTGATTTAAAACAGATTTGTCAGGCACAACCAATGCACGGAAATGAATATCATCATCGTCAAAAAAATAATCAATCAATCGTAAATAGAATTCTTTTTTTGCAGGTGATACCTTGTTCCATTTTATCTCAAAATTACTGGAAAGTCCATGCTCCAATTTGATTTCGCGGATACGACCGAATACCTCCGATTTCTTCTCTTTATCGCACCAAATAGCCCCCAGTACCATCGTAAGGATGCCGTCGTGTTCCAAATGACAACTTTCATCGCAATAAATATTGTATTCCATAATATATTTTAATTTTTAATTTTTAATTTTTAATTTTTAATTTGCAAAGTTATAATATTCTTATTAAATTTCAATCATTACTAATTTTTAAAAATAATTTAATATGATTTACGGTTATATTCGCGTAAGCACCGACCGCCAAACTGTTGAAAATCAACGTTTTGAAATCAACGGATTTTGTGAACGCAACGTGATGGTAGTGGACAAATGGATTGAGGAAACCATTTCGGGAACAAAATCTGTTCAGGAACGAAAACTCGGTAAACTTCTGAAAAAGATGAAGAAAGAGGATATTCTGATTTGCTCGGAACTTTCGCGTTTGGGCAGAAATCTGCTTATGATTATGGGCATTCTCAACGAATGTATGAATCGGGATATTCAGGTATGGACTATCAAAGACAATTATCGTCTGGGCAGCGACATCAACTCAAAAGTTCTTGCTTTTGCTTTCGGTTTGAGCGCCGAAATTGAGCGCAATCTCATTTCGCAGCGCACCAAAGAAGCGCTTGCCCGCAAACGTGCCGAAGGCGTGATATTAGGTCGCCCCAAAGGCAGCAAATCGAAAGTGAAAAAACTCACCGGCAAAGACGCCGAAATAAAAATGCTGCTCGACAAAAAAGTATCCAAATCGGCTATCGCGCGTATTTTGGGCGTACATCGATTGACGGTAGCGGCGTTTGTGAGGGAAAATAACTATTCCTAAACTTGCAAAGTGCCAGAAACGCACGAAACAGATAGAAATTGAGAAATGTTTTTGAATTGAGAATTGAGAATTGAGAATTGAGAATTAAGAATTAAGAATTAAGAAATTGAGAATTATATTCAATTACGAATTACGATTTGCTAATTGCTAATTGCTAATTGCTTAAAGTGTTAAAACACAGTAGATTACAATCGGAATGAAATCATAACATTATAAAAAAGTATTGCTTGCGTAACATTTTCGCGCAAATATACAAATAGTTTTTGTACTTTTGTCCGCTTTTCTACCAAACTATCAATTCTAACGGATTGAAGTGCGTAATTCCCCGTTAGTGAAAATAGTTTGGTAGAGAAGTTTGCGACCCTAAATATATTAATTTCTTATCATTAAAAACAATATTCAGATATTTTTTTTGGTAAATTGTTCATCACATAACTTGCTGATGTATGCGTAAATAGAACGTTTAAATTTATTGAAACATTTTCACAGAATAAATCCGTATTAATCTTTTTAACAATATTTAACAAAGTCTAACAATTTAAACAAAATAAACTCAATTTTCATGTCAGAAAATCACGAATCAAAGGTCATCGGGTTGCCCGAAAATGCCACCCGCGAGTTGAAGGACGGTGAAGATTATCACCCCGTTATGAGTGCGGAAAGTACATTTCCCGAAGTTAATGTGCGCAGTGTGTCGTTTGGCATACTGATGGCAATAATTTTCTCTGCAGCCGCCGCTTATCTGGGTCTGAAAGTAGGGCAGGTGTTTGAGGCGGCTATTCCGATAGCAATTATTGCTGTGGGGCTGTCGTCGGCAACGCGGCGCAAAAACGCACTCGGCGAAAACGTTATCATTCAGTCAATTGGCGCCTGTTCGGGGGTGATTGTAGCAGGTGCAATCTTCACTTTGCCCGCGCTGTATATTTTGCAGGCAAAATACCCCGACATTACAGTCAATTTCTTCCAAGTGTTTTTAAGTTCGCTGTTTGGCGGCATTTTGGGGATACTTTTTCTTATTCCTTTCAGGAAATATTTCGTGTCGGATATGCACGGCAAATACCCGTTTCCGGAGGCAACAGCCACAACTCAGGTTCTCATTTCGGGCGAAAAGGGCGGCTCGCAAGCAAAACCGCTACTTATTGCCGGCTTGATTGGCGGATTGTACGATTTTGTGATTGCCACTTTTGGCGCGTGGTCCGAAGTTTTTACCACGCGCGTTAGCGCAGCAGGAGCATTTGTGGCTACGAAAGCAAAATTAGTCTTCGACATCAATATTGGCGCAGCCGTTCTGGGATTGGGATATATTGTAGGGCTGAAATACGCGGCAATTATTTGCGCCGGCTCTGCACTGATTTGGTTCGTTATCATTCCGCTCCTGCCGCATATCAGCGCCGATTTTATCTCCGCAATAAACCCGATTTATACAGGCGGCGCATTAGCCGGTGTTGAGCCGGAAGTAATTTTTAAAGAATTTGGACGACACATAGGCATTGGCGCAATTGCTACCGCCGGAATCATTGGGATTATAAAATCGTGGGGAATTATTAAAAGCGCGGTAGGACTTGCTGCCAAAGAAATGCGCATCAAAGGGAAACGAAACGAAAATATTGCAGTCAAACGCACCCAGCGCGATTTGTCGATGAAAATTATAGGCGCAGGAACGGTTATAGCGCTGATTATTACGTTCATTTTCTTCTGGGTTGGAGTTGTTCACAACTTACTTTTTGCTGTTATTGCAATATTTATAGTTGCTATTATCGCGTTCCTGTTCACTACTGTTGCCGCGAATGCGATAGCAATTGTGGGTACAAATCCCGTTTCGGGAATGACGCTGATGACGCTCATTTTAGCGTCGGTAGTCCTGGTGGCGGTTGGGCTTAAAGGCACCGGCGGGATGGTGGCTGCAATGGTGATAGGCGGCGTTGTTTGCACGGCGCTGTCGATGGCAGGCGGCTTCATAACCGACCTGAAAATAGGCTACTGGCTGGGCAGCACCCCGCAAAAACAGCAAACTTGGAAATTCCTCGGCACGCTCGTGTCGGCAGCAACAGTTGGCGGAGTGATGATTATTCTCAATAAAAGTTACGGCTTTGTAGCAGACACTGCGCACCCCAATCCGTTAATTGCGCCGCAGGCAAACGCAATGGCAGCAATTATTGACCCGCTAATGTCGGGCAGTGGTGCGCCGTGGATACTGTACGGACTTGGAGCAGTGATTGCAATTTTGCTTACAATATTCAAAGTACCTGCGCTGGCATTTGCACTTGGTATGTTTATTCCTTTTGAATTGAACATTCCGCTACTCGTTGGCGGTGCGATAAACCGGTATGTATCAACACGTTCCAAAGATAACGGGCTAAACGTGGCGCGGCAGGAAAAAGGAACTCTGCTTGCATCGGGATTTATTGCAGGCGGCGCTTTGATGGGCGTTGTAAGCGCGGCAATAAAATATGTACAAACCAATCTTGCTGATAAAGAGATACTTGCGCAGGGGCTAACACGTGTTTCCAACGAGCCGCTTGTGCAAGAGGCAATAAAAAACATTGACCAGTCACACAGTTTTGTCATTAGCGGGTGGGCAGGTACAAACGGTGCAGTATGGCTCGGACTCGCAATGTACGCACTCTTAATTGGCTACATGATTTGGGATTCGATGTATGTAAAAAGAACAAATAGCAATTAGTAATTAGCAATTAGCAGATAGCAATTAGCAAATCGTAATTGAATATAATTCTCAATTCTCAATTCTCAATTCTCAATATGATTATAACTATTTGATAATCAGCATTAAAATTTATTTTTAAGGAAAAATACGGGATAAACATGCAAAAAAAATATTAAAAAAAAATTTCGTAGCCCATTCATTTTTTGTTACTTTGCACCCCGAAATTGAAATTTGCAGACTGAATATTGAACATAATTTTATTTGAATTATAACAACCTGTATTGCAGCGTTTTAAGCATTGACAGTGGAATTATTATTCAATATTTAGTAATCAGATATTCGGACTTTATATATTTTTTGCGCTCTTACGCCTTTCATCTTCGGGGCAGGGCAGGGGGTGTGTAGAGGCAAATTAAAAATTAGAAATTGAAAAAACAGTATATATGTCAAAAAATCTTGTAATTGTAGAGTCGCCGGCTAAGGCAAAAACTATTGAGAAATTTTTGGGCAATGATTTTCGTGTTCTCTCAAGTATGGGTCATATCCGCGACCTGGTTGAAAAAGGTATAGGGATAGATTTTGCACACGATTATGCCCCTGTTTACGAGGTTTCGCCCGACAAGAAAAAGATAGTGTCGGAACTTGCCAAAGCCGCTAAAAGCGTTGAGACAGTGTGGCTTGCCTCTGATGAAGACCGCGAGGGAGAAGCCATAGCGTGGCATTTGTACCAGGTACTTAAACTCAATGATAATAACACCAAACGGATTGTTTTTCACGAGATTACAAGAGATGCCATTATTAAAGCAATTCACAATCCGCGCACAATAGACTTGAACCTTGTTGATGCTCAGCAGGCGCGGCGTGTGCTCGACAGGATTGTTGGCTTTGAACTGTCGCCTGTGCTGTGGCGCAAGGTCAAGCCGTCGCTTTCGGCGGGGCGCGTACAGTCGGTGGCTGTGCGGCTGATTGTGGAACGTGAGCGCGAAATTAACAACTTCGCAGCAGAGGCAAATTACAGAGTTACAGCAATTTTCACTACAAAAGATAAAACGGGTAAGCCTGTAGAACTGCGTGCAGAACTTCCTGTACGGTTTAAAACAAAAGAAGAGGCAAAAGCGTTTCTGGAGCATTGCAAAACGGCGCAGTTCTCCATTGCCAACATAGTAAAAACTCCGGCAAAGAAATCGCCGGCGCCGCCCTTCACCACTTCCACTTTGCAGCAGGAAGCGGCGCGAAAACTCGGCTTCTCTGTGGCGCAAACGATGCGCGTTGCACAGGCACTGTACGAAGCAGGAAAAATAACATATATGCGTACCGACTCGGTCAACCTCTCTGACCTCGCCCTGAAAACAGCGAAAGCGGAAATTACGAATTATTATGGCGAAAAATATCACAAATTTCGCCAGTATGCCACCAAAACAAAAGGAGCGCAGGAAGCGCACGAGGCAATTCGTCCCGCTTATATCAACACACATACAATTGACGGCTCGGCACAGGAAAAACGGCTATACGAACTGATTTGGAAGCGGACTATTGCCTCGCAAATGGCTGATGCTCAATTAGAAAAGACTACAATTTATATCAATATTTCGGACAGCAAACAGCAATTTCAGGCTACAGGCGAAGTTATTGTGTTTGATGGCTTTCTCAAAGTTTATCTCGAATCTACCGATGAAGAGAACGTAAATGACGAGCAGCAGATTTTACCCGAAATTAAGATTGGCGAAGGCGCAGAAAATGAAGTTATTACGGCGCAGCAACGATTTTCGCAACGCCCGCCGCGTTACACCGAAGCAAGTTTGGTGCGAAAACTCGAAGAACTCGGAATAGGGCGACCAAGCACTTATGCGCCGACAATTTCCACAATCCAAAATCGTAATTATGTGGAAAAAGGAGAGCGACCCGCCGAGAAACGTGAATTTACAGAACTGGAACTCAAAAAAGGAAAAATATCGGAAAAAACAAAAACAGAAAACACAGGCGCAGAAAAGGCTAAACTCTTCCCCACCAGCATCGGAATTGTAGTAACCGACTTTCTGACAGAGCATTTCCCCGATATTATGAGTTATGATTTTACGGCAAAAGTAGAAGACGAGTTTGATGAAATTGCAGAGGGCAATAAAAAGTGGACGAAAACAATTGACGTTTTTTACAAAAAATTTCACCCGATAGTAGAGAACACACTCGAAACGTCGGAGCGGCAAAGTGGCGAGCGCATTTTAGGCAAAGACCCCAAAACGGGCAAGCAGGTTTCGGTGCGCATCGGACGCTTCGGACCAATAGCCCAAATAGGCACAAGCGACGATGAGGACAAACCCGTTTTCGCATCGCTGCTGCGCGACCAAACAATAGAGACGCTGACACTGCAAGAGGCGCTCGACCTGTTCAAACTGCCGCGAGAGGCAGGCGAATACGAAGGAAAACCGATGAAAGTGGCAGTGGGACGCTTCGGACCGTATATTTTGCACAATACAAAGTTCTATTCGCTGCCAAAAACTGACGACCCGATGGAGGTGTCGCAGCAACGCGCTATAGAAATTATTGAGGCAAAAAGAGAAGCGGAAAAAAACAAAATTATACACGACTTTGGGGACATTCAAGTACTTAACGGCAGATTTGGAGCGTATATAAAATTCAATGACGCAAATTATAAAATCCCGAAAAAAACCGACCCTAAAACGCTCACAAAGGAACTATGCAAAGAAATTGTGGCTGCGCAGCCCGAAGTAAAACCAAAGGCAAAAAGAGCAAAAACAAAAAAATAAATTTTCATCATCACTGTAATTTTTGCAACATTTTGTTGGTATCCATTTGTGTGCAACAGCAAAAAAACTGAATTTATTAGAACAATTTTACCATCTTTTTAGAAAAGTATAACATTTATGAAACGAACACGATTAACAAAACACACAAGATTATGATTATGTTGTCGTGTGAATTCCATCTGACCTTAAAAAATAAAACATAAACAGATGAAACATTTTTTTATAACAGCAATAATATTCTTTTCCGTTGCGGCAACGGCGCAGGAATTGAATTGCAATGTACAGGTCAATTCTGACCAGGTACAGGGGACAAACAAGCAGGTTTTCAACGCTTTGCAGCAGGCAGTCGCCGACTTTGTCAATAACAGCCGATGGACAGACTTGCCCTATTCGGCAAGCGAGCGCATTGATTGCAATATATCTATCATCGTCAAAGCAGTTGAAGGCAATGATTTTACTGCCGAAATAGTTGTGCAGAGCCGCCGACCCGTATACAACACAAGTTACAGCAGCCCTGTACTCAACCTCAGGGACAAAAACTTGAATTTCACTTTCAGCGAATTTGAGAGGCTTGAGAACGTAAGCGGAACGCTCACTTCCAATCTTACAGCCGTACTGTCGTACTACGCTTATATTATTATCGGCTACGACATGGACTCGTTCAGCCCCGCCGGAGGCACACCCTGCTTTCAGCAGGCAGAGAACATTGTAAATATGGCGCAAAGTAGCGACTGGGCAGGCTGGAGAGCATTTGAGGACAGCCGAAACAGATATGCAATTATCAGCAATTTGATGGACGAGCAGTTTGCCGCATTTCGCAATTACATTTATCAATATCACCGACTCGGACTTGATGTAATGGCGGACAATCCCACAAACGGACGGGCTAAAATTGCATCCGGACTGCCAATTGTACGGACAACAAACAGAGCCAGACCGCAGGCTGTAGTCATTACAATATTTACGGATACAAAAATGGACGAACTGATAAATGTTTTTAAGGGCGGAACAGATAAGGAAAAGCAGCAAGCAATAGAAATATTGTCGGACGTAAACCCAACACAGTCTGCCAGATACGAAACAATTTTAGATTAATGGTTAGTAGGGGCAATTTTCACAATTGCCCAATAAATTAAGAATTAAAAATAAAATATTATAAAATGAAAGAAAGCATAATAAAAGAGAAAAGTTTTAAGTTTGCAATACGAATTGTGAACATGTACAAATACATGATTGAAGAAAAACAGGAATTTGTGATGTCGAAACAAATTCTTCGCAGTGGCACTTCTGTGGGTGCAAGCGTGTGCGAAGCCGAACACTCGGAAAGCAAGGCGGATTTTATTCATAAAATGGCTATCTCACAGAAAGAGATAAATGAAACATTATACTGGTTAGAGTTGATGAAAGAAACGAATTTTATATCCGACAAAGAATTTGAAAGCATAAACACAGATGCCGTAGAATTAATTAAAATGCTTACAGCAAGCATCAAAACCACCAAAAAATCACTAACCACTAATCACTAATCACTAACCACTAACCACTAACCACTAACCACTAACCACTAAATGCACTCCTTCTATGTTTGAGAGTTTTTCTGCAACCACAGGGATGAGCGTTTGTCTTACGGAGACTTGCATTTGGCATTCGTTTTCAAATTTACGGCTCAAAATTATCAGGTCAAAATCTTTTACAATTTTCATCACGCTGCTCAAAAGCGGATATTCAAAACTTATATTTATTTTATTTTCGATAAATTGTTCTACAATTTCGCCGTTTTCAACCGCATCGGCGGCGGCGGCGCGGTATGCCTTAATCAGTCCGCCTGTGCCGAGCAGAATGCCGCCAAAGTAGCGCACAACGATGACCAAAACATTTGTGAGATTATTTGAGTTTATTTGCCCTAACACGGGTCGCCCTGCGGTGCCCGAAGGTTCGCCGTCATCGAAGGAGCGCGTTTCGGGGTTCGCAGTCCCTATCTTGTACGCAAAACACACATGACGCGCATCGTAAAAGCGTTTGCGGTATTCCTGTATCGTTGCCGTTGCCGTACTCACACTGTCAACAGGCATCGCAAAGGCGAGAAACTTGCTGCCTTTGTCCTTATATAGCCCTTGCGAAAGCGCTTTCAATGTGCGGAATGTGTCGCCTGTGTTCATTTGTCCAATAGCCATTCAAAAACGTTTATGTGGATGATGCTGCCTTTACCATCTTTTACAATAAAATCTACTTCGGCTTTCTTATTGCTCCCATCTAAATTTTATAACCGCGCCGTTTGCAAAGATAATATTTTTCTTTTATCAAAACAAGTAGCAGATAGCAGATAGCAATTAAGAAATGAAGAAATGAAGAAATGAAGAAATTAAGAAATTAATTGAGAATTGAGAATTGAGAATTATATTCAATTACGAATTACGAATTAAAAATTACGAATTACGATTTGCTAATTGCTAATTGATTAAAGTTTCTAACTATTCATAACTAAACTCTAAACTCTAAACTCTAAACTCTAAACTCTAAATTGCTAATTGCTAATTGCTAATTGATTAAAGTTTCTAACTAAAGTCTGAAAACTGAAAACTGAAAACTTTTTTATGTTTTTTCAAAAAATATATCTAATTTTACAGCCGATTTATTTTTTTTTAATAAAATATACAAATAACATGATGAAAAATACGTTTTTATTATCTTTCCTGCTGATTTTTATTGTTTTAACAGCAGCGGCGCAAACTTCCGCCAAACTCAACGGCTCTGTTATCAGTTCCAAAAACAACACAGATGGCTACACCTACAATCAGGGTACAGATTTTGAAGGCAACACTGCTCAAAACTGCTTTGACGGCAATTTGAACACCTTTTTTGCCAGCGCAATTGACGAGAGCAAAGTTGGGGGCGACAATATGAAAGGCGGCAGAGGCAGCAAAGGCGGTTGGGTGGGGCTGGATTTAGGCTCAAAACACGTTATCACAAGCGTCAAATATGCGCCGCGTCCTGCTATGCCTGAGCGCGTGGAATGTGGCGTTATCGAAGGGGCAAATTCGGCGGATTTCATTGATGCTGTAGCCATTGGCATTATATCCGAATCGGGCGTTGCAAATCAACTTTCCACGCTGCAAATCAACTCTACGCGCGGGTTCAGATATGTGCGCTACTATGGCTCGCTGCAACACCGTTGCAATATTGCAGAACTCGAATTTTACGGATACCAAAGCGACGGCAACGACAATCATATCGGACAACTGACAAACTTGCCCACCGTTAATATTCACACAATAAACGAGGCGGCGATTGACTCAAAAGATGTTTACCGCAGAGGCTATATCACTGTGGTAGACGGCGATTATATCAAAGCCGACAGTTTGGACGTGCGCGGACGCGGCAATGCAAGTTGGGATTTCAAAAAACGTCCATACAGAATAAAATTTGACAAATCGACCTATTTATTTGATAATCCGGCAAAAGGAAAAAGTTGGACATTACTTAGCAACGAAGGCGATAAAACATTGATACGCAACCTGATAGCATTTGACATTAGCAAAAGAATTGAAATGCCATATACTCCGGCCGGAAAACTTGTTGATGTGGTTGTTAATGGCGACTACAAAGGCGCTTTCCAACTTTGCGACCAGATTGACGTGCGCCCCGGACGAGTGGATATTCCCGAAATGACCGCTGACGATGTTGACGAAACTGCTATTACAGGCGGCTATCTGATTGAAATTGACGCTTATTTAGAAAACGAGCAGAATTGGGAAAACGTTGGCTTTAAATCAGCCCGACAAGTGCCTGTTTCGATAAAATCGCCTGACGATGACGTGCGGGTTACGGCGCAAACAAACTATATCAAAAATCATTTCAATGCGTGGGAAGCATCAATTATGGCGCAAAATTTTTCCGACCCCAACAATGGTTTCCGCCGCTACACCGATATTGAAAGTTTTGTACGGCACTTTATTACAGGCGAATTTACGGGCAATACCGACACTTATTGGAGCGTTTATATGTTCAAAAAACGCGATGACGAAAAATTTTATTTCGGACCGGTGTGGGATTTTGACCTGGCTTTTGAAAACGACCAGCGCACGTTTCCCCTAAATGCCAATGCGCAGCAAAGCAACCAGTGGCTCTATCATGGCGCGCAAACAAACAATTTGCCGATGTGCAACTACTGCAACGGTTACTGGCAGGGCAACGATGCCTACAACACCGACCCGCTGATAGACCGACTGCTGTCGGATGCGAACTTGTATCAACGTTTAAAAGAAGTTTGGGCGCACTATCGCGATGACGGAACAATTAGCGAAGGGGCTCTGTTTCAAACAATTGAAAATTATGCAGAACAAATTAGCGCCTCAAAAGACTTGAATTTTAAACGCTGGGACAACCTCTACTCGTGGGAACACATGATGGAAGGGCGCGGCGATTATGCCGGCAATATTAATATTGTAAAAAATTATATCACAGAGCGTATGGCTTGGTTTGACCAGAAACTTGAATATGTGCCGAGTTTGCAAGACGCAGTTAATGCGGAATTTCAGAAAGTGAAAATTTTTTCCCACAACAACACGCTTAATATTAGCAATTTAACAGAACTGACAAATGTTATTTGTTTTGATATTGCAGGCAGAAAAGTATTTGAGGCAAGCGCGGACAGCAAAGTTTCAAAAACGCTTGCGCAAGGCGTTTATATTGTGCAACTTATTACTAAAAACGGACGTTCCGAAAGTTTTAAAGCGCTTGTGAGGTGAAGTTTTCAGTTTTTGTCCACGAATTTAGCTAACGCTGATTTCCAATTCACGAATTAACACGAATTATTTTTAAAGAATAAAGAACAAAATCAAAACTCTGGCAACAGACAACTCCACTCACTGTTCGCCGCCTGCTATTGTCAGCACAATTTCTCCTTTTGGGGGGCGCTCGGTGAAATGCTCGATAAGTTCGGCGAGCGTTCCGCGTATTGTTTCCTCGTGGATTTTCGATATTTCGCGCGAGACAGCCGCTCGGCGTGCGTGTCCGAATGCTTCGGCAAACTGGCAAAGCGTTTTGAGCAGACGGAAGGGCGACTCGTAGAAAATCATTGTGCGCGTTTCGGCTTTAAGTACGTTTATCCGCGTTTGTCGTCCTTTTTTGTGCGGCAAAAATCCCTCAAAACAGAACTTGTCGGAAGGCAATGCCGATGTAACGAGTGCAGGCACAAAGGCGGTTGCGCCCGGCAAACATTCTATAACTATCTGATTTTTAGCACATTCGCGCACAAGCATAAATCCGGGGTCAGAAATAGACGGCGTTCCCGCATCGGAAATCAGCGCAACCTGTTGCCCGCTGAGGATACGTTCAACCACAGATGCAAGCGTCCTATGTTCGTTGAACTTGTGGTACGGTTGCGCGGGGGTCGTAATATCATAATGCCGAAGCAGAACGCTGCTTGTGCGAGTGTCCTCGGCAAATATCAAATCGCAGTTTTTCAGCACCTTAACTGCGCGAAAAGTTATATCTTCCAAATTCCCAACAGGAGTGGGAACAACATAAAGTTTTGACATAAAAAAGACAATATAGTTGTTAGTGGTTAGTTGTTAGTGGTTAGTGGTTAGTTATTAGAGTTTAGATTATTTCTTCATTCCTTCATTATTAATTGCTGCGTATTCTGTATTTTATTATTCACTATTCACTATTCACTATTCACTATTCACTATTAATTATTCACTATTCACTATTCACTATTCACTATTAATTATTCACTAAAAATTCATTTCTTAATTGCCATCTGTTTCGCGCTTTCGCGCCTTCACATGTCTCCCGCTTTGGCGGGACAAGTCTTACTCTTTATTCTTTATTCTTTTTTATTGCTTTTTGAATTTTTTTTTATACTTTTGTTTTCTGTTAAGTGTGTGTTTTATAAACCTGCGGAAAACCGCGCTAAATTACATGTTTTCAGTGAATTTAACAAACAAAGGTACTGATTTTTTTGAGCAATTATATCACCCTGAAATAATGGAACAGATAATCAAAATATTAGGTTTTCTTCCCAAAGAAAATTCATCAGGTATTTTTGAAAAAAAATACACTGACGGTTATGCTGTTGAAATTGATTTTGAAAAAATATTTGTAAAATAACAGTGTAATTTATTGATAATTACACTGTTAAAAAAAATTCTGATAATACAAACAAACTCTTTTATGAATTCTTTATATATGATAATTTTCGTAATAATTGCACTGTTTGTCGCCGGTGTGGTATTCGCTGTGGTGATGGCGGTGCGATATTTTACTAACAAAAACAATAATGACAATATGGAAAAAACTAATGCTAAATTCACTGATTCTCTGACGTTTAAGGGAATCGTAATTGTAATTCTGATACTGCTGCTGCTTATTCCGGGCGCGATGATTCAGGGTCTGATTTCCGAGCGGCAACAGCGTAGCGAAGAAACGGTTACGAAAATCAGCGACAAGTGGTCGCTCGCCCAAACAGTGTGCGCGCCTGTGCTTGTAATTCCTTATACAACAACGCTTTCTGTCAAAAACAGCAAGGGACAAACCGAACAAAGTTTTGACGAACACAACTTGTACGTTACGCCCGCCAAACTGGAAATTGACGCGCACTTACAGCCCGAACAGCGGCATTACGGTATCTACAACGCTATTTTGTACAAAAGCACAATCGCAATGCAAGGGCAGTTCGCCCAACTGAAAAACTTGGAGATAGCAAACAGTGCGCTCCATTTTGATCGCGCCTACATTCTGATAGGCGTTACCGATTTGCGCGGAATTACGCAAAACATTGATTTTAAATTGAATACAAACAATTTAACAGCCGCCGCCGGCACAAAAAACAGCCTCTTTGACGGAAACATCACCGACGCTTATCCCCTTGATAAGGTTAAAGAAAGAATGGTGTTTATTGACGATTACGAAAAGAAAATTTCGGGTAAATCATTGATAATCAATACCAAGGGAATCACAGCAAGCGACAGTCTGGATTTCATTTGCAATCTGCAACTCAACGGCAGCAGCGAAATCAATTTTATCCCCGTGGGGCAAACAACGCAGGTAACGATTAGCGGGAAATGGCAGTCGCCCTCCTTTGTGGGCGCTTTCACCCCTGATTACTCGCTTGACAACAGCCAATTTACGGCAAATTGGAGCATCCTGAACTTCAACCGCAGCATTCCGGCCATCTGGTCAGACAACGAAGTGGCCTCCCTGCGCGAAAACGCCTTTGGAGTAAATCTGCTGGAACCGGTTGACCATTATCAGCAGAACATGCGCTCGGCAAAGTACGCACTGATGTTTATTGCACTGACATTTGTTGTGTTCTTTTTTGTGGAAATTTTCACAGAAAAGCGCATTCACCCCATTCAATATTTGCTTGTGGGCATTGCGCTGATACTGTTTTACAGTTTGCTGCTCTCGTTTTCGGAGCAAATAGGCTTTGCCTTGGCGTATGTTGTTGCAAGCGCAGCAACTATCACACTGATAACGCTTTACGCTCACAGCATTTTCAAAAACCTCACACCAACGCTCATTCTCGCAGGCATACTCACAATACTGTATGTTTTCCTATTTGTTATTTTGCAACTCGAAGACATCGCACTGCTTATCGGCAGCGTAGGGTTGTTTCTCATTTTGGGAATCATAATGTTTGTTTCGCGAAAAATAAACCGGTACAAAGGGAAAACAGCATAATAAATAAAAAAACTGTGCAAAAAAAATAATTCTCAATTCTCAATTCTTAATTTTTAATTAAACATAATGGCTTCACAGGAAGATATTTTTAAAAAACTGATTGCTCACTGCAAGGAATACGGGTTTGTGTTCCCTTCGAGCGAAATTTATGACGGACTCGCTGCCGTGTATGACTACGGGCAGATGGGCGCAGAACTCAAAAACAACATCAAACGCTACTGGTGGGAGGCGATGACACTGCTCAACGACAACGTTGTGGGCATTGACGCGGCAATTTTTATGCACCCAACCACTTGGAAAGCATCAGGACACGTAGATGCCTTCAACGACCCGCTTATAGACAACCGCGACAGCAAAAAACGCTATCGCGCGGACGTGCTGATTGAGGAACTTGTAGCAAAATTTGACGACAAGATTGAAAAAGAAGTAGAAAAAGCAGCCAAACGTTTCGGCGAAAAATTTGACGAAGACCTGTTCCGACAAACGAACCCGCGCATTGTGGAAAATCGGGAAAAACGCGACACATTACACGCTCGCTTCGCCAAAGCATTGAACGATAACGATTTAGATGAACTGAAACAAATCATAGTCGATTATGAAGTGGTTTGCCCCGTTTCGGGTACAAAAAACTGGACTGACGTGCGACAGTTCAACCTTATGTTTGCCACCGAAATAGGCTCTACGGCTGACGGTGCAATGAAAATTTATCTCCGACCGGAAACGGCGCAGGGAATTTTTGTCAATTTTCTCAATGTCCAAAAAACTGGCAGAATGAAAGTGCCGTTTGGCATTGCGCAAATTGGAAAAGCCTTTAGAAATGAGATAGTTGCGCGGCAATTCATTTTCCGCATGCGCGAATTTGAGCAAATGGAGATGCAATTTTTCGTGCGACCCGGCGAGGAAATGAAATGGTTTGAATACTGGAAACAATTCCGCTTAAAATGGCACAAGGCGCTTGGACTTGGCGACCACAAATACCGTTTCCACGACCACGACAAGTTGGCACATTATGCAAACGCCGCCACAGACATCGAATTTGAAATGCCATTTGGATTCAAAGAAGTAGAGGGAATACACTCGCGCACCGACTTTGACCTGTCGTCGCACGAGAAATTTTCCGGCAGAAACATCAAATATTTCGACCCCGAACTCAACGAGAGTTATGTGCCTTACGTCATCGAAACCTCGATAGGCGTTGACAGAACGTTCCTGTCTATCGTGGCGGCAAGTTACGAGGAACAGGCGCTCGAAGGCGGCGACTCGCGGGTGGTGTTGCACCTTCCGCCCGTACTTGCGCCCGTAAAGGTAGCAGTGTTGCCACTGGTGAAGAAAGACGGGCTGCCCGAAAAAGCACGCGAAATTATGAACGAACTGAAATTTGATTTCAAAACCGTTTATGACGAAAAAGACTCCATCGGAAAAAGATACCGCCGACAAGATGCTATCGGTACGCCCTTCTGTATAACAATTGACCATCAAACTCTTGATGACCAGACAGTTACCGTGCGCAACCGCGACACAATGGAACAGCAAAGAGTGAAAATAGCCGAAATTTATAAATTAATTGATAAAGAAGTTAATTTAAGAAATGTATTGAAAAAGTTAGGCGAATAAAAAGCCTGCCTGAACACTGACGCCCGAAGTTTTTCAGTTGACAAAAATGAAAAAGATACTCTACAATATCTATTTATGGATTTTCGCGCTGCCGTTGGCAATGGCGCTAACTTTTTTGACGGCAGTTTTAACGATGCTCTTTTCGCCTGTGTTTCCAAAGTCGCGCTTTGCCCACGCAATTCCCAAAGCGTGGGCGAGGGCGGTGTGTTTGCTGCTGCTAATTCGTGTCAAAACTTACGGCAAAGAAAACATAAATACACATCAGTCATACGTCTATATCTCTAACCATCAAAGCATTATAGATATATTTGTAATTTACGGCTGGTTGCCGTCTGTCTTCAAGTGGATGATGAAAGCCGAACTTTTCAAGATTCCGTTTGTGGGCTGGGCTTGCAAGGCAGCGGGGCATATTTTCCTCGACCGCTCGGCAGGCATCGAAGCAAGCAAAAGCATTGCAGAGGCTAAACGGAAGTTGCAGGACGGCATCTCGATAGTCATTTTCCCCGAAGGCTCGCGCACGCACAACGGACAGATGCAGCGCTTCAAACGCGGAGCGTTTCGCATCGCCGGCGACTTGCGACTGCCTGTACTGCCCGTAACCCTCAGCGGAAGTTACCGGAGGCTGCCACGCAACCACGGACCAAAATTCTCGCCCGGAACCGTCAAAGTATATTTCCACCAGCCCATTGACCTGACCAACCACACGCAGGAGCAGGAAAACGCGCTGATGCAGCAGGCTTGGGACCTGATAGCAAGCAAACTGTAATTCAAAGCGCGCAAAGGCAAAATTATTGTGCAATAACAGGGCAAAAATTTACCTATTTATAGTTATTGCGGCAACTGTTTTTTTGCAATAACTTTGCGAGTTATTTTTTAACGTAAAGACACGACTATGCAGGATTGCAATTTTTTTGTTTTTCGCTGTATTTTTGTGTGTTGCGCTCATAAAGTTTAATTTATTAATGGAAAACGAAATACGAAATCTGGGAGATTTGACCGCTGGCGAATGTGCAGTTATCACTAAAGTTAAGGGCTACGGCGCGTTTCGCAAGCGGATAACAGAAATGGGCTTTGTGAGCGGAACGCAGGTTAAAGTCATTAAAACAGCGCCGTTCCCGTTCCATGACCCTGTGGAATACGAGTTGATGGGCTATCGCTTGTCCCTACGCAAAAGCGAAGCGAAAATGATAGAGGTAATTGCCCAAGACGAAATAACAACTGCTGATAATCAAGCATTTAACGGCGCTTTGCCAAACAATGAAATTCAAAAAATCATTGAAAAGAAAGGTAAAACCATTCAGGTTGCGCTGGTGGGCAATCCCAATTCGGGCAAAACAACGCTCTTTAATCTTGCAACAGGCAAAAGCGAGCGTGTAGGCAACTATGGCGGCGTTACCGTAGACATAAAAACTGCGCATTTCAACCAAAGAGGCTACCGAATTGAACTCACCGACTTGCCCGGAACATACTCTGTATCAGAATATTCGCCCGAAGAACTGTTTGTACGCAAACATCTGACAGACACTATGCCCGATGTTGTAATCAACGTTGTTGATGCCTCTAACTTGGAGCGCAACATCTATCTGACAACCCAACTGATAGATATGAACGCCAAAGTGGTTATCGCACTGAATATGTTTGACGAACTGCTCGAAAAAGGCGACAAACTCAACTGCAATCAATTGGGCAAATTGCTGGGATTTCCAGTTGTGCCGACCGTTGCCACCAAAGGCAAAGGCATTGACCAACTAATGGAAAAAGTGATTGACCTTTACGAAGAAAAAGACAGCGATTACAGGCATATTCACATCAATTATGGTACCGATATTAATAATTCAATAGAAAAAATCAATCAGGAAGTACGAAAAAACGTCATTTTGACCGATAAATATCATTCGCGTTATGTGGCTATAAAACTGCTTGAAAATGATAAAAATTTCACTGCGCAAATTAATGAAATTCCCAACGCTTCAAATCTGCTGAACATAGCAAACAGCCAAATACAACTGCTTGAAAACAAGTACGATACCCGCATCGAAACCATTATAGCCGATGCCAAATACGCCTTCATTCGCGGCGCCTTGAAAGAAACATACCAACCTTCGGAAAAAAAGACCGGCAAAGGTTACGAACTCGACAAGATATTTACCAACAAATGGTTAGGTATTCCCATCTTCCTGTTTCTGATGTGGGCGATGTTCCAAATCACTTTTACATTGGGCGACTACCCGATGCAATGGATAGAACGTGCTGTGGAAGCGCTCAACAGCGGGGTACAAAGTCTTATGCCTGAGGGCATGCTCCGCGACATGCTCACTGACGGGATTATAGCCGGCGTGGGCGGAGTGATTGTGTTTTTACCAAACATAATTATTCTGTTTATGTGTATTTCGCTGATGGAAGACACCGGCTATATGGCGCGTGCAGCGTTTATTATGGACAAGTTGATGCACAAAATAGGGCTGCACGGCAAGTCATTTATACCTATGCTGATGGGCTTTGGCTGCAACGTACCTGCAATAATGGCTACACGCACGCTCGACAACCGCAAAGACCGCATTGTTACAATGCTAATAATTCCGTTTATGAGTTGCAGCGCGAGGCTGCCGGTATATATTTTGTTAATCTCGGTGTTTTTTGTGAAATATCAGGGACTTGTGATGTTCAGTATTTACATTGTCGGGGTGATTATAGCCGCAATAATGGCAATTGTATTAAATAAAACGGTATTCAAAAAACGCGACATCCCCTTTGTGATGGAACTCCCGCCTTACCGACTGCCTACTTTGCGCAACACGGCAACACATACATGGGCTAAAAGCATACAATATCTGCAAAAAATGGGAACAATAATTCTGCTCGCCTCAATAGTTGTATGGGCATTAGGATATTTCCCTAATAATCAGCAACTTAAAGAAACGAACCCACAACTTGCGCTTGAGCAGTCGTACATCGGGCAACTCGGTCACGCTATTGAGCCGGCAATTCGCCCCTTAGGATACGACTGGAAAATAGGCGTGAGCATAATCACCGGAATGGGCGCAAAGGAAATCGTTGTCAGTTCGATGGGCGTATTATATCAGGGTGACCCTGAGGCTGATGAAAATTCGGAAACGTTGAAAACCAAACTGCAAGCGCAAACATTTACCGGCGGCACAAAAACCGGACAAAAAGTATTTACCCCGATTGTGGCATATTCATTTATGATTTTTGTGCTGCTTTATTTCCCCTGCATTGCGGCCCTGGTGGCAATACGCCGAGAGGCAGGATGGCAATGGGCGCTTTTTTCCGCGCTTTGCAACACCGCAATGGCATGGACGGCGGCATTTGTTACAGGGAAAATAGGAGCATTGATTTTTTGAAAAACCTGCTGCTGTATCAATAGTCAATTTGAGAACTTTAAACAATTAGCAGTTAGCAGTTAGCAATTAGCAGTTAGCAATTTCTAACAATTTCTAACAATGCCTAACTAAGTTCAATTCAATTAACCTTGGCGGTATAAACTTTGTGAACTTTGTGAATTTCTCCCGCTTTGGCGGGATAAATCTTGTGTCCTCCCGCCAAAGCGGGAGGACACGAAGGTTGCACAAGGGACACAAAGTAGCAGATAACAATTAAGGAATTAAGAAATGAAGGAATTAAGAAATGAAGGAATTAAGAAATGAAGGAATTATATTCAATTACGAATTAAAAATTAAGAATTAAGAATTACGATTTGCTAATAACTAAACTCTAAACTCTAAACTCTAAACTCTAATAACTAAACTCTAAACTCTAAACTCTAATAACTAAACTCTAAACTCTAATAACTAAACTCTAAATTGCTAATTGCTAATTACTAATTGCTATTGGAAGCCTTCAAAACTCCAAAATCTTTATACCTCTTTTTTCTATTTTAAAATCTTTTTCTACGGAAAAATTTTCACCCGAAATTATTTCTTTGGCAACCCCTGTCGGCAACAATTCTTTATAACGCTGTACAGCAACAGTTTGTTCGCTGTCCGTTCCGTTGAAAATCACCACAGCCGAGCGTCCGTTGTATTTCCGTTCATACACATACACCCCGTTATATGGTCTGAAATGTTTGAAACTTCCTTTGGATAGAATTTCATTTCCTTTTCGCCAGTTCAAAAGATTTTTTGCAAAAGTAAAAAAATCATTTTCTTTTGCGCTTCTTCCATTTTCCGTAAATTTGTTTTGTGCGTCCGCGTCCCATCCACCCGGGAAATCTTTTCGCAGGTATCCGTCTCCGTCCGGCTTGAATCCTGTCATCAGTATTTCAGTTCCGTAGTAAATTTGCGGTATTCCTCTCACTGTCAATATATACGTTAATGCTTGCTTTGTTCTGTCGGCGCTTGCGGTGTCTTTTTCGTTCCTGTTGAAGCGGCTGGTGTCGTGGTTGTCAAAAAACACGAGTAAATTCATGGGATTTTGATACACAACATCTTGCGTCAGATATTCGTGTATGCGCATAAATCCGCCGCCCCATTGCTCTGTCTGCTCGTCAAAGCACTTTTCCATGATGTCAACCATCGGGAAATCCATAACTGTTTTTAAATAAGAGTTTCGGGGCGCCGAAAGTTTGCTGTCTTTTTGCCACCATGCGATTGCCACGTTGTTATGCAACCAAGTTTCGCCAACGATGTTGAAATCGGGATACTCTTCCATAACTTCCCGGCACCATCGGCTCATCATTTCGTAGTCGGCATAAGGGTGTGTATCCTGACGTATGCCGTTCAAGCCCACATACTCAATCCACCAAATGCTGTTCTGAATAAAGTACTTGGCAACGTGCGGGTTGCGCTGGTTAAAGTCGGGCATACTCTCCACAAACCAGCCATCAACAGCATCGTCAAAGTCAAACTTGGAACGATAGGGGTCAAACTGTACAGATGTGTTGTGCGTTGTTCCAACATAATGCACGCCGTGATTTGTCCATGTGGAGTCCGGCAAATCTAAGAAGAGGAAATTTTCGCTTCCGCAGTGGTTAAAAATCATATCCATAACCACTTTCATCCCTTTTTGGTGAATTTTAGCGGACAAATTTTTGTAGTCTTCGTTAGTTCCGAAGCGCGCGTCAACCTTGTAAAAGTCGGTTGTGGCGTAGCCGTGATACGCTGGATATTCATTCTCGTTCATGTTGTTTTCAAGGACAGGGTTCAGCCAAATCGCCGTAACTCCCAGGTCGGCAATGTAGTCAAGATGCTTTTCTATGCCTTTGAAATCTCCGCCGTGTCGGGCGTTGGGGTTCTGTCGGTTTGTAGGATAGCCAAAGATTTCGTCATTGGCGGGGTCGCCGTTTGCAAACCGGTCGGGCATAATCAGGTACAAAACGTCAGAGGCATCGAAGCCCTTGATATGCCGCGCATTAGCGGCTCTCTGTTTCAACTGATACGGAATTTTGGTTTCCTTTTTTCCGTTTTTTAAAATGATGTCAAACTCTTCGGGCTGCGCATTTTGCGTGTTTACATACAAAATGAGATAATTTTTGTTGGCAAAACGCGCAACACTGTCTATTTTGCACGTTTTGGCTGTCAGCGCCACCGCGCTCGCGCCAATACTCTTGCCGTGGATGAGAATTTGCAAACTCGGATTAGTCATTCCTGCCCACCAGAACGAAGGCTGAACATGCATAATTTCATTTGACGCAAAAATATTTATTGCGAAAAATAAAGATAAAATACTTAAAAAAATGTTTTTCATAAAGTTAGAATTTATACAAATTATATTTTATAAAATATTACAAATCAATAATATACAATCATACAATGTGGTATTTTCCAGCGAAAAAACTCCAAAGAATTAAAATAACACAATAAAAATTGCCGGCAAAAGTACAATTTTTATTAGAATATAACAAAAATAGTTGTCAGAGTTTAGAACCTCACCCCCCAGCCCCCTCTCCACACCTCACCCCCCAGCCCCCTCTCCAAAAGAGAGGGGGAGTAGGGCGTACGGCTGATGTTAGTGGTCAGTTGTTAGTGGTTAGTGGTTAGTGGTTAGTTATTAGAGTTTAGAGTTTAGAGGGTTAAATCTTTTTTTGAGGCGCTATGAAAAATATCCGGCAGTTCCTAACTTTGACACGTTTCTTTCTTATTATTGAATTGATTTGTTCAGCACACAGACGTTCTAATTTCTTGCGTCCCATATTTCTTCTCTTTTTCCT
>JAISWT010000183.1 GCA_031271005.1 Prevotellaceae bacterium | reverse complement strand
TTCGACCAAATGTGCTTGCGTCAGCCAAGCGGTTTCTTCTTCCAAACGCACAGATACTTTTGCAATCTTATCATCGGTTTCGTAAATTACGAAATCGGAGCGTTTTATTTTTGCTGTTTTATTTTTCTTCATTACTTTGATCCTTTTTTAGTTTAAGGCAACTTCTAAAAAACAAATTAACGGTGTGGTTTACCCTGCGCGTTGTGCCTAAAATCCAACAGTGCGGGGCAAACCCACACCGTTAACTCTCCGTGAATGTTGAGTTTTTAGAAATTCTTACTTTAGTAATTTTCGTAATATATCAGTGGAATTTTTGTTTTGACTTAATCATTGGGCAAAAAAACGAAAATTCCACTGATATATTACAAAAACCGAACAAATAAAAGGCAGCTGTCTATTTTTATTTTGTTCATTTTGTATCAATAATGTATTACAAAACCGCCAAATAGCGTTGCGATAACCGACATGCGCCTGCGTACCAACAATTGCGCCCTTAGTAGCGCAAGAATTACCAACAACGCACCCTTATTTTTTCATGAGAAACGTGGAAGGTACAGAAACTCGAAATTCCATGTCTTCCATGTTCCCCAATAAGGGCGCAGACAAGAAAACCTTACACTACTAAGGGTACAACCGTTGGTATTCAGGCGCGTGTTGATCATTGCCATACTATTTGATGTTCACCTCATTCTTTATATAAAAATGGAAAAATAAAATAGACAATTACAACAAAAGTTGTTTCTTTTCTGTTACTCTAATCCCTAACCCCAATTTTTCAGAGGAAAAAAAACGGAAATTGTAGAACAACATTAAACAATTGTAGTTCTCCAATTAGCGATTGGATTTCTCTAATAGGCTCAATTTCTGAACGGCAAGGTCTATTAATTAATTCATAAAAAATCTCAACCGGCACAACCCGTTTTTCTGCGGCGACTTTCCCTACTCTCGAAGATTTGCTTGATTTATTCTGGTTCTAACTGATTTATTCTTTCATTGAGTTGCTTTATTTTATCAATCAATTTGCCAAAGGACAATGATTCTCCGTAAATCATGGTTTCGCGCATTGTTTCGTAATCCCGTTGCCATACAGCAATCACGTTTTCGGGTGGAATGATGTTTATCGTTGCAGGATTGAGCGTATTATAATCGAAGTCCTTTAAGCCGATGAAAATTCTGCGGTGTTCAACAATATTTCCAAACAAATCTTTATCTGCCAATGCTTTTTCTGCAATACCGGCATCGTACATTTTTGCCCAATCGTACAAATGTCGGCTCATTCGTTCTGTCCGTGTAAATTCCTGCGGCTTGGCAAATTCCTCATGCAAAAGGCAAACTTTTTCCAAAAATGTGCGCTCCGGCATAACGGCATTGACTTCAAACGGCAAATTTGCAAAAGAGTTATTTGAATATGTCTCGTCAACAAACGATTGTAAAGTAATTTTGCTCAATGGCTCACTCATGGAACGTCCGCTAACTTCTAATTTTACAATTGGTTTCAGATAGTTATTCCTGGGAAAAAGCGACTTGTAACAGATCTCAACAATTTCCGGATCGGTTGTAGAAACCGGAGTAATATTTACTTGTACAGAAAATAAATCTTTGCCGATTCCTTGATTTTCCATTTGTTGAGCCACGTCAAACTGCAATTTTGCACGTACAAAAGAACAGGCGGCACGACGCAAACCATCGCTGATTTGCGTTTTGGAAAGCACGCCGCCATAGCCCAAAAACTTACGATTTACAGCAATATCAATGTCTTCCGAAAAGCGTTCTATCAGATTGTAACACTTACTCAGTGAAGTGCCGCCCTTGAAAGACAAATTTTCCGCATAAGACAGTGAAAACAAGGCTCGCAAAACAGCTGTAATCCACCAATCCTTTTCAATAGCAACGGTAGATAAATTGTATTCTAACGCTAAACGGTCAAAATATTTGATTTGCTGTGATTTTGGCAAATCAGTAAATTTATTCATTTTCAATCAGCTTTGAAATTATATTCGAAATCCACACAGGCGCAAGTCCTGTGTCGTGCATTAGATTACCATGTCCTTCGTGTTGCAATGCTTCTTTTATTTTTTGCAGTTGTTCATCAGTTACTTTGTCCTTTCCAATTTCTTTAAGCGCAGAAATCGTCAATAACGAAATTTTCCCCTTGTAAGACAAGTTCTTGGCAACCGTTCTTTTGAATCGAATAGTAGCGCGTTTGCCAACGTTCACAATTCTTGCCGTGCCGTCTGTGAGAAAAACCACTTTTGCAGGCACTTGTGTAGAAAGTCCCAAAGCGTTAAGAGCATACGCCCCTGTCGGTATCATTCGTGTTTTTTCTCTTTTGGCAATAGTTTGGGCAACGGTTTCGATTGACGGATAAATTATTCCAATTTCATGATCAATTTTCGGATACAAATAAATACCCGCCGAAAGACGGATTAGAAAATTCTTCCTGCACAACCGCGACAATGCTTGCCTAACTGCTTCGTTGTTGCCAAATTTACGAAATTCATCTGCAAAAAATATTTTGCCTCTTCGATTTCTTTTTATATATACAAGAATATCATTATTAGTTGTTTGCATAATATTATTGATTATACTCTGTCACAAATTAAGCAATAATTTGTGACAGAGTTTATGCGGAAAAAGTATCTTTATCCATCAGATTTCTTTCCGAAACGCTGCAATGGAGAATCTGCTGGAAAGATAGAGTTCGACCGCCACCAACCAAGGGCGGCGCATCAAAATCACGGCACAGCGAACAAATCGGCGACGTTTTAAGTTATCTAAGGCGTTTGTCCGCCAAAG
>JAISWT010000178.1 GCA_031271005.1 Prevotellaceae bacterium | reverse complement strand
CTTTGACTTTTTGGTTAAATCTTTTTTTGAAGTTATTGAAAAAGAGAAACTTATTGCACTCTGAAATGTTGTACGCCGCTATCATTGGAGGCTACGAACTTGTTTGTAGAACCTCCAACGACAGTGCATTAAGTTGAACCTTTGGAAACTCCTAAAAATCAGATTATTTCAGTCGTACAAGTTTTCAAAAGCGCAGTTTTATGATGTAAATAAGCAGTTTTTAGAAGTTCCCTTTAATTGAATTAATCAGAATTAACAGAATACCTTAAATCTGCAAGGATTTTCCTCTGTGTGCCTTTGTGTGTTCTCTGTGTCTCTCTGTGAAAATAAATTGCACAGAGAAACACGAAGGTTGCACAGAGAGGCACAGAGATATAATGTTGCTTGCGGAGGAAAATAAGGGTTTTATTGTTAAGAGTTCCTTAAAAAAAATGAAAAAATATTTGCATCTCCTGACTTCGACACTTTCTACCTCTCATATTTTATAAAACATTCATTATCAATGTAATATAGTTTTTGGGGCTGTCTCAAAAGTATTTTTTATAAACGGGAACTCCTGAAAATTGAATATTTGATATTATTCTCCCACTTTGGCGGGAGTGCGCAAAGGGTTTTTGAGACAGCCCCATTGTAGAAGTCAGGAGGCTGCCTTGCTGTGCAAGTTGAAGGCGGCAGGCAAGCGCCGCGTTTTTTTTGAAAGTTTTTTATTACTTTTGCAGGCACAAAAACGCCCGTCATTATTTTATCGAACTTCAAAAAGCGGCGTGTCCGCACAGTTCCCCCGATTAATGTGGGCGCAAAATTTAAGGATATTTCTAATAATCAGTAAATTGATATGACAGTTAAGACATTTATTTTTAATCCTGTACAGGAAAATACCTACCTCGTTTTTGATGAAACGCTCGAAGCGGTCATTATTGACGCCGGTTGTGTCTTTGAAAACGAATATCGTCAGATAGACGGTTTTATTGAATATAACAAACTTAAAATCAAGCATTTGTTGAATACGCATTTACATTTTGACCATATTTTGGGCAACAAATACATTGCCGACAAATATGGTGTGTTGCCCGAAGCCCACGCGGGCGACGAGTTGATGATTGCCTCGCTGGAAAGCACTTTGCGCAGTTTGGGTATCAACTTGAGCGTTCAGGGGCAGCCGATAGGAAGGTATCTTACTGAAACAGACACTGTTAAGTTCGGAAATGCGCAGTTCAAAATCCTTCACGTTCCGGGTCATTCGCAGGGCAGTTTGTGTTTCTACAACGAAAAAGACGGCATCTTATTCTCAGGCGATACCTTGTTTAGAGGCACAGTTGGGCGCACCGACCTGCCTGCAGGCGACCACAACACGCTGATTACAAACATTCAACAAAAACTTATGCTACTGCCTGACCGCACTGTGGTATATCCCGGACACGGCGCAACTACAACAATAGGAGAGGAACGTAAAAGCAATCCATATCTGTAAATTTCGGTAAAAGTTAAAATTCTTGTGAGCCCAATGAATGAGGGAATTGGGAATTGAGAATTGAGAATTGAGAATTGAGAATTACGAAATGAATGAATGAATGAATGAATGAATGAATGAATGAAGAAATTAAGAAATTAAGAAATGAAGGAATTAAATCCAATTACGAATTACGAATTACGAATTAAAAATTACGAATTACGATTTGCTAACTGCTAACTGCTAACTGCTAACTGCTAACTGCTAATTGCTAACTGCTAATTGCTAATTGCTAATTGCTAATTATTAAGCAGGCTTATTTTCGATACAAAAAAAAGATATTAGTAAAATTTATAATTGTTTGAATTTCAATAAAATAAAAATAAAAGTTTTCGTATTTTCGGTCGGTTTTTTACTGACTAACGTAATAACGACAATGGTGTCTGCGCAAACCGACTCCATTGCTGCTGTTGTTTTACACGCTGATACTTTTGGCATTGCAAATGACAGTACTATAAATGACAGTACTGTAATAAATGAAGATATAAAACTGCCGCACGACAGCCTGCCGTCCAAGCGAAAGGAAAGCATGATTGATGCACAAATTGACTACACGGCGAAAGACTCAATTGTGTTTTTGGCTAACGGAACAGGCTTTTTGTATGGCGCAGGCAATGTTAAATATAAGGAAATAAGCCTCGTTTCCGATTTTATTCGCGTGAAAATGGACAGTAGCATTATCTACGCTCGCGGCATAACCGACACTCTGGGCATAGAAAATGGCAAACCGGAGTTCTCGGACGGCGAGCGGCAATTTACTTCCAAAGAATTATCTTACAATTTGAAAACAAAACGCGCTTTTGTGCGTCAGGCTGTAACCCAAGAGGGCGAAGGCTATATAATAAGCAACTATACTAAAATGAACGAAGACCGACTGCTGTTCATTCAAGATGCAAAATACACAACTTGCGATGACCACGAGTCGCCACATTTTTATCTCAAAATTTCTAAGGGGAAGGTCAAAACAGGCGATTTTATTGTTGCCGGACCGTCGCAAATGTACGTTGCCGATATGCCACTGCCGCTGGTGGTACCCTTCGGATATTTCCCTTTCAATAAGAGTTACTCGTCCGGCTTGCTGATGCCTTCCTATGCAGACGAAATGCAGCGCGGATTAGGACTGATTCATGGCGGATATTATTTCGCTTTCAACGATTACGTGGATGCCGAACTGCGAAGCGAAATTTATACCAAAGGAACATGGGCGTTGAGTTTAAACTCGTCTTATTTAAAACGCTACAAATTTCGCGGCAACGTAAATATCGAATACAGGGAAGATGTGCAGGGCGAAAAAGATATGCCCGATTATATGAAAAACAAGTCTTTCAGAGTGTCATGGTCGCACTCGCAGGACGCAAAGGCAAACCCGTACACAACCTTTTCGGCGAGCGTTAATTTTTCGACTTCGGGTTACACGCGCTCAAACGTTAACAACTACTATCAGCCCGAAGTCAATGCGCAAAACACAAAATCATCAAGTATTTCCTTCTCAAAACGCTTCCCGCGCATACCTTCGCTCAATATAACAGGCGCATTTCAGATAAGCCAGCAAACGCGAGACAGTACCATATCCATGACTTTGCCCAACATTAACATCTCGTACAGCAGCACAAAACCGTTCAAACGCAAAAATGCAATGGGAAACGAAAGGTGGTACGAAAAGATAACTGTTTCGTATTCAGGAACTTTTGAGAACTCTATTTCATCGGTCAAAGAAAGAGAATTTTTCAAGAAAAATTTGCTGCGCGACTGGCGCAACGGAGCCCGACACACAATCCCTGTCAGCGCTACTTTCAGTTTGTTCAACTATGTAAATATCACTCCGTCTGCAAGTTACACAGAGCGTTGGTACACGCGCAGCGTAAAGCAGAGTTGGGACACAGACAGGCAGCAAGTGGTGCGCGACACGGTCAACGGCTTCAAGCGCGTGTATGATTTCAACCTCAACGTTTCGGCAAGCACAAAACTTTACGGCTTCTTTGTGCCGAGCCAAAAAATTTTCGGCTCAAAAGTGTCAATGATTCGCCACGTCCTCACGCCGTCAATCGGTTTTCAATGGACGCCCGACTTTGGCGACCCGATGTGGAAGTACTACGGCTCGTACATTCGCCAAACGCCCGACCCCGCAATGCAGGGCGGATACAGAGAGCAGGAAGTTCAGTATTCCTACTACGAAGGAAGTCTGTATGGCGCTCCCGGACGGGGACGCTCGCAGTCCCTCAACTTTTCGCTCGGAAACAATCTGGAGATGAAACTGCGCAACGACAACGATACAACAGGCAAGAACCCGTACAAAGTGGTGAGTTTGATAGATAATTTTTCTCTCAGCAGCAACTACAATTTTGTTGCCGACTCGATGAAGTTGAGCAATATTGCCGCAAGCGTGCGCATCAAATTCGGCGCATTCTACACTTTGAGTTTAAGCACGAGTTTTGACCCTTACGCTTTTGCTTTTGACGGAAATATTACGGACAAATACCCCAAAGGACGACCCGTGCGCGTTAATAAGTTCACTTGGACACAAGGAAAATTCCCGCGATGGTCGGGCGTAGGCACCTCGTTCAGTTATACTCTAAACAACGATACGTTCAAAAAACTGTTTGGAAAAGACAGGAACAGGAAAAATAAAGACGCTCAAAATCAGGACGGCGAGAGCGACAATCAGGACAATGACAGCCACAGAAGCAGCAACATAGCAAACAATAACTCCGCAGGCAACAATTCAAATGCCGAATACGACAGTGACGGATACCAAAAAGTAAACATTCCCTGGTCAATAGGATTGAATTATACTATTGGGATTGGACCTTCAAATTTGCCCGAAGATTTTTTGTACGACAAAATGCGCTATAAAAATATCCTGAACGTAAATAATTTGAATTTATCATTCAATATTTCGCTCGGCAAAAACTGGAACGGCTCAACAAGCGTTTATTACGACCTCAAAGAGAAGAAATTTACCGCATCAACATTTAGCGTGCGCAGAGATTTACATTGCTGGTCAATGTCGGCAAGTTTTGTGCCTTTCGGACAGTTCAGGTCGTACAATTTTCACATCGGCGTAAATGCAAGCATGTTGCAAGACCTCAAGTATGACCGACAAACGCAAAACAGAGCGCCGATTCAGTGGTTTTAGCAATTAGCAATTAAGAGTTTAGATATTAGAGTTTAGAGTTTAGTTATTAGCATTTCGTAATTCGTAATTTTTAATTCGTAATTGGATTTAATTCCTTCATTTCTTAATTCATTAATTCATTCATTTCGTAATTCTCAATTCTCAATTCTCAATTCTCAATTTTGAATTAAAAATTATTATAAAAATAAATATAAATATAAATATAAAAAAACGATAAATTCACATGAAAATTTCAGCAAACAAATTAGTATCGGCAGCCTACGAACTGTACGTTGCAGGCGACCACGCAGATGAACTTGAACTGGTAGAAAAAACAGACAGCAATCGTCCGCTTAATTTTATTTTTGGCGCAGGAATGATGTTGCCCAAGTTTGAAGACGCGCTTTTTGGCTTGCAAAAAGGCGACAAATTTGCCTTCGTAATTGATAAAACAGATGCTTATGGCGAATACATGGACGAAAATGTCATTGAATTGGAGCGCAGCATCTTTGAAATGGACGGCAAACTCGATGAAACAGTGGTTTTTGCGGGCAACGTTATTCCAATGTCCGACAGCGAAGGCAACCGGTATAAAGCAGTGGTTGTGAGCGTCAGCCCAACAAATGTTACAGTTGACTTAAATCACCCTCTGGCAGGCGACACGCTGCATTTTAAGGGAGAAATTCTGGACGTGCGCGAACCGTCAGACGAGGACTTGGCAGCATTGACCGGCGGCTGCGGTTGCGGCGGCTGTGGCGGCTGCAACGAATGTGGCGAAGATTGCGACTGTTGAACGCGCGAAAAAAACTTCTGTGTAACTCTGTGTAACCTCCCGCTTTGGCGGGACAAGTTCTGTGTTTCTCTGTGTAACAAAAAAATATATTTTGCGCGACACAGCCTCCTCCTTTAATCGAATGTGGCAAATTTAATATTAAAAATGCCAAATTCAATATCGAATGTGGCGAATCCAATATCGAATGTGGCGAATTCAATATCGAGATTGGCAAATTCAATATCAAAACCGGCAAATTCAATATAGAATGTGGCAAATTCAATATTGAATGTGGCGAATTCAATATTAAAACCGGCAAATTCAATATCAAAACCGGCGAATTCAATATCGAATGTGGCGAATTCAATATTAAAAATGGCAAATTCAATATCAAAACCGCCAAATTTAATATCAAATGACGTGCGTTTATATTAAATTTAAAGTATTTTTTAAATTTTTCTTACAAATATTAAAAAAAAGGCACGAGGATGCGAAAAAAACTCTGTGTAACTCTATGTAACAAAAAAATATATTCTTTCACAGAGAAACACAGAGAGAATTGAGAATTGAGAATTGAGAATTGAGAATTGAGAATTGAGAATTGAGAATTGAGAATTGAGAATTGAGAATTGAGAATTATATTCAATTACGAATTAAGAAATTAAGAAATGAAGAAATGAAGCATTAAAACTATTTCTAACTATTTCTAACAATGCCTAACTATACCTAACTAAACTCTAAACTCTAAACTCTAAACTCTAAACTCTAAACTCTTAATTGCTAACTGCTAACTGCTAATTGAAAAAACAGCCGGCTTTCAGAAATCTGCCGGTGATGCTGTTGGGGTTGTTGGCTACTTGACGCGGAGCGCCTGTGGCAATTATCTGTCCGCCTTCACGTCCGCCTTCGGGTCCCATATCTATCACAAAATCAGACATTTTGATAACATCAAGATTATGTTCGATAATAATTACTGTATTTCCCTTATCTACCAGTTTGTTCAGAACGCCAAGCAGCACGCGAATATCTTCAAAATGCAGTCCTGTTGTAGGCTCGTCAAGTATGTAAAGCGTTTTTCCCGTATCCTTTTTGCTAAGTTCGGTAGCGAGTTTTACCCGCTGACTTTCGCCGCCTGAGAGCGTGACGCTTGACTGCCCGAGTTTTACATAGCCCAGCCCGACATCCTGTAAGGTCTTGATTTTGTTGAGAATAGATTGTTGGTTCTCAAAAAAATCGACCGCATTATTAATTGTCATATTGAGTACATCTGCAATAGACTTTCCCTTAAAGCGCACTTCGAGCGTTTCGCGGTTGTAACGCTTGCCGTTGCAGGCTTCGCACTGCACGTGGACATCGGGCAGGAAGTTCATCTCGATGGTTTTGTAGCCGTTGCCGCCACACACTTCGCAACGCCCGCCGGCAGTGTTGAACGAAAAGCGTCCGGGCTTGTAGCCGCGAATTTTCGCTTCGGGCAGTGATGCAAACAGCGTCCTGATATCCTGAAACACGCCAACATAAGTTGCAGGATTGGAACGCGGCGTGCGCCCAATCGGGCTCTGGTCAACCTCAACCACCTTGTCAATATGCTCCAACCCGATAATACGGTCGTAGGGCAAGGGGTCTTGCAGCGAGCGGTAAAAGCGTTGCGACAAAACAGGTTGCAGAGTATCGGCTATTAAAGTAGATTTGCCGCTACCGGAAACGCCCGTAACGCAAATCATTGTTCCCAGAGGAAATTCTACATCAATATTTTTCAGATTATTTCCGCGTGCGCCCTTAATTATCAACGCTTTACCATTGCCTTTGCGTGTTGTTTCGGGTATTTCAATCGCCTTTTTTCCCGTTAAATAATCGGCGGTAAGGGAGTCTGTTTTGAGCATTTGAGCGGCAGCGCCTGCAAATACCACCTCGCCGCCCTTGCGCCCGGCAAATGGTCCCATATCTATCACATAATCAGCCGACAGCATTATTTCCTTATCGTGTTCCACTACGATAACCGAATTGCCAATGTCGCGCAACTTTTTCAGCGAGGCTATCAGGCGCTCATTGTCGCGCTGATGCAACCCTATTGACGGCTCATCAAGAATATATAATACGTTCACAAGTTGCGACCCTATATGCGTGGCAAGGCGTATGCGCTGACTTTCGCCCCCCGACAGCGATTGCGAACTGCGGTTGAGCGACAAGTAATTTAGCCCCACATCGAGCAAAAATTGCAAGCGCGTGAGAATTTCTTTTATGATTTCGGTTGCTATAATCCGCTGTTTATCAGTCATTTGCCTGTCGGCATTTTCTAACCACTCAAAAAGTTCTGCCAAGTCCATTGATGCAAGTTCGGCAATATTCTTATTGCTTATTTTAAAAGATAAACTCTCTTTGCGTAGCCGTGCGCCCTTGCAATCGGGGCAAACGGATGTTTTTGAGAACTGATTTGCCCATTTTTGTTCCGTGCTTGAGGCGGTGTTACTTTGCTGAATCTCAATATATTTTAATATTCCTTCGTAACTGAGAAAATAATTTGAATTGCCCAACGCGCTGTTTTTAATGTTCAGGCGTTCTGCCGTTCCGTTCATGATTTCATCGATGGCTTCTTGAGGCAACTCGCTGAATTTCTGTTTTATATTGCATTTATATTTTTCTAAAATGGCTTCAATCTGCCAAAAAACGGTTATGTTTTTATATTTTCCCAAAGGCAAAACGGCGCCTTCGTAAATGGATTTGGATTTATCGGGTGCAATTTTGTCCATATCTATCTGATTAACATATCCCAATCCTTTGCACCGCGGGCATGCTCCCTGTGGGGAGTTGAACGAAAAATGATGCGGCGCCGGCTCCTCGTAGGATATTCCTGTGCTTGGACACATTAACATTCGGCTAAAATAGCGGACTGCCCTGTCGCTGTCCGCCGAATCGGGTGGCGTTTTTGTCGGCGCATTATTGAGGGCAACTGCCACGACGCCGTTTCCCAGATTCATCGCTTGTTGAAGCGAAGATAGCAGCCGCTTGCGCGAACTGTCAAAACCCTTACTCTGGGGCGCAGAAGGGATGATTTTGTCAATTACAACTTCAATATTGTGAATTTTATAGCGGTCGATGCGCATACCGTGAGTGATTTCCTGAATTGTGCCGTCTATGCGCACATTGATGTAACCTTTTTTGCGAATCTGTTCAAACAGTTCCTTATAATGTCCTTTTCGCGCCTTTACAACAGGTGCAAGCAGCAAAATTTTTTGCCCTGCATAATTATTCAGAATAATATCAACAATCTGTTCATCGGTGTATTTCACCATTGCCTCGCCGGTGATGTACGAGTGCGCAATGCCTGCACGCGCATACAGAAGCCGCAGGAAATCATAGATTTCGGTTGTGGTGCCAACTGTTGAGCGCGGATTCTTATTGGTGGTTTTTTGCTCAATGGAAATAACCGGACTCAAGCCCGTTATCTCATCTACGTCAGGACGTTCGGGGTTGCCGATAAAGTTACGTGCGTATGCCGAAAAGGTCTCAATATAACGCCGCTGCCCTTCGGCGTAAATCGTGTCGAAGGCAAGCGACGACTTCCCGCTACCACTCAACCCTGTAATCACAGTCAGCGCGTTGCGTGGAATGACAGTGTCAATATTTTTCAGATTATGTACCCGCGCACCCGTTACATTTATACGTTCTGCGGTTTGGGGAGGAAATATATGCTCTTTTACTGTTTTCAATGCCGTCGAAAAATTAAATTCGCAAAATTAGTATAAAATTTTCAAATTATACATAAAATTACTGCTTTATTTAATCGCTCTTTCTATTTTATCCAATTCCGCAAACAACCACTAATAGTGAATAGTGAATAGTTATTAGTTATTAGAGTTTAGAGTTTAGAGTTTTTTCTAATATCTAATATCTAAACTCTAATATCTAAACTCTAATAACTAAACTCTAATAACTAAACTCTAATAACTAAACTCTAATATCTAAACTCTAATAACTATTAATTGTTTTCCATGAGCCGCTTTTGTCGGAACCTGTGCGGGTTAAAATTCCTTTTTGTTTGAGTTGGGCAATATTCCACTCAATGCCTCTGCGGGAAAGACCTGTTAATTCCGCAAGTTCTTTTTGAGTAACGTGCGGATTGTTTTTTATAATTGCTAAAATTTTCTCCACAGTTTTCTCCACAGTTTTCTCGGATATTTCTCCGACATTTTGAGCATTTACAGTATCATTTTTATGCATTTGCAAATCCTGCTCGGCGAACTTTATGTGCATTGTGCGGTTTTTCAGTTCGTTGTTTTCGCCGAGCAATAAATTGAATAGAAATAGAATAAGGAATTTATCCGTTTTATGCACGCTTTGCGACAAATCTTCGTAGTTTGCCCTTACAAGTGCGTTGCGAAAATAGAGTGAATGTTTGGCAAACAGGTTGTTATTTACATTTTTGAATCCGAGTTTACTAAGATATTTTATTAGAAAAACGGCTGTTGTTCGAGTATTGCCTTCGCCGAAAATATGTATCTGCCACAGATTGGCGATAAAATGTGCTATATGTTCAATGATTTGCTGTTTTTCCAGTCCCTTATAGATGAACTTTTTTTCTTGCTCAAAATCAAATTCAAGTGTTTCTTTCAGCCGCCTTGAACTTGCATACAGCACAGTTTCGCCATCAAGTACCCATTCTGCTTTTGCAATATTATAATCTCGCATTTTGCCTGCAAATTTGTAAATGCCTGCAAACAACCGGCTGTGGATTTCAACATATTCAATCGGCGAAAACGAAAAAGTTTGCTCCGACAGGATTTCGGCAATGCGAGCCGAGACCTTGTCTGCCTCTTCGGTACGATTGTTTGTGCTCGTTTGCCTGACAGACTGCGATTTATAATAGGCATCAATACGATTTTTTACCTCGCCAAAGTTAATATTGCCCTCAATATTTTCCTTTGCTGTTTCGAGCAGATAATCAGACGGTTGCAGCCCGTCAACATCCTGCAAGCCAATAGCGGTTTGCCAAATTTGCGCCTTCTCCTTTTTCGAAGGTTCGCCCTGCCGTATGTATTCATCAAAATTTATCATCATCATTATAGTGGTTAGTGGATTTTATTCTCCCGCCACAGCGGGAGGTTGCACAAAGTTCACAATATCAATATTATTAATTGTCAATTATTAGTATTCAACCCACAAAGTTATAAAAATATTTTCACAAATAATTTAAGCCTCATTTTTCACCTGATTTTCCATACAAAACAATCTCAGTAAAATGAATGAATTAAGAAATGAATTTTTAATGAATAGTGAATAATTATTAATGCCATTGCAAGCGAAAAGCAATTGAAGAATTGGAAAGCGACTTCGACCGCGCCGTAAAAGAATTAGCAATTAAAAATACCGATACAAAATGACCTGTACGCTGCCAAATACAATAAATAAGAACCGCATTTTTTTGAATTACACGCAAAAATCATGTAATTTTGCTGCATGCGGAAGATTATTCACATTGATATGGATGCGTTCTACGCCTCTGTGGAGCAGCGCGACAATCCTGTTTTGCGCGGCAGACCCATTGCTGTAGGCTCTGGAGAGGCGCGGGGAGTGGTTTCTACCGCAAGTTACGAGGCTCGCAAATTTGGTATCCATTCTGCCATGCCATCTCTGTCGGCAAAAAGCAAGTGCCCTGAACTGATATTTGTGCCGCCGCGCTTTGAGGTCTATCACGCCGTTTCGATGCAGATTCGCGAAATCTTTCGGGAATATACGGATTTGGTAGAACCGCTATCTTTAGATGAAGCATTTCTGGACGTAACCGTAAATCATAAGAATAACCCTTCTGCAAGCCTGATAGCCAAAGAAATTCAACAAAAAATTTTTGAAAAGACAGAATTAACGGCATCCGCAGGCGTTTCAATCAATAAATTCCTTGCAAAAATTGCTTCCGATTACAGAAAACCTAACGGATTTTTTGTCATTCTGCCGGAGGAGGCGGAAAAATTTGTAGAGACTTTGCCAATAGAACAGTTTTTTGGCGTAGGCAAAGTAACGGCACAAAGGATGCACAGCCACCATATTTTTACAGGTTTTGATTTGAAACAGCGCAACGAGGCAGAACTGGTGCGCTTGTTTGGCAAAGCCGGACACATTTTTTACCGCTACGCCCGCGCCATTGACGAGCGGGAAGTGAAGCCACATCGCCCCATCAAGTCGGTCAGCAACGAAACAACTTTTTTGCAAGATAAGAACGACCGTATTTTACTTACCATTGAATTATATCATCTGGCAAAAGAGGTTTTTGAACGTGTAGAAAAAGAAAATTTTCACGGAAAAACCATTACTATAAAAGTCAAATATGCCGATTTCAAAATTATTACCCGAAGTAAAACTCTGCCTCAAAAAATCACTGTTTTCCAACAGTTTTGGCACATTGCGCGGGAAATGATGAAACAGATTGATTTGTCCCAAAAGCCGGTACGATTAATAGGGTTCGGTATCAGCAACGCCGACAATGAATTGCACGACAAAGACCTGCAACCCGAATTAAAACTGTTTTAATACTCACCTCATTGCCTAACGGCGCGAAGGCACGAAGGCGCGAAAAAATCTCTGTGTTACTCTGTGATTTCTCCCGCTTTGGCGGGACAAGTTCTGTGTCTCTCTGTGAAATAAATCAGAGCAAGACTTGTCCCGCCAAAAATGAGGTTTTATCCGAAGCGGATACTCACTTATAGTGGTTAGTGGTTAATTAAGAAATTAAGAAATGTTTTTTAATTGAGAATTGAGAATTGAGAATTGAGAATTATATTCAATTACGAATTACGAAATTAAATCCAATTACGAATTACGAATTACGATTTGCTAATTGCTAATTGAATTGCTAATTGCTAATTGTTAATTACTCCAAGTTCTTTGCCTGTCTTTATAAATGCTGCGATGCACCGTTCCATATCAGTGCGCTCGTGAGCGGCAGAAATCTGCACACGTATCCGCGCTTGCCCTTTGGGTACAACAGGATAGTAAAATCCTGTAACATAGATGTTTTCATTCATAAGTTGCGTAGCAAACTCCTGCGAAAGTTTTGCATCATAAAGCATTACAGCACAAATAGCCGATTCGGTGGGCTTTATCTCAAACCCTGCCGCTTTCATTTTTTCTATGAAAAAGGCAGTATTTTCGTGTAGTTTATCCTGCAATGTGTTAGAATTTTCGAGCAGTTCAAAGGCTTTTATGCCGGCAGCAACCACCATTGGCGGAATGGAATTAGAAAACAGGTATGGACGCGAGCGTTGCCGCAGCATTTCAATGATTTCACGTTTGCCCGTTGTAAAGCCGCCAATAGCGCCGCCAAAGGCTTTTCCGAGTGTTCCTGTAATGATTTCGAGTTTGCCTTGCAGGTTGTAACGCTCGGTAATGCCGTGTCCTGTTTTACCCACCACGCCAGCCGAGTGGCTCTCGTCAACCATAACCATAGCGTTGTATTTTTCTGCCAGAGCAATGATTTTGTCCAGCGGGGCAACATTGCCGTCCATCGAAAAGACTCCGTCTGTAACAATCAGCCTGAAACGTTGTGCCTGAGCAATTTGCAGTTGCTTTTCGAGGTCAGCCATATCAACATTTGAATAGCGGTAACGCTGTGCCTTGCAGAGGCGAATACCATCTATGATTGAAGCGTGATTGAGTGCGTCAGAAATGATAGCGTCATCGGCGGTCAAAAGCGGCTCAAAAACGCCTCCATTGGCATCGAAGCATGCGGCATATAAAATTGTGTCTTCCGTGTGAAAAAACTGCGAAACAGATGCTTCGAGTTTTTTGTGCAAATCCTGTGTCCCGCAAATAAATCGCACTGAAGACATGCCGTAGCCGCGCTGTTCGAGGGCGTCGTGTGCGGCGGCTATAAGGTCGGCATTGTTTGAAAGCCCCAAATAATTGTTGGCGCAAAAATTTATCACCTCTTGTCCGCTCTCAACTTTTATTGTGCCGCTTTGCGGCGATACAATAATTCTTTCGTTTTTATACAGCCCTTGTGCCTGAATGTCAGCAAGTTCGTTCTGTAAATGTTGTTGAAATTCTTTGTACATTGTTTTGGATTTTTTTATGTGTTTTTATTTTATTAAGAATTAGATTTTATTGTTTAACGCATTTATTTTTAAGTTTTTATAATATTTTTACGAATTGATATTTATCAACTGATAACTGAAAACTAATTTTCGTTTTTCTTTATAAGGATTTTATCAATTCGTCGCCCGTCCATATCAATAATTTCAAATGTATAATTTTGATAGTTAAAAACATATCCCAGTTGTGGAATTTCGTTAATAATACTTAATACGAATCCTGCAACTGTGTAATACTCTACGCTCTCGAAATTGACTTTAAAATTGTCGATAATGCCCACGAGCGTTTCCACAGGCGCATCGCCACTGACAAGCACCGAATGGTCGTCTCGCACAAAGACATCCGGGTCATCTCCTTTTTCGGGAATTTGCCCCACAATATTTTCAATCACGTCGTAAAGCGTAATTATGCCTTCCAGCCCGCCAAATTCATTTATAACGAAACAAACTTTGCTTTCATCTGCACGCAGTTGGTCAAGGACGTATTGCGCACTTGCCGTTTCGGGAACGGTAATTGGCGGAGTAAGCATTTTGCGGATGTTTGTGTTTTTTTGCAGATAAATTTGCCTGTAATAATCTTTCAGATGCAAAACGCCCAGAAAATTATCCAAGTCGTCATTGCAAACAACAATTCGACTGTGCGAAAATTCATCAAGTTCTTTTTTGATTGTCTCTTTATCCGAATTAATATCAATCCATTCTATTTCAGAGCGGTATGTCATCAAATGCTGCGCTTTTTTGTCGGAAAAATTAAAAATATTTTCGTGGAAAATGTTTTGCTCTTTTTCAATCACTCCTTCTGACGAGGCTGTATGCAACATTTGGCGCAATTCGGACTCCGTAATCTGTTCGCTGTGCTTTTTTATACCCAAAACCTGATTCACTGCGTTGGTTGAAATCGCCAGCAGGCGCACAAACGGGAACAGCGCACGGCTGAGAAAGTAAATTGCCGGCGCCACAGCAACAGCCATCTTTTCGGGTTTGCCCAGCGCGATGGTTTTTGGTACAAGTTCGCCGAAAACTATCGACACGTATGTAACAACAATCATCGAAATAACCAGCGACACTTCGCCGGCAACACTGTGCAAGAAGGTTATTCTCTCAAGCAGGGGCGCAAGTTCGCGTGCCAGATTGTTGCCACCTACAAGTCCGGTAATCATACTTACAAGAGTGATTCCGGTTTGGATTGCCGAGAGGAAATTTTCGGAGTCCTGCTGTAATTTCAACGCAATGTCTGCCCCACGCTTGCCGTCGCGCCGCAAACTCTCCAGCCGCGCACGCTTGCCCGACACGATCGCTATTTCCGACAACGAAAAAAATCCGTTAAGTATTATTAATAATATCAGAAAAATGTATTCCACTTGTGTGTAATATAATTATTAGTTGTTAATTCAAAATTGTTAATTCAAAATTGTTAATTCAAAATTGTTAATTCAAAATTGAGAATTGAGAATTGAGAATTGAGAATTATATTCAATTACGAATTACGAAATTAAATCCAATTACGAAATTAAATCCAATTACGAAATTAAATCCAATTACGAATTAAAAATTACGAATTACGATTTGCTAATTGCTAATTGATTAAAGTTTCTAACTATTCCTAACTAAACTCTAAACTCTAAACTCTAAACTCTTAATTGCTAATTGCTAATTGCTAACTGCTAACTGTTTTTTACAATCCCATTGCACTAATTTTCCAACTGTAATTTTGCCTGCCTGTAAGGACCTCTATGCCCACTACGGGCAGAAATTTTGGTCCGAAAACAATGTATCTCCTTTTGCCTGCGGCAACTGTAATGCGTTGCTGTGCGTTGCTAACAATCGTGTAATTGCGATTGTCAATTTTGAGGGTCAAAGTGCGACTGGTGTTGTTTGTAACTTTAATCACCACTGTATCAGTTTGTTCATAAAGCGGCTGGGCGAATGTGTCGGCAGAGGCATAGTCAAGCGCCTTGTCGGTGAAGTCAATAGCGGTTTGATTAATGTAACCTTCTATGCCGCTTTCGGGGTAAATCACGTGCAGAAACCCGTTCACAACTACATCCGACACAACAAAAACGGTTGTTTTGGCCGACAGCCACGCCAAAATCGGCGAATGATTTGATGACATCCGGTAAAGATTTGAATATTTGTTAATTTTCCCATAATACGCAGATTGTCCGTTCAAAGCCGACAGAGAGAAAATTGCCAGTAAAAAAAACGCTGTTCTTAAATATTTCATCTTTTTATTTTTTTTTGTCGCGAATAAATTCAGTTTTCAGTTTTCAGAGTTTTATTTTGTCTCCCGCTTTGGCGGGACAAGTCTTGCATGCTGTCTTATTCTTCTTTTAAAACGCTTTTATTCAACACTGTATTTGCCATTCTGTTATAGAGGTCTATGCGTTCTATTTTTCTGTTCATATAAAATTCCATTATCAAACTCGCAATTGGAGCAGCCCAGGTTCCGCCATATCCTGCATTTTCAATTACCACGGCAACACATATTTTTGGTTTCTCTGCCGGTGCAAAGCCTTCAAACACGGCGTGGTCTTTACCATGGTTATTCTGAACTGTTCCTGTTTTTCCACACATATCCATATCCTTTATTTTGAATCGGCGACCCGTTCCGCGCTCCATAACGCGCTGCATCCCTTCGCGCACTACGTTAAAATGTGCCTCATCTACATCTACCTTATGAAGGCGCGTTTTCATAGAATCGGATTTATTTATGTGTGGAGAAATAAAATATCCCGAATTGGCTACCACTGCCATTGCATTGCACAGTTGCAGTGGCGTTACAAGGACCTCTCCCTGCCCTATGGAAAGCGAGCGGATGGTGAGCGCCCGCCAGCCTGTTTCGCCATAATATCTGTTGTAGTAATTTTCGGACGGAATGAACCCGCGCGACTGCTCGTAAAGGTCGCTGTCGGTAAATTTGCCGCCAAACCCGAATTTGCGAATGTTGTCTTCCCACTCCTTGTACGATTTTTTGAAATTTATATTATTTTGTCCATATCCAATGCGCTCCACAGTAGAACGGAATGCCGACCAGAAGTATGGATTGCAACTTTGTTCTATCGCGCCGAGCAGCGACACCGGCGAGCCATGCGAGTGCGTACATTTAATTGGCTGAGTAGCAAGCCCGTAGCACGAAAAAAGCGTTTGCTGTGTTATCCCGCCCATTTGCAATTCTACCAGCGCCTGTACAACCTTGAAGGTAGAGCCGGGCGAATATTGCGCCTGCGTTGCCCTGTTGTACAGAGGCTTGTTCGGGTCGGCAGCAAGTTTATTGTAATATTCGCTGCGCTGCCGTCCTACAAGCGAGGAGGGGTCAAAGGTGGGATTGGAAACAAGACAAAGTATTTCGCCCGTTTCGGGTTCAATAGCCACGATGCTGCCCATTTTGCCTGTCATCAGTTTCTCGCCAAGCCTCTGTAAATCAATGTCTATGGTGAGAGTCAGGTTTTTTCCCGCTTTTGCCTGCACATCAAATTCGCCGTCTTCGTATTTCCCCTTAATCCGCCCTTTGGCATCGCGCAGCAAAATTTCGGTGCCTTTTTCGCCGCGCAAATCCTTTTCGTAAGTATATTCAACGCCGTCTCTGCCGGCATAATCGCCCTGCCTGTAGTAAGGGTCTTTTGCAATATCATTGCGCGAGACCTCGCCTATGCTGCCCAGCAAATGCGCAGCCGAAGGAACAACATATTCACGCAGAGTGCGGTTTTGGATATAGAAACCGTGATATTTGTAAATATTTTGCTGAACAGGTGCAATGTCGGCAGCGCTTAATTGAGTCATAAACAACTGTGGCGTGTATGATGAATATGCAAGATTTTTTTTTGTGTCTTTAATTTCGGCAATGCGCTGCAAAAAATACTCTTTTGTAATCCCCAGATCGCGGCAGAAAGTAAGGGTGTCTAAATTGCGTATATCCCTGATTATCAGAGTAATATCATAAGCCGCTTTGTTATAAACGAGCAATCGCCCGTTGCGGTCATAAATAAGTCCGCGCGGTGGATACTGTGTTTTGCGCAAAAAAGCGTTGCTGTCAGCGCCCGCTTTGTATTTGCTCTCAAGCACTTGTAACGACAGCAGACGCACGCCGAAAATTGCCACAACAATTAATATTGCCGCAGTAATCACATATCGTCTGTTTTGAAGCGCATCGTTTATCACTTTTATTTATTTGAATTATTTTATTAATGTTTCTCACTTGACAATTACCCATTTTACGCCTTTATCTGCACCTTCGTAGCGAATAATGCCTTGTGATTTCAATTTGTTAATTTGCCATTTTATGCAGTCGTAAGTCATTTTTGCAAAATTACTAAATTATCGCCGATAAAGCGCTAAAGCCGCAAAAATATTATTTGCAAAAAGGGGAAACAATCTGAAAAAAAGCTTAAAAAAAGAGAAAGATAATGATTTTTGTGAAAATCTTATCTTTCTGATATATAAACGATTACTCGTTTTTTATTTCTTTTGTTTCCTCAAAAAATATTTGCAAAAAATATTATTCTCAAACAGGAAACTTAAAATCTCAACCCAAAAGTAGCCACAATATTATTATTTACAATGTTGATGTCGGCAGGTTTTGGTGTCGGCACAAGCACAAAGTCATTGTTATTGTCGTCGTATGCAGATTGGTAGAACGGTGAAAAAGGCATAAATGTTTCCGCCGCGCGTTTGTGCATAAATGCAACATCAATATACCAGCCTTTTTCCTGATAGCCCACTCCGCAAGTGAAATAATTTGTGTTTTTCGGCGCAAAATATTCTGCATCAGTGCGCATAGAATTATTTCTCATCAGTTTATCCGCCTTGCTGCCATCAACCATCGAAGTTTGCAGCGCATAACCCGCACGCACACTGAAATTGTCGGTTACGCGATATTCACCGCCAACTTTTACAGTGTGTCCATTCAAAAACATATCTTTGAAACCACTATTTTCTTCGGCAAAAGCCCGCTTGTTTCCGTTTTCGTCAGCATAAGAAGCGCCTTTGTAGTGCGTAAAAACGTATTCGCCACTAATCAACCCTTTTTTGCCGAAAATATATGCCAAACCCGCATTTGCGTAAAACGGACGATTGACAGCATAACTGTATATGCCTGAGTACTGAGGATTTACTCCTTCAATTACCAAATTTCCATCAACTATTAAATTTGGATCAATTACCAAATCCGAACTTCCAACATATTGAGTATTTACTCCATCAATGTTTGGAAAATAATTTTCGGTCAAAAATAATACGGAAGGCGTATGAACGGCAGCCGAAACACGCAAAGCATTTGTGATTTTGAACAGCCCGCCAGCCGACAGATTAAATCCGAGACCATTTGCCGAATAAATATTAGTCAAATCAAAATGACCCTTTTTGCTGCTCAAGGTTTCCGAATATGATGATTGCATATCGTAAGACATTGATTGCAGGTTAACGCCAATGCCCAAATAAAAACGGTTGCCAAAATTGCCCGACCACGTGAGCGAGTACTCATCAATATAACCTTTTTCGTATAAAGAATAAGACGGAATAACATCTTCGACCATATTTGTTACTCCATCATAGCCAAAATACGACAACCAGCCTGCATTATCTAAATTCATAAGATAAGCATTGTAGCCCAAAGCGGCGAGCCAGTTGACGTCAGTATTGTTATAATCGCCTATTGCATTTTCATCTGTAACGCCCGTGCGCCACGCTAAATCTGCCATCATATTTGACAGACGCGCCTGCATCTCGCCGCCGCGAACGGTAACTGCGCGGTCTATTGATTTTAACTTATTGTAACTGAAAGCAAAATTCATTCCAAGCAAACCCTTGCTATTTTCACGCAGATTGTCCAAACTCGTGCCAAACACGTAAGAAAACGTGTTCAGTTTGCCGCGAAACAGGTTATCTGTGGATTTTATGCCGCCCCAGTCCGAGTGCGAATTTTGTATCTGACCATTAACGGTAATCCCCAACTCATGCCCGCGATAAATGCCCAGACCCGCAGGATTGTCCTTTATTGCAGACGCATCGCCGCCAAGTGCGCCAAATGCTCCTGCCATACTCATATAACGCGCAGTACCCTGAATGTCGCCCTGAACATATTTCACCGCATCAAGTTCGGATTGCCCCATAGCAACCAAACCAAACAAAATGCCGCATATTGATAAAAATATTTTTTTCATTTTCTTTTAATAAAATATATATTAATTATAGAAAAAACTGTATAAAAACAAACAATTACGCCTCGCATCGAAGGATTGTAACGCAAATATACAACTTTATAAAACCATTTTTTTACAAAATAAAATTTATATTGTAAATATTTGAAATTTAATTTATTATCTAATTTCCTTAATATCAGCGTCTTCCACCACTACTGCGCGAGCCGCCCGACGAGCCTCCGGATGAACGCGAACTGCTACTGCCACTGTAAGAACTGCCACTTGAACGCGAACTTGATGATGAACCGGAACGCGAAGGCGCACTGTATGTCCCGCTCGAACCGGAACGCGAAGATGTTCCGCCTCGCGATTGCGAAGGCGTGTATGAACCGCTTGAACGCACTGCGCCCGACTGACTGCGTCCACCATAAGTGTTACTGCGCACTCCATCGCTGCTTGTGCGCCCGCTACTGTAAATATTGCCGCTGCGGGCTGTGCCTTCGGAGGTGGCTGTTGCCGTTCTGCTGCCCGAAACTCGTGGAGTGGTGCTGATGCCACTTTCTGAGGTGCGTCTGCCGGAGATTGCGTAGTCCGCTATTCTGCCTGCACCTGTTGCCAAACTTGAATTGTCTCTCGCAGCAACTCTTGTTCCGCTGCCGGTGCGCGTGCCTGTACCCGACAGGCGAACACCTGTGCGATAACTGCCCACAGAGGTTTCGCGTGTGCGACTTACATCAGACCCCGTACGCAAACTGCCTGTGCGCGAATTGTACTGATTACGGCGATTGTTGCCATAGTAACCCGAAGGACGATAATCATAATGATGTCCGTAACCATATCCATATCCGTAACCGTAGCCATGACCGTATCCCCAACCATAGTAAGGATAACCCCAAGCATAATAGTTACCCCAGCCGTAATAACCGCTCCAGCCGAAATTCCAGTCCCAGTATGGGTCGTACCAGCCCCAGCCCCAACTCAAATATGGACGGCGCCAGCCCCAATAGGGATAGCCCCAGCCCGAATACCACGGATAATACGAGTTATAGCCGTACCAACTGTTCCAACCGTAGTCGGGCGAAATGCTTGTGTAACCGTCATTGTCATAAACATTCCAATAGTTGCCGTCAAGGTAATAGACATCGTCATTTGACGGGTCGGAAATAATTACGGATGCACTGTTGCGGTGAAAACGCTTGATTCGCTGCGCATACTCGTAGGTCGACTGCTCCACAGAATCGAGCGCAACAATCGTATCTGCCTTCGCTTTTTTGCTGTTATACTTTGTGTATTCGTCTAAATAAACGATTTTTCGCGCACCGTTTTTATAAATAACTTCTGCTTGAGTGGGTTTTTGCTTTGCTGCTGCCGGGGCTTTGGGCGCATCGTCTGCCGAATAATAAATATCATCTGCCCATTGAGCCGAACTCAACAAAGGCAACAACGTTGCCCACAGGACTATAAATCCCTTTTTCATAGTAAATTCTCCTTATTTTTTTAAGTTTTTTTATATAAATATTAATATAAATTGTTTTTTTTAAAAACAATAATCGTGCCAATAGGAGTTAAATTTTTAGCGCATTAACATTTATTTTTATTTATTTATTTATTTTTATATTTATAAAAAACAGTACTGCTGATGCGCCAAAATGGTTAAAAAATGAAAATTCAGTAAATTTAGGATTTAAATTTAACCGTAAAGTAAAGTAAAGTAAACGTAAAGTAAAATCAAAATTCTGAAAACTGAGAACTGAAAACTGAAAACTATCAAAATTTGGCGGCTAAATTTTGATAATTGTAGATATTGTTATACTTTTGTTGTCGGTTAGAAAAGGAATTTTGAAATTATGTTTTCGGTAATAATACCTTTGTACAACAAAGCACAATACGTTGAAAAAGCGTTACAATCGGTTGCTAATCAAACTTTTAAAGAGTTTGAGGTGATTGTTGTGGATGATGGTTCTACTGATAATTCGTTAGAAATTGTTAAAAACATGCGTGGTATCAACTGCGAATTACGGATTATTGAGCAGGCAAACAGTGGCGTTTCAACGGCGCGTAACAACGGCGTGAGAGTTGCACGATACAATTACATCGTTTTTCTTGATGCTGACGATTGGTGGGCAGATAATTTTTTGGCTCAGATGGCAGCGTTGATAAACGATTTTCCCGATGCAGCGATGTGGGCAAGTTCGTATTTCAAAGTAAAGAACGGCAAAGTTACGCCGGCTAAAATCGGTGTAAGTCAAGATTTTACGCGCGGTTATTTTGATTACGTGATGGCATATTCCCGCTCGCCGTGGATGCCGATATGGACAGGCGCAACGGTAATGAGAAAGGAAATTTACGATGAAATGGGCGGTTTTAAGCCCACGCTCAAACTTGGCGAGGATTTTGATTTGTGGATGCGGGTAGCGCTGAAGTACCGTACTGTGCTGATTAATAAGCCGTTATCCTTTTACAATCAGGATGTGGAAGCGGCTACACGCGGAGTACGAATGCACAAGACAGAACATCATTTTTTATTTAATTTGCAATATTTTGAAAATCAGGCAGTAACGAACCAACAACTCAAACAGCTGTTAGACAATTTGCGTGTCTATGGACTTTTTCCTTATTTTTTGCAGAAAAGTACTCGAAATCAGACCCTTGCAGAGTTGCAAAAAGTGGACTGGATAAAGCAGCCAAAATCAGAATACCGAAAATATTATAAAACGCCTGTATGGTGGTTAAAAACAAAAATGTTTGTAATGAAAATTCTATCAACAATTAAACAAAAACTAACCAAATTTGAAATTAAGCGGTTGCAAATTGGGATTGTTAATCAATTTCAATACGGTATTATTTAAAAATGGAATAAAAAGAGTAGTAAACAGATTATAGCGTCCTTTGCGAAGCCTCCCGCTTTGGCGGGATAAATCTTGCGTCCTTTGCGGTTAAATATTTTTTACCACAAAGAGCGCAAAGAAGATACGCAAGGAACGCAAAGTTTCTCCCGCCAAAGCGGGAGAATAAAATTGAATTATTAACCGCACCGGAAAGGACATCAAAGTAAAGAAAATGACAGAAAACGAAATTGCAAAAACAATATTTGAATTGGGGTTGAAAGTTC
>JAISWT010000174.1 GCA_031271005.1 Prevotellaceae bacterium | reverse complement strand
GGGAACTCCTAAAAACTGCTTATTTGTCGTTGGACTTCATTTTCAAAATGCTCATTTACATTAGTAAACTGCGCTTTTGAAAACTTGTCCGCCTAAAATAATCTAGTTTTTAGGAGTTCCCCAATTTGAATTTTATTTTTTATGAGAAAAAAAATTATCCTTCCGTTTTTTGTCTTAACGGCTTTATGTGCTAATGCACAACATCTTACAGGGGCTGACGCAGTCCGAAATGAAGGCGGGATTCTCTCTCCTGCCGATAATATAAATGCTTCCACACCCCAATTAGACACTTTGGTACAGGAAATACCTGCGGACATTACGCTTGCAAACAGCGATTTAATCAGTTATCAGTCTGCGCGAAATTTTGATCCGGTAACTGTTTTCGGCATTCGTGCGGCTGAAAATTCGGCAGTAACTTACACAGATGTTTCGCAAAGCGAGATTGCAAAGCGCAACGGCGGTCAGGATATTCCGTATCTGCTCGCGCTAACTCCCTCATTTGTAGCCACTTCTGATGCAGGCACGGGCATTGGCTACACCAGTTTTCACATTCGCGGGACAAGCGCAACGCGCACCAACATCACAACTAACGGTATCCCGCTCAACGATGCGGAAAGTCACTCACCTTTCTTTGTCAATTTGCCCGACTTGGCTTCGTCTCTCTCGTCGGTGCAGGTGCAGCGCGGCGTAGGCAGCAGTAGCAATGGTGCGGCGGCTTTTGGCGCGAGCGTAAATATGGAAACGCTGCGAATGAATAGCCAGCCATTTGCCGAAATATCAGGCGCTTACGGCTCTTTTAACACGCACAGATACACCATTAAAGCGGGAACAGGCAAAATTGCGGACAAATTTATTGCAGAAGCGCGGGTATCGGGCATTAATTCGGACGGGTACATTGACCGCGCAGCCTCCGATTTGAAAAGTTACTACGCAGCAGCAGGCTATTTTGGAAATGCTAACTCGCTCAAATTCATTACTTTTGGAGGAAAAGAAAAAACTTACTTGTCGTGGGCTGGCGTTGATTTAGACAGAGTTGCAGGCGAGCCGCAAAAATATAGCCGCACTTACAACGATGCGGGCGAATACGTTGATGATGACGGAGTTACACAATTTTACAAAAATCAAACCGACAATTACACGCAAACACATTATCAACTGCATTTTCATCAGGATTTATTGCGCGAAAACGGCTACTTTCTTGATTTTAACGCGGCTCTGCATTACACGCACGGCAAAGGTTTTTATGAAGAATACAAAACCGCGAGGAAATATGCCGAATATCAACTCACGTCGCCCGACGGCAGCACAAAAACGGATTTAATCCGCCAAAAATGGCTCGACAATGATTTCTACGGTGGCATCTTTTCAGTCAATTTTCAAAAAAACACTCTGAAAATGACCTTGGGCGGTGGGGCGAATTATTACTGCGGCCGGCATTTTGGGAAAATTCTTTGGGTGCGCAACGCGGCAGATGATTTTGTCGCGCCAAAAGACTGGTACAAAAATAATTCGGACAAAACAGATGCCAACGTTTTTCTCAAAACGAGTTATGAAATCGCTGAAAATCTGACGCTTACAGCAGACCTGCAATATCGCGGAATTTTGTACAAAATGCGCGGAAGAGACGACAAATTTGACAGCAACACAGAGGCTATGCGCGACATAACGCAGCAGCACAGGTTCAACTTTTTCAACCCGAAATTTGGCGCAAGTTATAATTTTGACCGCAAAAGCAGCCTGTATGCCTCATTTTCGGAGGCTAACCGCGAACCAACCCGAGATAATTACACTGACGCAGGGGCAAATGAGCGCCCCAAAAGCGAGCGACTCTTTGATACGGAAATTGGATACCGCTTTAATAGTCAGCATTTTACAGCAGAAGTGAATTTGTACAACATGCAGTACAAAAATCAACTTATTCTCACGGGCAAAACAAGCGACATTGGCGAACCGCTAACTTCCAACGTGTCTGACAGTTATCGGCGCGGCGTGGAAATCTCGGCAGGCGTAAAATGCAATGATATAATAAGTTGGAACGGGAATTTGAGTTTGAGCCGGAACAGAATAAAAGAATTTACAGAACTGGTTGAAAGTTATGACGGGGATTGGAACTGGTTAGGATACAAAGAAATATTGCACAAAAATACTGCAATATCGTATTCGCCAAATGTGGTTGCCAACAACGTCTTTACATTTGATTATCAGGGTTTTAACCTGCAATTTATTTCCTCTTACGTTGGGCGGCAATACCTTGACAATACGCAAAGCAGCGACCGAAGTATCGACCCCTATTTCGTCAATAATGTGGCAGTTAATTATTTTTGGAAAATGCAGAAAATTGATGGCATCGGTTTCAGACTGCTACTCAACAACCTTTTCAATGTGGAATATTGCTCAAACGGCTACAATTATTACACGTATTTTCTTGCAGAAGAGCGCGTTAACGAAAAACGTTATTTCCCGCAGGCGCAGGCAAACATTTTATTTACAACGATATTGAAATTTTAACAATTCAATTGTCAGAAGAAATTAAGAAATGTTTTTGAATTGAGAATTGAGAATTGAGAATTGAGAATTATATTCAATTAGCAATTAGCAATTAGCAATTTCTGAAAACTAAACTCTAAACTCTAAACTCTAAACTCTAATAACTAAACTCTTAATTGCTAATTGTTCATTGTTCATTGATTTCTGAGTTTTTTTCTATAATTTTGTTTTCCGTAAAATTATGTGTTTTGTTTATTTTTATTATTAAAAAAACTGCGCAACCTTATTAATTATATGTATCTTTATTCGCTTTTCAAAAAATACCCGCGTATATGCACTGATACGCGCCATATTGTCAAAAATTCACTGTTTTTCGCGCTGCGTGGCGACAATTTTAATGCCAACGCTTTTGCAGCGCAAGCGTTGGAACAGGGTTGTGCTTATGCAATTGTTGATGAAGCACAATATGCAGTAAATGAGCGGTTTATCGTGGTAGATAATGCGCTCGAAGCCTTGCAGCAGTTGGCGCAGCAGCATCGCGGCGCACTCGGAACTGTCATTGTTGGAATTACGGGTACAAACGGCAAAACAACAACCAAAGAACTGATAGCAAGCGTTTTAAGTGAAAAATTCAACATCCATTACACTCAGGGCAATCTCAACAATCATATCGGAGTGCCGCTCACTTTGTTGCAACTTACTCAAACACACAAAATTGCGATTGTAGAAATGGGCGCAAACCATCCGCGCGAAATAGCAGCGCTTTGCAGCATTGCCGCGCCCCAATATGGATTGATTACAAACGTGGGACGGGCGCATCTTGAAGGTTTTGGGTCGTTTGAAGGCGTAATGCAAACAAAATCAGAACTTTACGAATATATTGCAGGCAAAGGGGAAGCGATTTTTATCAACTCCGACAATCTTTTTCTTAATCAAATGGCTGAAAACAAGGGAATTGGCACGAAAAAAAGAATTGAATATTCTTTAACAAACACAAATTCTGATGTTTATGGCACGACAACAGGCGCATCGCCTTTTCTGACAATGAGTTGCAGTTTGAAAAACGAAAAATTTGATGTGAAAACAAATTTAATTGGCGAATATAACGCCGAAAATGTGCTGGCAGCAGTGTGTGCAGGTAATTTTTTCGGCTTAAAAAAAGAAGAAATAAAACGCGGTTTGGAAAAATACAAGCCATCAAATAGTCGCTCGCAACTTGTTGAAACGCAACGGAATAAGTTGATAATGGACACCTATAACGCCAATCCTTCGAGTATGCGTGAGGCAATTTTGAACTTTGCTAAACTTGCAGCGCCACACAAAACACTGATTTTGGGCGACATGCTTGAACTTGGAACAATAAGCGGCGAAGAACATCAAAAAGTCGTTAATTTGCTGAATAAAAGCAATTTACGCAATGTCTTTTTGGTTGGAAAGAATTTTAAAAACACAGAAAATAATTGTCGCTGCTTTGAAAATTCAGACATGCTCGCCGAATTTTTACAAACGCAACATATTGATAATCAATTAATTCTAATAAAAGGCTCGCGAGGAATACAGTTAGAAAAAACAGTGAAAATGTTGTAAAAAAAATCACTCCTTACTGAATTTGAAATTCATAAACAAAGGTTAACGACTGATTTTCAATAATTTACAAAAATAAAAATAACTTTTCCTCTGCAAATTTTACGATACATTTTTATCCGTTTTGTATGTAATTTGAAAATTTAATGCTAACTTTGCAAAAAATTTTCTCCGAAAATGAAAAAACAAACACTGCTTATAATTATTTGTGTGCTTCTATTGCTTGCGGCAATTGCAGTGGCAGTTTTTTTTGTGTTCAAATCGCAAAAGCAAGATGCCGATATGAATGTACTTATAGAAATGATGGACATCGAAAAGCAGCGACTTGAACAGGAATATTCTACTTATACTTATGAATTTCAGGATATTACTCCTACGCTAACAAACGATTCGCTGGTGAAACTTGTGGACGCGCAGAAGGTCAAAATTCAGCAACTGCTTGATGAACTGCGAATTACAAAATCCACAGATGCTCGGCGTATCAAGGAACTCAAAGGCGAACTTGCAACCGTGCGCCAGGTGATGCAATATTATGTAGGTCAAATAGATTCGTTAAATGTTCAAAATCAGCGACTTGCAAATGAAAATATACAAGTAAAACAGCGTTATGCCGAAGTTGCGCAAACCGTGGAGATTCTCTCCAAAGAAAAAGAAGATTTGACACAGGCGGTTACACGCGCGGCAATTATAGAAATGACCAATTTCACTTTTGCGGCGCTCAACGAGCGCGGACGAGCAACTAAAAAACTTTCGCAAATCGCTAATTTTCAGTTTAATTACACTATTGCTAAAAACATTACTGCCGCTCCGGGCGACAAAACAATTTTTCTGCGCATCGTACGCCCCGACGACATCGTGCTAACTAAAAACAGCGCAGCAGACGTGTTCTCTTTTGAAGGAAAACTGATAAAATTTTCGGCTCGCAAGGACTTTGAATATGGAAACGAAGCCATCAACGGCACAATATACTACAAAGTGGACGAAATGCTGCCGGCGGGCAAATATATTGCCGAATTTTTTCTGGACGGCAACAGAATTGGAAGTTATTCGTTTGAAATATAATAATTTAGAAATTACATTTTCTTGATAATGAAAAAAATTTTTTTTATAATTGCAGTTTTTTCTGTCGTGTTCAATGCAAATTCGTGTAAATCAGATGAATACGAGGAATGGAAAATAATGAACGAAAATTGGTACAGTCGCCAGGAAGCGGTTTACCTGAACGATTCGTCCTATCAAAAATCTTCATCAGGACTGATTTACAAGGTTTTAGAGCCGGGATACCAGCGTCAGCCAAATGACAACAGTATCGTCATGGTAAAATACAAAGCCACGTTCATTGACGGGACGGCATTTCGCATCTCCGGAGCAGTAGCCATAACGGGCGATTCGGTATGGTTCTCGCAAAATACATCTACAACAGGATGGCGCGAAGCCTTGAAATTGATTAAAGATGGCGGACATATCAGGTTCTTTATGCCCTACCAAATTGGTTACGGCAAAGATGGATATTCCACAATTCCACCGTATTCAACCTTGTTTTTTGACGTAAAACTCTATCAATCATTAAATTAATAACTCACAAAAAAAAATGAAAAAGTTAGCCGCCGTTTGTCTTTTGCTCAGTGCAGTTGTAACGACAAATGCGCTGACATTAGATGATATTCCCATGCCGCCCGCGGGAACTTATGTTACAAACCCTGACGGCATTTTATCGGAAAGCGCTGTGTTTCACCTGAATACGATGCTCGACTCGCTGGCAGTAAACAAAGGAGTACTCGCGCTCGTTGTCGCTGTTAATTCTATTGGCAATAACGAAGTGCATACTTTTGCAGTAAATATGGCGCATAACTGGGGCGTGGGCAAAGACAATTCAGACAACGGACTTATGGCGCTTTTTGTACTCGACCAGCGAAAAATTGATTTCGTCACAGGCTACGGACTTGAAGGAACGCTGCCCGACTTGATTTGCAAGCGGATACAAATGCAGGAAATGATACCGCGCTTTAAATCAGGAGATTACGATGGTGGAATGATTGCGGGAATCAGCCGAGCCGTAGATGTGATAAACGGCGATTACAGCCCGACAAACGAGGATTTGTGGGGCAAACCGACCGACTGGGAAAAACTGAGCGTCAATTTATTAATCGGAATTTTGCTCGCAATGCTGCTGACCTGTATTCTGATGCAAAGAACAGTGGCAAAAGTGCGCACAAACGCTCTCCTTAAAACCAATATAGACCGCGTAAAAGCCCTGAAATCAAACAAAAGCATTGTTTATCTCAAAATTTTCGCACTTATATTTATCAGCGCGTTCATCCTGTCATTTGTGATGAAAGAATTTTGGTATTTCCTTTTGCTGCCGCTAATGCCTGTAAGTAACATTCCATCAATTATTTACTCAAGAAAAAAGATAAAAGATTTTCGCGCGCAACCCATCAAATGCAACGAATGTGGTGGGACGATGCGGTTCCTGCCCGAAACAGAGGAAGACAAATATCTCACTGTATCTCAACAGTTTGAAGAAAAACTTCACGCTGTAGATTACGACATTTTTGAGTGTGATACCTGCGGCAACGAAACTGTTTATCCTTACGAGCAGGCAGCAAGTTACGCGCCCTGCCCAAGTTGCGGTACGCGCACTTACCGTTTGGCAGAGAAGATTACAACAGCGCACCCGACTTATATCTCGACAGGGAATTTGCGCCAGACCTACAAATGTCAGTATTGCGGCTACGCAAAGGCAATTAACACGCAAATTCCGCGCTTGGTAGCCACTCCCGTGTTTATTGGCGGCACAGGCGGCAGAAGTTTTTCGAGTGGCAGCGGAGGCTTCGGCGGATTCTCCGGCGGCGGAAGTTTTGGAGGCGGAAGTTTTGGAGGAGGCGGCGCAACAAGCGGATGGTAGATTTTCACCGTGAAAAGAAAAATTCCTAAACATTATTTAACTTTTTCTCCGTACATTTTATCAAAAAAAATTCAAATAATTTTGTATATCAAATTTAACTTTTTCTAACAACTGAATGGAACATTTTGTAATAAATATTGGTCGCCAACTTGGAAGCGGCGGGCGCGAAATAGGGGTCAAACTTGCCGACAGACTGCAGGCAGCATACTACGACAAGGAATTAATAGCCCTTGCTGCCCGCGAAAGTGGGATAGGGACAGAGTTTTTTGAAAAAGCCGACGAAGTTGCTACTTTCAGCCTCGCCAACAGTATTCACGGCTTGGGAAGCGGAAATATGAACCATTTTCAGTCCTCAAATTTTCTATGCAACGAATCGCTGTTCAAAATCCAAAGCGATGTGATTAAGAAACTTGCCGAAAAACAGACCTGTATTTTTGTCGGACGATGTGCCGATTATGTGCTGCGGGAAAATCCACGCTGCCTCAACGTATTTATAACCGCCGACATCGAATGTCGCATTAACCGCGTTGTACGCACCTACCAAATGACCTCCGAAAGTAAAGCCAAAGAATTAATTCAAAAAACCGACAAAAAACGAGCCGCATACTACAATTATTATACGAACAAGCAATGGGGCGTAGCCTCGTCATATCATTTGTGCATTAACACATCTGCATTGGGCGAGGAAAAGACTGTGGATTTTATCGCGAAATTTGCCGGAGAAAAATTGGGAATAAAATGACTAAACAAGATATAATTCAAGCGCTTACACTCGTGCGCTATCCCGGCACAGGCAAAAGTATAGCAGAGCAGGGAATGTTGATGGACGACTTGAAAATTGACGGAAATCGTGTAAGTTTTTCCCTCTTTTTTGACAAACCTAACGACCCTTTTGTTAAATCAATAGTCAAATCTGCCGAAAGAACAATCCTCGCTTTCGCGGCTGCCGACAGTGATATTCAGGTAGATATAACCGTGAAAACGCCGGAAATACAGCAACGCGAAGCCCAAAATTTTTTGCCTGACGTAAAGAATGTGATAGCAATTTTTTCGGGCAAAGGCGGCGTAGGCAAATCTACTGTTGCCGTCAATTTGGCAGTTGCCTTGTCCCGTATGGGCTTCAAAGTGGGCTTGCTCGATGCGGATATTTACGGACCATCGCTGCCAAAAATGTTTGGCGTTGAAAATCACGACCTTCACACAGAGACTTACAACGGACTCCCCAAAATTATTCCCGTTGAAAAATTCGGGGTAAAGATGCTGTCCATTGGTTTGATGGTCGATACGGAAAAGGCGCTGATTTGGCGCGGAACACTCGCAGGGAACGCGCTAAAACAACTTATAACCGATGCCGCGTGGGGCACACTCGACTTCTTCATCATTGACTTGCCACCGGGAACGGGCGACATTCAACTTACGCTCATCCAAAATCTGAAAATTGACGGCGCGATAGCCGTAACTACTCCGCAGGATGTTGCACTTGCAGACGCGCGCAAAGGTATAAATATGTTCAAAAATGAGAAAGTAGGAGTGCGCGTTCTGGGAATAGTAGAAAACATGTCGTGGTTCACGCCTGCCGAATTGCCTGATAATAAATACTTTATCTTTGGCAAAGACGGTGGCAACCTTCTGGCAGAAGACATGAACATTACGCTTTTGGCACAAATTCCACTTGTGGAAAGCATTCGCGCAGGCTGCGACAACGGTAGCCCTATTGCCGCCGAAAATTCAACAGTAGCAAAACATTTTGAAAATCTGGCTGCAAAAGTCATCGAAAGCATTTAAGCGCGAAGGCACGAAGGCGCGAATAACCACTAACCACATCTCTTCGGGGCGGGGCGAGGAGAGGGGAGAGGGGAGAGGGTAGGGGCGAGAGACGGATAACTTATAACTTTTAAAAATTTCTAATTTTATGAAACGAACACGATTAACAAAACACACAAGATTATTATTATGTTGTCGTGTGAGTTCCATCTGACCTTAAAAATAAAATATAAACAGATGAAAAACACATATCTTATTGGACAAGAAAACCTTACATTTGAAATTATAGATAAAATTCTTTCGGAAAATGCCAGGGTTGAACTTTCGGAGAATGCTGTTGCTCGCATTCGTAAATGCCGCGACTATCTGAACCTCAAAATACAGAGCAGCGAACAGCCAATTTACGGCATAACAACAGGTTTCGGGTCGCTTTGCAACAAAAATATTTCGGCGAGCGACATGGGCAAATTGCAGGAGAATTTGGTACAATCGCACGCCTGTAGCCTTGGCGAACCTTTGCACTGTGATATTATCAGGTTGATGATGCTTCTGAAAATACACGCGCTGTCGCTCGGACACAGCGGAGTGCAAATACTTACAGTTCAGCGCATTATAGATTTGTTCAACAATGGAATAATACCTGTTGTGTATGACAGAGGTTCGCTTGGCGCCAGCGGCGACCTCGCACCGCTTGCCAATCTGTTTCTGCCCCTGATTGGTAAAGGAGAGGTTTTTTTTGAGAATAAAAAATATGATTCCGAAGAAATTTTAAAACGATTTAAACGCCAGCCGATTCCTTTGCAAAGCAAAGAGGGTTTGGCATTGCTCAACGGGACGCAGTTTATGACTGCAAATGGCGTGTATGCCGCGCTTCGTGCGCGAAAACTAATCAGAATTGCCGATATGGTCGGCGCGTTATCGTTCGAGGCTTTTGATGGACGCATTGAGCCTTTTGACGCGAGCATACACGATGTACGTCCGCACAGGGGGCAGTCAGAGACAGCAGAATTCTTTCGCAATATTTTGAAAAACAGCGAATTAGCGAGCAGACACAAAGCGCATGTTCAAGACCCGTACTCCTTTCGCTGCATTCCGCAGGTTCATGGCGCAACAAAAGACGCTTTGCGTTATGTGGAAAGCGTCCTTTTGACCGAAATAAACTCTGTTACCGATAATCCTACAATTTTCCCTGACGAAGACAAGATTATTTCAGGCGGCAATTTTCACGGACAGCCGCTTGCATTAGTCTTTGATTATCTGGCTATTGCCCTATCCGAATTGGGCAACATTTCGGAACGGCGAACAGCGCAACTCATTTTGGGGCTTCGCGGGCTGCCGGAATTTTTGGTAACAAATCCCGGACTAAATTCCGGCTATATGATACCGCAATATGCAGCAGCAGCAATGGTTAGTCAAAATAAGATGTACTGTTTTGCAGCATCGAGCGACTCCATCGTGTCGTCCAACGGACAGGAAGACCACGTTAGTATGGGGGCAAATGCGGCGGTCAAACTGCACAAAATTTTAGATAATCTGCTGAAAATCATTGCAATAGAATTGCTAAATGCAGCACAGGCAATGGAGTTTCGCCGACCTGCCAAAACTTCGCCCGCGCTCGAAGCGTTTCTTGCCCGATTCAGAAAAGCAGTAAGCGTTGTAACCGATGACATTGTGATGTATAAAGAGATAGAAAAAGCGGTGGAGTTTTTGGAAAACTGCTGAACTGTTTTCTCACTGCCACGACGCCTTCCCAACCAATCACAATCGCAGCGACCGTACAAGGCGCTGCGATGTTCTATGACAATATCGGATTTTTTATTGAAAAAAAGTTTTCACTTTTCACTTTTCAGAATTTAGAAATAGTTAGGAATAGTTTTAATTCTCAATTCTCAATTCAAAAAAACAGTGTGTTTCTGTTAAAAAATTACGATTTTTTTTTATTTGTAAAAAATTATTATTAATATTGCATTTCAATTTTAATGCTTAGTTAAACCTTTAAATCATTATTTGTTATGGGAAATATAAGTATACTAACACTTTTGGGGTACATTTTTGTGGTTGCGGTTACGCTGTTCATCTTAATCAGCATATTCAGGCTTGCACGCAGTTTTTACCGCTACCGCAAACGTCATAGCAAGCGTAATGATGCGCAAGACGCAGATAACCAACAGAATAGTGAACAGTGAAAATAGTTAGTAGCGAATACTGACTACTGAATTATTGACTACTGTTCCTTATCAGATTAATTGTTGGGCTTTTGCCGTGGTGGGCGATGTTTGCCGCCCTGTTTTCCTCTTTGTTTCGATGCGTGGTTTTGTGTGCGCCCTTTGAACTTGCCGCGCGGGGAGTTTTCGCTTGCGGCTTTGGGGTTGTATGCGGGCATAAGTCCCACTTCGGGCGGTAAGGGGATTTTGTAAATCGTTTTTTCCAAAAAATCTTCTATGTTTTTGAAACGTGGCTGGTCGGCTTCAGAGACGAGCGTTATTGCCATTCCTTTTGCTTCGGCGCGTGCGGTACGCCCTATGCGGTGAACGTAATCTTCCACGTCACGCGGCGCTTCGTAGTTGATTATCAGGGTGATATCATCAATATCGATGCCGCGTGCCACAATATCTGTGGCTACCAAAATGTTGATGCGTCCGTTGCGAAATTCGTGCATAACGTGGTCGCGGTCGCGCTGTTCGAGGTCAGAGTGCATTGCTTCGGCGGGCAGCCCCTTCCGCTTCAATATCAAGGCTAATTCTCTGACTCTCTGTTTTTTGCCCGCAAAAATTATGACCTTGTTAGGAACATTTACCGAAAAAAGATGTTTTAAAATAAGTAATTTCTGACTTTCGGTACAAATATACGCCGCTTGCATAATACTGTCGGGCGGGCGGGCGATTGCAATTTTTATCTCCACAGGGTTGTTGAGAATGGTTTTTGCCAACTCACGGATTTTGTGTGGCATTGTAGCCGAAAACATAATTGTCTGTCGGTCGGCAGGCAGCAGTTTTACTATTCGCATTATGTCGTCAAAGAAGCCCATGTCGAGCATTCGGTCTGCTTCGTCAAGAATAAGATATTTCACTCCCGAAAAATCAATGTTTTGCAAATTAATATGCGAGAGCATCCGTCCGGGCGTGGCGATAACTACATCCGCGCCTCTTGTAAGCCCGTTGCGCTGAACGTCCCACGCCTGCGAATCGTTGCCGCCATAAACCGCTACCGAAGATATTGGCAAAAAGTAAGAAAATCCTTCCATTTGCTGGTCTATTTGCTGAGCAAGTTCGCGGGTTGGCGACATGATGATGGCATTGACCTTCTTCTTGTCGTGATTGTCTGTCATCAGGTTGTTCAGTAGGGGCAGCAGGAACGCGGCAGTCTTGCCTGTACCTGTTTGAGCGCAAGAAATCACGTCCCGTTTTGCCAAAATAACAGGAATGGTTTGCTCTTGCACCGGCGTAGGCTTCTCAAAGTTCATTGCCTGTAAACCTTCTTTAAGCGCCTCATTAAAGGGAAATTCTTCAAAAGTCATTTTTTTTTCCAATATTTTTCAGTTTGCAACATAACCGCTTTCCTCTATCACTGCTTTACCTGCGGTTGTTTGCAACCATTCATAGAGTTTGCAAGTCATCGAATTTTTATCTAAATCGCTGCGTATCATCACATAAACAGGAGCAATAATCGGATATGTTTTATTTTTTATAGAATTTGTGCCCGACATAATATTATTGACTGCCAATGTTTTTATAATTTCATTGTAATCTTCCATAACCAAATATTCTTTGTAATAATGTGGAGTAAAGCATATTCCATTGGGATTTTGCCGTAACTCTGAGTACACTTGCAACATCGACAAAACGGTTAATTCATCGGTGTATGACACTTCCCAATCGGACATTTCAACATTATTCATAACAAACTCGTTCATCATCTCCTGACTGCCCGAATTTGCATTTCTAATAAAGGGTACTATGTTATCGTTTGTGCCGCCCACCGCGCTCCAATTTGTAATATTTCCTAAATAAATATTTTGTATCTCGCTAAGTGTTAGCGAATTAACAGGGTTTTGTATATTTACAATAAAATCAAGTGCGTCAAGCGCAATCGGGGTCTCAATCAAAACTGCTCTTTTTTCCTGCGCGTAATTTCTCTCGTCTGCCGACATTTTTCGTGCAACGGTAATTATATCTGTTTGATTATCAATTAAGTTGATAATTGCACTGTGCGTTTGAGAACACTGAAGTTTTTCCGACAAAACCGAGCCGGAAGCATCGGAAATGACAACTCCCATTCCTTTATAAAATTCGTATTCCAAGCCCAACAATTTTGCTGCGATAATTTGATTTAGCGGATGAGTGGAAGTAGAGGCATCAAAACGCGGATAATTTTCAATCGTAATATCCGACATATCAACAATTTCCTCGCTTTGCGGTTGTTGTTCGCAAGCAATCAGGCAAAACAGCATTAGACTTACAAAAACTGTTTTTTTCATCTGTTTATATTTTGGTATTTTAATTTAATATATAAATAGAAAAACTTATTTGCACACAACCCATAATAGAAGAAAATTCGCATAATTTTCATCTGTTTATATTTTTTAATTATTTGATATTCAATATTTTACAAAATAATCCCTTGTGTGCGCCTAATCCTTTTTTATGCTCATGAGCGTTTCATAACCTTATTATCTTATTAATCCGTTGAAAATAAGATAATAAGGTTATGTTTATTTCACTATTCCTCTTTTTTGTAGGGGAAAAGTTTATCAATGCCCGTGCTTACAAAGATGAAAACTATCATTACAGCAAATACTATCGAAAATCCGATGAGCAGAATTTCAAGAGCGCTGTTGAAAGTAGTTCGGTTATGTTTGAAATCGAAATTTAAATCAATTTTTGTATCTGCAGCCGATACACTTGGTTCGTGCGCATTGCCTTTATTCAATATTCCTGTTAAAGAATCAACTTTGTATGAAAGTTCGTCCAAACGCTGCATCAAGGAGGCAGAATCGTACTTCTCGGTTGTCGGTTCTGCATTTGCTGCGGCTGGCAACGCCATTGTAAATGCTGCAAATATTATAACAAGTTTTATTATTTTTTTCATAATAAATTCTATTTATTTATTTACTGATTAATATTTTACATAAATAATGGAACTAACATTAAAATCAGTCCTCCTACAATTACCGAGCCTATTTGTCCGCCAACATTAGCGCTGATAGCAGGCATAAGCAGGTAGTTGTGCGGGTCTTCTTTCATTCCCATCGAGTGAATTACACGTGCCGACATTGGGAATGCCGAGATTCCGCACGCTCCAATCATCGGGTTTATGCGCTTTTCGGGCTTGGAGAAACGGTTTATCAGTTTGGCTATCAGCACTCCGCCTGCGGTGTCGAACACAAAGGCAACAATACCCAGAGCCAGAATCATAAGCGTACTTGCCTGCACAAAATCTTTGCCTGTCATTGTGCTTGCAATGGTGATTCCGAGCAGGATTGTAACGATGTTTGCCAGTTCGTTTTGCGCGGTCTTTGAGAGTCCGTTCAGCACGCCACATTCTCTGATAAGGTTTCCGAACATCAAAAAGCCAATCAACGCCAGCGATGACGGCGCTATTATTCCAGCCAAAACTGTAACCGCGATAGGAAACACAATAAGCGTGGTGCGGCTTACTCTTTTGTTGGCGTCAAATTTCATCTTCATCTGCCGCTCTTTTTTGGAGGTAAGCAGGCGAATTACCGGCGGTTGAATAATCGGCACAAGAGCCATATACGAATATGCTGCTACCGAAATCGGTCCGAGCAAATTCTTGGCGAACTGCGTTGCTACAATAATTGAAGTCGGTCCGTCTGCTGCGCCTATGATACCTATTGAGGCTGCTTCTTTGAGGTTGAAGCCGCAAAGCGTAGCCAAAATCATCGTCAGAAAAATGCCGAATTGCGCTGCAGCGCCAAAAATGAGCAGCATTGGGCGTTGAAACAGCGGCGAGAAGTCAATCATTGCGCCGATTGCTACAAAAATCAGCAACGGGAAAACTTCTGTTGCAATCCCTGCATTGAAAAACACGTTAAGCGCACCCACTATTTCCTCGCCACCCTGCACCTGTGTCAGCACAGCCGAAAAGGGAATATTAACGAGAATTGCGCCAAAACCAATTGGCAAAAGCAGAGTAGGCTCGTACTGTTTTTTTATTGCCAAAAAAATCAGAAACAGACCTATTACAATCATAACCAAATTTTGCCAGGTCATTCCTGCAATAGCAGGCATTAATTGTTCAAAATTCATAAAAATTTATTAATATTTTTGATGTTATTTATTATATGGGTATTTCAGAAAACAGTTTTTTTGTTGTTGAACTGCATTTTGAAAAAAAACATTCATTCTTTACAGAATGTAAAGTCGTGCTTTTTTTTCAAAAAGTTTCGCTAATAAAAAAATCTGATTTCTCGATAATCCCTCTGTATTATTTTCTTTGCTGTAATTTTTTCTTTAATTCTTCGGTTTCCCAATCTTCGTGAGTGGGCTGGTCGCTGAGTTTCTTTTCCAGTTCCTGTATTTTTGCTTTTTCTTCTTCAATCTTTTTTTCGTCAGAAATCAGCATCGAAAGCAGGACGGAGAACGCAAGCGTAAATACTATAATTGCTAATGAAATCCATGAATGTGCGGAGAAAAATTCGGCTACGGGATGGAAAAAACTCAGCAGCATTTTCAATCCTATGAACAGCAGAATAAAACTCACTCCGTGTTTGAGGAAGCGGAACATTCCCATAATGCCTTTGAGCGCAAAGAACAGCGAAATCAAGCCCATTACAGCAAAAACATTTGAACTGACTGCCAAAAAGTTCTCTTCGGGCAAGGTCAAAACGCCTGTCATTCCCTCTTTAATCACGCCTATAATGGCAGGAATAGAGTCAACGGCAAACAGGATATCGGTAGAGCCAATCACCAGTAATGCCAGAAACATAACAGTAATATAACGTTTTCCGTCAATTTTTGTGAAGAAGTGCGGCGAATGTTCGTTGGGGTCAATCGGGAAAATCTTTGAGGCGAGTTTATACAGCACATTTGCTTCGGGATTAACATTGTCGTCTTCGGCGGTGAACGCCATCTTGTATGCAGTCCAAATCAGAATTATCCCAAAAATATAAATAATCCAGTGAAAACGCTCTACAAGTTCCATGCCCACGAGGATAAACAAAATTCGCAGTACAATAGAAATCATTATACCCAGCATCAGCAGTTTAGGCTGGTTGCTCGCCGAAATGCCCATCATCGAAAAAATCATAATGAACACAAACAGATTATCTACCGACAGAGAATATTCGGTAAGGTAGCCCGAAATAAACTTAATACCCATCAACTTTGAAGTTGTAACCTGACTGTCAGGGTTTTGAGGGAAAAAGAAGTACAGCAACATGCCGAAAATCAGCGCTATAGCAATCCATGTGCCTGCCCAGCGCAACGAAGTTTTTATGGACACTTCATCGTTCCTGTGGTCGGTAACATACAGGTCGATAGCATAAACTATCACAAAAATAACGATAAAAGCAATCCACCAAAAAGTAATACTCATAATTGATTATAAATTATAAAAATTTGATATTGAGGTTTTAAATATGAATGGAAAAAAATAAAAAAAAATTCGCGCAAAGTTAGTTTAAATTTTTGTATTTCAAAATTTTTTTTCGCATACTAAATATTTATCCTGCGCGGGCAACGGCAGTAACTTGCGGCTAATCACAGCCCGTTTTTGCGTTTCATTTCTTCTATCTGTTTGTTCCACACCAGAATAGAGTCATTTATTTCGTTTTGTAGCGCAAAGTCTGTGATGTGCAGAACCATATCTTTGGTCAGTTCGTTAATGATTAATTTGAGTTCGAAGCAGGCGTCTGTCCCTGTATCTTCTTCCCACTGCAAGCGAATGTAACTATATGGTTTTAAGTCAATTACATTGGCTTTCTGGATGTGCCCGTCCCAAAGATAGACATATTTCGTGTCATTTTCTATCCATACGTCATCAGCAAACCATTCAGCCATACCCGCAGGTGTACCCACCGCTACCCAAACTGCGCTGAGTGACGGCGATTTGAGGTAATATTCCAATTCAAACTTCGCCTTTTCCATATTATTACTCTTGTTTTTTAGTAAAAAAGAGCCACGCATTATGCTACGACTTATTATGACCCTGACAAGCACACAAGTACGGTTCTCAGGACAAACTTTCTTTTGCAAAACAAAGCGGCAACAACTGTCGTACGCCACGAATATGGTATATTTCTTTTGTTCCCCATAGATAAATATCAATTTCGTTGCCGAAACGCAATTCTGTTTCCAGTAGCACCTGTCGGCACGCTCCGCAGGGCGTAATTGGAGTCTCTTTGAACTTTCCGTTTGTGTAAGCCGCTATTACAATGGCAGTTACAGGCGTTAACGGCTGCTGTGCGTTGGCGTAAAACATTGCCACGCGCTCTGCACAGAGCCCGGACGGATAGGCTGCGTTCTCCTGATTGCTTGCCGCAAAAACAGAACCGTCAGCGAGCAAAAGCGCTGCACCTACTTTAAAGTCGGAATAAGGTGAGTATGAGGTAGTTGCCGCATACTGTGCCGAATCTGCCAAACCCCGTATCTCTACGCTCAACTCTTCCGGAGTATATATATCTATCTTTGTTTCAATACTTTGAGATTTCATGAAATAAATTTTAAACTATTACTTAACGCGGCAAAGATAAAAATATTTTTGAAAAAAACAATTTTTTTTGACTGCTTTTTTAAAAATATTTTTTCGCAAACAGTTTTACATTATTTTTTGTTATAAATAATGGTTATTCAAAACATTTTTTTAACTTTTCCAAGAATTTTATAAGTTATCGGTTTGTCAGTTGCCAGAAGACAAAAGAATATAGAATATAGAACATAGAACATAGATTTTTTCTGACAACTGATAACTTTTCGGGACAAGCAAAATTTTCTCACCTGTGAGCCGAAAATTTCTCACCTGTGAGAAAAGTGAAGGTTGAATTAAATAAATATTTTATATATAACATATTGAGAATTGAGAATTGAGAGTTGAGAGTTGAGAATTATTTTTACATTGAGACGCAAAGCATTGTGTCTGTACATTGCTAATTGCTAATTGCTAATTGCTAATTGCTAACTGCTAACTGCTAACTGCTAACTGCTAACTGCTAATTGCTAATTGCTAATTAACCACTACCAACGTCGCATCGGGTTAGCAAAAACTGTGCCAGCATGCACGGAATATGATGTTTGCAAAATGCTTATTTCCAATTATTTATAAAAAAAACTAAAAAAAACATTCAAATAAATGCTTGAAATATCTGTTTTTATTAAATAAAAATTTTATCTTTGCCCCAAAATTTTTAACAGATAACGTCACTATAAATCGCTTTTTGCAAATATGTTGAAACAGCAACTGCAACAGAAATTACAGCAGAAATTATCTCCTTCTCAACTTCAAACCATCAGGCTTATTGAAGTGCCAATGCTTGAACTTGAGGAGCGCGTGCGTCAGGAACTTGAAGAAAATCCCGCGTTGGACGAGGTCTATGAAAACCTCTACGACAGCCCTGATACCGAAGACCCCGCGAAAAATGATAATGATGATGAAGACATGAGCCTTCCTGATGACGAGCAATATATTTACAACGAAGGGGTCCCCGAAAATTACGAGTTCAACATCAGCGATTACGATTACAGTAATTACGACCAGATGGATGATGACATTCCCGCTTATCGTCTTAAAATCAATAATGCGGAGCAGGATGCAAAGCACGAGGAAATCCCGATTTCGCAAGGATCCAGTTTTAAGGACCAACTCGAAGAGCAGGCTGGCTTCCTGCAACTTACGGCAGAGGAGCGAAACATTGTTGAATATATAATCGGAAATATAGACGAGGAAGGGTACTTGCGCCGGTCGCCCGATATGATGGTAGATGATTTGCTGTTTCAGACAGGACTGCCATATTCCGAAAAAAAAATCAGGCGGCTGATAAAGTTGGTGCAAAATATGGACCCCGCAGGCGTAGCAGCGCGAAATTTGCAAGAATGTCTGTATCTTCAACTAAAGCGCAAACCGCAGACAGATACCGTTAAACTTGCCGCAGCAATTATGAAAAATCACTTTAGCGCCTTCTCTAAAAAACATTACGAAAAAATTCAGCGAAGTTTGGAGATTGATGACCAAATGATGAAAAAGGTTATTGCAGAGATAGTTAAACTCAATCCCAAGCCCGGCAATGCGTGGAACGGAGACGTGCTTGAGCGCACAAAGGGCATAATTATACCCGACTTTATACTCGAAAACGAAAACGGAAAACTAACGGTACATCTCAATCAAAGCAACGTGCCCGAATTGCGTATTAATCCGAATTTTAAAAATATGGTGAATGATTTTAAAGGCAACAAAAAAAATCAGACACAGGCAATGAAGGAAGCAATTTTATTTGTAAAACAAAAACTTGACTCGGCAAAATGGTTTATAGATGCGGTCAAGCAGCGGCAGCAAACGCTGTGGATAACAATGACAGCGATTGTGGAGTTTCAGCGCGAATTTTTCCTCGAAGGGCACGAGTCATTCCTCAGACCAATGGTTCTACAGGACATCGCAGATATTACAGGGTACGATGTCTCAACTATTTCGCGGGTCAGCAGCAGCAAATATATTCAAACCGAATTTGCTATTTACCCTGTGAAATATTTTTTTTCGGAGTCTGTTTTGAACAAAGACGGCGCGGAAGTATCGACCCGCGAAATAAAGTTAATACTTCAGGAATGTATTGATAATGAGGATAAGCGCCACCCGCTCAACGATTATGACATATCCGAATATTTGAAAAAACGCGGCTACCTGATTGCACGCCGCACGGTGGCAAAATACCGCGAACAACTAAACATACCGATGTCGCGACTGAGAGTGGAACTTTAAAAATGAAGAGTTTGTAAACCCGACCGAAAAATATGAAACTGTTTTGTAAAATAATTTCCACGGTTTTTCATCCTTTGCTGATGAGTACCTATTCAATGATTTGGCTGATGACAGCAACTGAGGCATATAAAGTTTCAACCCCAGCATATAAGTTGACTGCCATTGGCGGCACGCTCATATTTACGGGCATCGTGCCGCTCATACCGCTTGTTGTTTTACTGATGCGCGGCAAAATTACCGACATCAACGTCTCTGTGCGCCGACAACGCACATTGCCCTATATATTTTCGTGTGTTGCGTGCATTATTTGGGCGGTTTTTTTGCGGGGCAAATTGCAAATGCCCTGTTTCATTGTGTCTGTGGCGCTTGCATCGGCAGTAGCGCTCGTTATTTTACTTCTGATAAATTTGCGGTGGAAAATCAGTATGCACCTCTGTTGCGCAGGCAGCGTCTTCGCCTTTGTTGCAGGCATGTCGTTCAAATTGGGGACAAACCCCTTGTGGCTGCTTGTTACAATGCTGATAATCAGTTCATTGCTGGCAATTTCGCGCGTTGAACTCAAAGCGCACACGCCCGCCCAAACAATAGCAGGATTTGCAGTAGGATTTATAACTACCTTATTACCAATAGTTTTAATAAATAATTAATTTTTTTTTACTTTAAAAATTAGATGGACAATAATTGCAGCAATTTAAAAACGGAAAAAAAGGTGAAATCACGTGAGAAGTCATCGTTACGCACTCATTCTCACGTGTTTATGATGAATGATGATGAGAACCGTTTCTTTTCGCGTTTCATGGAAAAATATAAAATAGAAAACAAAGCGCGTTTCATTCGCGAAACGCTGATAATTGCGATGCTTACCAAAACCGAAGAAGACCACCCCACACTTTTTTAGCAATTAGCAATTAACTCGCAACTTATGTATCACACACTTCATAATGGAATAAGAATAATTTTTGAGAAACAGCCGTCAAATGTAACCTGCTGCGGAATGATTATTGACTGCGGCTCGCGCGACGAGGCAGACAACGAGCAGGGGATAGCACATTTCATTGAACATCTGCTGTTTAAAGGCGCCGAAAAGCGTAATTCCAGGCAAATTATAAACCGAATAGAAAACGTTGGCGGAGAACTCAACGCTTTTACTGCCAAAGAAGAAACTGTTGTATATTGCTCCATTCTGCATAAATACACAGAGCGTGCGGTGGAACTCATTGGCGACATTGTACTGCATTCAACTTTCCCCGAAGATGAAATTGAAAAAGAACGCGACATTATTTTGGACGAAATTTGCTCATACCACGACAATCCGTCCGAACTGATTTTTGACGACTTTGAAGAACAAATTTTTGATAAATACTTAGGACACAACATTTTAGGCACAAAAAAAATCCTGCGGAAAATAAAACGAAAACAAATTACAGAGTTTTATCAAAAAAATTATTTGCCCGAAAAAATGGCGTTTTTCATAGTCGGCAATTTCGAGTTTGATAAAATTATTCGCTGGGCAGAAAAATATTTTGTATTAAATGAAAATCTTTTTGAAGATAAAAATATTAATCTCAAAGCAAATAGCCGACAAAAAACCGCAATCTACACGCCTGCAACGCACATTTTTAAGAAAAAAACACATCAAACACATTGTATCTTCGGCAACCGCGCATACAAATACAGCCACCCTAATTACTTGACTTTCAGCCTGTTGAACAATATCTTGGGCGGACCTAACATGAACAGTTTGCTAAATCTGCAACTCCGCGAAAAACACGCGCTCGTTTATCAGGTTGACGCTAATTATCAGCCTTTTACAGACACTGCCGTTTGGACAGTCTATTTTGGCTGCGATAAAAACGCCGCTGAAAAATGTGACCGAATTGTACGCAGGGAATTACAAAAACTTTGCGACAAACCGATAAGTAACAGCGCTTTACATAGATACAAACAACAATTTTTCGGACAACTCGCCATAGCAAACGAAATCAACGAAAATCGTGCGCTCAATTTGGGCAAAAGCCTGCTGCGCTTCGGGTCGGTAAAAACACTGCCACAACTGCACGCAGAATTTGAAAAAATAACAGCATCGCAGTTGCAAACAGTTGCAAATGAAATATTTAACGAAAAGCAAATCTCAATATTGAAATACTGTTGAACTCAAAATTATTTGTCCTTTTTTGTGTGTAATTGGCAATTTAATGCTAACTTTGCCGAGAGAAAATGATATGACAAAGGCAAAACACACATTGAATTTTACCGTTTTTTTGTACATTGCACCTCTAAAAAAAAGATTTAGCAAAAAATAAAATGTATTTTCAATTTTTTTTTGTATCTTTGCGCCCAATTTTTAAAAACAACATAATGTCTAACCCTTTAATTGAAAAAAAAATAGATTCAATGGAAGAAACCAACAATGTTCCCCAAACGGAGAACGAAAACATTAACGAAGCGCCCTCACAGGAGGTAATTATCGAAGAAGCCCCTTCTTCGGTAAGCGAGCAACCGAAAGCCAAATCAACACCCCCGCAGCCGTCAGCCGACTTTGACTGGGACACCTACGAAAAAGGCGACATCATTTCAAAAAGCCAAAAGAAAGACTTGGAAGAGGCATACGACAGAACTCTCACCGCCGTGAAAGACCACGAAGTAGTGGAAGGAGTAGTATCCGCAATGAACAAGCGCGAAGTAGTTGTAAACATTGGCGCAAAGCAAGACGGAGTTATCTCAATGAGCGAATTTCGCTACGACCCCGACCTCAAAGTGGGCGACAAGGTAGAAGTATATGTAGAAAGTCAGGAAGACAAACAGGGACAACTCGCTATTTCGCACCGTCTGGCGCGTCAGGCACGCTCCTGGGACAGAGTGAACGAAGCCCTCGAAAAACAGGAAGTTGTGAAAGGATACATCAAATGCCGCACAAAAGGAGGTATGATTGTTGACATCTTCAGCATTGAAGCATTCCTGCCCGGCTCGCAAATTGATGTCAAACCAATACGCGATTACGACATATTCGTTGGAAAAACGATGGAATTTAAGGTCGTAAAAATCAACCAGGAATTTAAAAACGTCGTTGTTTCGCACAAAGCGCTTATCGAAGAAGAAATAGAACTGCAAAAAGCCGAAATCATGAGCCACCTGCAAAAAGGACAGGTACTCGAAGGCGTTGTGAAAAACATAACAACATACGGCGTATTCATAGATTTGGGCGGCATTGACGGCTTGATTCACATCACCGACCTCAGTTGGGGAAGAATTACACATCCGGAAGAAGTTGTACATTTAGACGAAAAACTCAATGTTGTTATACTCGATTTCGATGAAGAGAAAAAACGCATCGCCTTAGGCTTGAAGCAACTCTCGCCGCACCCGTGGGAAGCGCTTATCCCCGACCTGAAAGTGGGTGACAAAATCAGCGGAAAAGTTGTTGTAATGGCAGACTACGGCGCATTCGTAGAAGTTGCACCCGGAGTAGAAGGACTTGTTCACGTCTCGGAAATGAGCTGGTCGCAACATTTGCGCTCGGCGCAAGACTTCCTAAAAGTAGGCGATGAAGTAGAAACAGTAATACTAACGCTCGACCGCGACGAGCGAAAAATGTCACTCGGAATAAAACAACTCAAAACAGACCCGTGGGACAACATCGAAGAGAAATATCCCGTAGGCAGTCGCCACATAGCAAAAGTGAGAAACTTCACTAATTTTGGAGTGTTTGTAGAAATAGAAGAAGGAGTTGACGGACTGATTCATATATCAGACCTCAGTTGGACAAAAAAAGTAAAACACCCTTCCGAATTTACCAGAGCAGGCGAAGATATAGAAGTAGTAGTGCTGGAAATAGACAAGGAAACTCGCCGACTGTCATTAGGACACAAGCAGTTGGAAGAAAACCCGTGGGACAATATAGGAACTGTACTGACAGAAGGCAGCATTCACCAGGGACGCATAGCAGAAACCACCGATAAAGGAGCAATTATAATCCTTCCTTTTGGAGTAGAAGGCTTCTCCGTGCCAAGACAACTGATTAAAGAAGATGGCTCGCAAGCGCAGGTTAATGAAGTATTAGATTTTAAAATAATTGAATTTAACAGGGATACAAAACGTGTATTTGTTTCACATTCACGCACTTACGAAGAAGCCGCAACAGACGCCGACAAAGCGCGGAAAACTAATGCACGCACAGCAAGACAAAAGGAAGACCTTGCGCCTGACGAATTTACAGCGCAAGTGATGGAAAAAACCACTCTGGGAGATATTCAGCAACTTGCCGACCTCAAAGACCAACTTGACGATGCCGAAGCGGCAGCCAAAGTAGCAAAGGCAACAAAAAAAGTAAAAAAAGAAACCGATGCCAAAAGCGAACAGGTTGAAAACCAAACTGAACCGGCTGCCGAAAAAGAAGAACCAGCCAGCGAGCCGGCAGTAGAAGTAGCCGAAAAAGCGGCAGAGGAAGTAAAAGAAGAAGCAAAAGAAGAAGTTAAAAAAACTAAAAAAACAGCAACAAAAGACGCTGAAAAAGCAGAATAAAATTCCCTCTTTTGCTACCGTAAAAGAAGCGCGACAGACTAAAAATATGTCGCGCTTTTTTTATACCAACTTAATCCCAGTTTGTAAAAAAAAAATTTCAACAAAAAAAAAACAAAAAAAAAACGACCATGTAACTATTTTATAATCAACATATTATTGCATAAAAAACTCGGTAACTAAAAAATCTCACAAACTTTGGCACACATTTTGCCCAAAGAGAAAGTAGAAATATTAATAACACAAAAAAAAGATTGTCGCAATGAAAATTACACAGAAATTTTTCGCCGAATTAATCGGTACTTTCACCCTCGTTTTAGGAGGTTGCGGAACGGCGATTTTTGCAGGCGGTACAGTAGGTTTCGGTTTTGTAGCATTAGCCTTTGGGCTAACGGTTGTAGTTATGGCCTATGGCATAGGACATATTTCGGGGGCGCACCTGAATCCTGCCGTTTCGGTAGGCGCTTTGGTTGCAGGCAGAATGAACATTAAAGATTTTGTTGCATATATTATAGCACAGGTTACAGGTGCGATTTTGGCAGCCGCTCTGATGGCATTCATCTTAAAACAATACAGCCCCACTTTAGGCGTTTTTGCAGCCAATGGTTTCGGCGATAACTTTGTTGCCGACGCAGGCGCAGGTTATCATGCAATAGGCGCAGGCGCAGCATTCGCAATTGAAGCCGTTCTGACATTTCTGTTCTTAATTGTTATTTTAGGGGCAACAGACAAACGCGCTCCCGCAGGCTTTGCAGGGCTGGCAATAGGTCTTTGCCTCACACTTATTCACCTCATAAGCATTCCGTTAACCAATACTTCGGTTAACCCCGCACGCTCAATAAGTCAGGCGCTGTTTGCCGACTCTGCATGGGCGTTGCCGCAACTGTGGCTGTTCATTGTTGCGCCATGTGTAGGCGCTGCTGTTGCAGCAGTTGTGTATAACAGCATTGCAGGCAAACAAAAGAAATAATACATACGTGTAATAAATGATGCGAACCAACAGTAATAATCAAAATCGCGGCGTTATTTGACAGGAAAAAAAATCCAAATCATTTACAACGAAATGAAATCCGCTTTTGCGATTCGCACATATAAGAGTTTTTAACTGGTTTTTAGTTTTAGTTGTTAGAGGAGAAGAGGACAATATTGCACACAATATGTCCTCTTTTCTATTTGTCTCGAAGTTTATCAGAACAATTAGCAATTAGCAATTTTGAATTGAGAATTGAGAATTGAGAATTATGCGAATCAGGGTTTGAAAAGCCTGTGATTCGCATTTTTAATGGAATATTGCGTCCCTTGCGTAATCCTACCGCCAAAGCGGTAGGTTTCGCAAAGAACGCAAAGTTTGTCCCGCCAAAGCGGGAGTTCACAATTAATAGCAATTAGCAGATAGCAATTAGCAGATAGCAATTAGCAGATAGCAATTAGCAGATAGCAAATAGCAGATAGCAATTAGCAAATCGTAATTGGATTTAATTTCTTCATTTCTTCATTTCTTCATTTCTTCATTCTTCATTCTTCATTAATCATTAACCATTAACCACTAACCACTAACTCCCCTCCTGCTGTAACGAATTCCATCCCTGAGCTTTAAGCGCAACTTCCTCGCCTTGCCGTCCTACGAGTACAAGCCCCGATTCTGCCGGCACAATATGCCCGACTAAACCAATTCCCTCTACTCCAATGATTTTTTCATAATCGTCAAGCGCAACGGTAAAAAGCAGTTCATAATCCTCGCCGCCGTTGAGCGCTGCGGTAACAATGTCGAAGTTCAATTCTTCTGCCATCATTGCGGCTTGCTCGCTGATGGGAATTTTGTCCGAAAAAATTCGGCATCCTACATTGCTTTGCGTGCAGATATGGAACAGTTCGCTGGACAACCCGTCCGAAATATCCATCATTGCCGTTGGCAAAACATTATGTTTGCGCAGGCGAGCAATTATATCACGGCGTGCCTGTGGTTTAAGTTGGCGTTGCAAGATGTAGTCCCTGTCGGTAAAGTCGGGCTGCACGTTGGGGCTTGTCTCAAACACAATCTTTTCGCGCTCAAGCAGTTGCAAGCCCATGTACGCCGCGCCCAAATCGCCCGAAACGCAAATCAGGTCGTTTGGCTTCGCGCCGTTGCGGTAAACAATTTTTCCTTCATCGCCCTCGCCAACGCAGGTAATGCTGATTGTTAAGCCCGTCATCGAAGCCGAAGTGTCGCCACCTGCCAAGTCCACCTCATATTCGTTGCACGCAAGCCGAATGCCCGCGTAGAGTTCTTCCAAATCTTCAACCGAAAAGCGTCTGGACACCCCAAGCGAAACCGTAATTTGTTTGGGCTGCCCGTTCATTGCGTAGATGTCGGAAAAGTTGATTATCGCAGCCTTGTAGCCCAAGTGCCGCAACGGTACATAAGTCAGGTCAAAATGAATGCCTTCCAGCAGTAAGTCGGTGGTAATCAGTACCTTTTTGTCTTTATAATCCAGCACTGCGGCATCATCGCCAACGCCCTTTTCGGTGGAAGAATTTCTGACCGAGAATTTTTCGGTCAAGCGTTTTATCAACCCAAACTCGCCCAAAGTGGCTATTTCTGTTCGTTCCATCTTTTTATTAATCTAATTTTTTTTTTGCAAAAGTACAATGTTTAGTTGAAAATTGAAAATTATTATCCGCTCTCAATTTATTTCTGCGCGGAAATGTCCGTCTCCGCAGGAAAAATCTCCCGTACCACGGATAGCGACACAATTATTCTGAACTCTCTTTTTTAAACAGCATAAATAATATAACAGCGCAGTTTTCAAATAAGTGTTATTTTCAAGAAAATAATAAAAATAAACATTAATAATTGAAAAGAATTAAAAATTGTAATATAACAACTTTTATTTCAAAATACTTTTAGTTAAAATATCAAAAAACACTTTCAACTAAAAAAAAATAATTATCTTTGCAGAAACAAATTTATTTTAAGAAAATAATTAACAATTCAAATAACCGTTTAACAGAGCAGTTATTACATTATTGATTACCTGCGGTATTTCTATTTTTTTTTAAAATTACCCTTTTTTGAGCGGATATTAATTTTTAATTATTTAATTATCACTTAATTAAATCTGCAACTTTGGGAATTGCAACAATAATCAATCATTTATTAGAAATACCTTATCGTTAACATTTTAATTTAAAAAGACATGAAAAAAGACACATCAATTGATTGGGCAAATCTGACTTTTGGGTATCAACAAACCGGGTTGAATGTCCGCTGCAAGTACGCCAACGGCAAATGGGGCGATCTTATGTTCAGCGACAGCGACACTATCAGTCTCAATATCGCTGCTACGTGCCTGCACTATGGGCAAGAGGCTTTTGAAGGGCTAAAAGCCTTTCGCGGCAAAGACGGACGTGTCCGCATTTTCAGAATGAAGGACAACGCAGAGCGTATGCTTGCTTCCTGCAAAGGTATTAAAATGGCAGAATTGCCGGTTGAACTTTTCTGCGAGGCGGTGTGCAAAGTGGTTGAAGCCAATAAGGAATTTGTGCCGCCCTACGGCTATGGCGCTTCGCTGTACATCCGTCCTGTGATATTTGGCACAACGCCGCGCGTAGGCGTGCGCCCTGCCGATGAATTTGAATTTATCGTATTTGCAATGCCTGTAGGGCTATATTTCAAGGGCGACAAGGAGACAACTCCGTTTATGCTTACCCGAAAATATGACCGCGCCGCGCCGCTTGGAACAGGAACATACAAGGTAGGCGGCAACTATGCGGCAGGTATGGTGGCAGGCGAAGAGGCGCACAGCAAGGGCTATTCGGCAGTGTTCTACCTCGATGCGCGAGAGAAAAAATATATTGACGAATGTGGCGCTGCCAACTTTTTCGGCATAAAAAACAATACTTACATCACGCCGGAATCCACTTCTATTTTGCCCTCAATAACAAATAAAAGTTTGCAGGCAATTGCAGAGCGTATTTTGGGAATGAAAGTAGAGAAACGCAAAGTGCCGGTTGAGGAACTTGCAACGCTCGAAGAGGCAGGCGCTTGTGGTACTGCGGCGGTGATTAGCCCCATTGAACGTATTGACGATATTGATACGGGAGAGTCATACATTTTCTCGAAAAATGGCGAAGCAGGTCCGGTGTGCAAAAAACTTTTGAAACATCTGAAAGCCATTCAGAACGGCGATGAAGAGGATATTTTTGGGTGGATTACATACGTTGATTGATTTTAAATAATCAAACAGTAAATTTTATGGAAATAAAATCGGCAGAATTTATTATCAGTAATACCGACTGGCGCAAATGCCCCGACACTCAATTAGCAGAGTTTGCGTTTATAGGGCGTTCCAATGTGGGCAAGTCGTCATTGATAAACATGCTGACAAATCGCAAGGGTTTGGCGATGACCTCTTCCAAGCCGGGTAAAACCTTGTTAATCAATCATTTTATTATAAATAAAGAATGGTTTTTGGTGGATTTGCCCGGATATGGCTATGCGTCAACAGGTAAAGTGATGCGCGAAAAATTGCACAAGATAATTGAAAATTACATACTTTTTCGTCCGCAACTGACAAATCTTTTTGTGCTGATTGACTGCCGACTTGAGCCGCAACAGATTGATACTGAGTTTATGGAGTGGCTCGGAGTGAGTGATGTGCCGTTTTCAATTGTCTTTACAAAAACCGACAAACTCTCCAAAAGCAAACTTGCCGAAAACCTTGGCATTTACCGCCAAAAACTTTTTGAGACTTGGGAAGAGTTGCCGCCCATTCTTGTTACTTCTGCGAAGACGGCGAGCGGCAAAGAAGAACTTTTGAATTATATTGAATTGATAATTAAAGGATTATAAAAGAGAATGAGGCTGTCTCAAAATCCCTTTGTGTTCCTTGTGAATTTCTCCCGCTTTGGCGGGACAAGTCTTGTGCGCTTTGTGGTAAAAAAAAATTAACCACAAAGGACACGAAGGTTACACAAAG
>JAISWT010000173.1 GCA_031271005.1 Prevotellaceae bacterium | reverse complement strand
GGGAACTCCTAAAAACTGCTTATTTGTCGTTGGACTTCATTTTCAAAATGCTCATTTACATTAGTAAACTGCGCTTTTGAAAACTTGTCCGCCTAAAATAATCTAGTTTTTAGTAGTTCCCTTTACATTACCCAATACAACATAAACAATCCCACACGTATTTTGGAATATGTGTGGGATTGTTCAGCGCGGAAAAAGAGGGATTCGAACCCCCGGAACAGTTACCCGTTCACCGCATTTCGAGTGCGGCCCATTCGACCACTCTGGCATTTTTCCGTTTTTTCCGCTTTTTTTGAGGTTGCAAAGGTAACGCTTTTTTTGCAAAATTAGCAACAGAATTAAAATAATTTTTAATCATTATGTAAATTAAGAAAATATTTTTTCTTAATTTCGCAGGTCGAAACAGTAAATATTATAACTAAACGGTCTCTCGCGGAATTATTGCCGTTTTTTCTTTTTTATTGAATATCAATGTATTAAAACAATTAAAAATTATGCACAATAAAAGTTTGGTATCTATTTCAGACTTGAGCAAAATAGAGATTCTCGAAATTTTGGATGCAGCAGAAGATTTTGAGCGCAATCCTAATCGTAAAACTTTTGACGGGAAAGTGGTAGCAACGCTGTTTTTCGAGCCGTCAACGCGCACGCGCTTGAGTTTTGAGACCGCAGTAATACGTCTTGGCGGCTCTGTGATTGGCTTCTCAGACGCGGCAACAAGCAGTTCGTCAAAGGGAGAAACATTGCACGACACTATTCGCATGATAAGTTGCTATGCAGACGCCATTGTGATGCGGCACTATATTGAAGGAGCGGCGCGTGCGGCTGCCGAAATTTCGCCCGTGCCGATTGTGAACGCGGGAGACGGCGCAAACCAGCACCCTTCGCAGACCTTGCTCGACCTTTACTCAATCCGAAAAACGCAACAGCGGCTCGAAAATCTAAATATTTGTATGGTGGGCGATTTGAAATACGGGCGAACCGTTCATTCGCTGATTATGGCGATGGCACACTTCAATCCGACATTCAAATTTATCGCCCCGAAAGAACTGCAATTGCCCGAAAAATATAAGGACTTTTGCAGACAAAACAATATTAAATTTACGGAAACAGAAGTATTTACTGACAATTTCAACGATGCCGACATCCTTTATATGACGCGCGTTCAACGCGAACGGTTTGTCAATTTGGACGAGTACGAGCAGGTGAAAGATGTGTATATTCTTAATAATCAGATGCTTATGAATAGTAAGCCTAATCTGAAAATCCTGCACCCGTTGCCGCGCATCAACGAAATTTTGCCCGAAGTAGATAGCAGCGAAAAGGCTTATTACTTTCAGCAGGCGCAAAACGGGCTTTATGTGCGGCAAGCAATTTTGACCAAAGTTTTATCCTGAAAAAAAGTAAAATGCAAAACAAATTAACAGTTGAAATTGTTGTTGCAAATATAGCGAAGTATAAATGTTTTTTAGGAAATAATTGATTTAAACCATTGATAAATAATTTTTTACAAAATAATGAAGACACAAATAGAAGAGCGGTGGGGTACGCACCCTCAAGACGTAAAACAGTACGACACGGCGCAGTTGCGCACGGAATTTTTAGTTGAAAAAATTTTTGAGGCAGACAGCGTTTTGATGACATATACCCACAACGACCGCCTGATTATTGGCGGGGCGTTGCCTGTAAACGAAGACTTGCAATTGCAAACGGTGGATTTGATTAAGTCCGAATTTTTCTGCCAGCGGCGCGAACTTGGCGTTGTCTGTATCGAAAATCAAGGCATTTTGCAGGTTGATGGAACTGATTACAAAATGACTTTCAAAGATGCGGTATATGTAGGCAGAGGCAGTAAAAACGTAGTATTCAAGAGTTTAGACAGCAGCAAGCCTGCCAAATTCTACTTTGCCTCCGCGCCCGCGCATGCAGCGTATCCCACAGCGCAAATCACTGCTGCAATGCGCCGCACACGAGAACCGGGCGTAAAAAAACTGTCCAACGAGCGCACGCTCAATCAACTGATTTTAAATGAAATAGTTCCATGCTGCCAGTTGCAGATAGGATTAACCGAAATTCACGAAGGCAGCGTTTGGAACACCATGCCTCCACACACACATTCGCGAAGAATGGAAGCATATTTTTACTTCAATGTGCCCGAACAGCAGTCTGTTTGCCATCTTATGGGGCAGCCGCAGGAAACGCGCCATATATTTGTGGGTAACGAGCAGGCGGTGATTTCACCTTCGTGGAGCATTCACAGCGCAGCAGGTACCGCCAATTACACGTTTATATGGGCAATGTGCGGCGAAAATCTGGACTATGACGATATGGATACTTTCACAGCAGACAAATTAAGATAATTGCACGGATGGACAGTTAAAGGGGTTGTCTCAAAAGTCAAAGTTTCTTTACCACAAAGGGCACAATACTTGTCCCGCCAAAGCGGGAGGTTTCACAATGAACACAAAGTGCTGGTTTTCAACATCTATGTGTTCTTTGTGTTCTTTGTGGTAAAATTGAATTTTTGATACAGCCTCTTTTTCACGTCTTCCAAATCAATGTTGCATTTTAACTCTTTCTGCATAGACGTTACCGCCTTGTCGGTGAAACCACACGGGTTGATATGGTTAAAGAAAGTCAAATCTGTGTTAACGTTCAGGGCAAAGCCGTGCATGGTAACAAAATGCGAACTTCGCACGCCGATAGCGCAAATTTTGCGTGCGCGTGGGGTGTCGGGGTCTATCCATACGCCTGTGGCGCCTGCCAAGCGTGCAGCAAAAATTTCGTAATGTGCTAACAGGTCAATAATTACGCTCTCAATTTTAAATATATACTGTTTGAGTCCTAACCCAAAATTTTCCAAATCAAAAATTGGGTAGCCAACAATTTGTCCCGGTCCGTGATATGTGATGTCGCCGCCGCGACTGGTACGCACAAACTGCGCATCGGCGGTTTGTAACTGTATTAAGTTCAGCAACATATTCTTTTCATCGCCGCTTTTTCCCAAAGTATAAACATTAGGATGCTCGCAAAAAATCAGATAGTTTTCAGTTGGAAAGTTCGCCTTTTTTTCGTCAATAATTTTCCGGAAAAGCGTTTCCTGACGTTGTAGCGCTACGTTGTATTCGGTCAGTCCCCAGTCTTGAAAAATAAATTCCGTATTTTTCGTTTTATTCGTATTTCTCATGAATCGCTTTATAAGTGTCGCTTTTTATGAATGTTTCAAGAAAATTATTGAGTTTTGTGAGCAATTTTTGATTTTCAATATTTACTGCCCACGAATATGACTGTACAAAGCCAACCGGCATTGAGCAGTCAATATTATCAAATTGTTTTTGCATTTTTTTTGCCAGCCGCTCGTTGCAAATTGTGTATTTATATGTTCCGTTTGCCACTTCTGCCACCAACTGTTCGGGCGACAGATTAGGTATTTCGCTGATAAAAATTGTGTCGGCAATTTCGTCTGACAGGTTTCTAATTCTCTGAATTTGAGGCGAGTTAGTGGGCAACATAATAGTGTCGTTTGCGAGTTCGTACTGCTTTTTCAGTACTTGCCCTACCGAATCTTTGCGTTGTACCAGCACTTGCCGTTCAAAAAGTAAGGGCACTGTAAATGCCACGTGGTCTATATATTCGGTTGTTGTAGGGATTGGAACTGCAACGATGTCGCACTTGCGGGCACGTAGCAGGTCAATGCTTTGTTTGAGGTCATTTTTGCGCAGAACATCGAGTTCCATTTTTGCCGAGTCAGCAAAAGTGCGTACAATTTCGTATTGCAACCCAAAAATACTGTCGTAGCGTTCGGTGTAAAGTGGTTGCCCACTGTCAATTACAACAATTAACGTGTTGTGGCGTATCGCTTTTTTTAAAAATACATTTGCCAATAAACCGACAAAAAGCAACCCGCCAATCATCAGTAATAATACGATTGATTTTTTAAGTTTTGTGTGTCCCATGGTTTTTCTGGTTTATATAGTGATAAGAAATTAATAACTTATAAAAGTTTCAATCCGTTAGGATTGATAGTTTGGTAGAAAATAATATTAACCACACCCTGCATTCCGTTAGGAATGCAACTTTTAAATGTTCAATTAAAAATTTAGTCGTTTTGCGCGACTCGGCATAGTCAAAACGTATATTTCGCTTTGTCGCTCAATATGTGTTTTGCCTCTGCTCTCGCTGCTTAAAACGTTGTTTATTTTTTGTCCTATAATATTACAGGCTTCTAAAAAAAACAATTTTTTATTTTAGCACTTTGCCTTTTTCGCGCTGCTCTATGGCTGCCAGACGTTCCAAAATCATTTGTTGCACCTCGTCTTGCCCTGTGTAATTTCGTTGCAAACTGAGTAAATATTGCTTTGCCTGAAAATCGTCTTTTCGTTCAATGCTGATGTCGGCAAGCAGAACCATTGTGCGAGCAAGCCAATAAGGGTAAGGCGAACCTTTTTCTATAAAATTTTCAATGCTTTTTTCGGACAGGTCAAGTTGTTTTTTGTCAAAATAATAGTTTGCCAGCAGGTAGTTTGCCTCAGCGCCGTTCTCTGTTTGTGCGTTTTGCGACAGAACTTTCAAATCGTCAAGCGCTTTATCTGCTTGATTTGTAGACAGATACGCTTTTGCGCGGTTGTAATGTGCTTCGCTTTTCAAATATTCTGACGAACTGTTGTCGGCGAGAATTTCGGTAGACACAGAAATTGTTGTTTGATAGTCGGCTGTTAAAAAACTGCATCTCAAAATGCCCAATCGCGCGGCGTTCCTGTTTTCGGCTGTTTGCGCCAAAGTAAGCAGTTTGTTGAAATATTTCAACGAATTAACAAAGTCTTTTTGGTCGTAAGTGATTTCGGCACATCTCATTACAGATATTTCCGTGTATTTTGTTGTCCCGCTGTTTGCAAGTTCGGCAAATTCGGCGAGCGCATTGCTTTTGTCTGCTGTCCGGTAGTAACTGTCGGCAAGATAGTAGCGTGCGGTAATGCAGTCGCGTCCGCCGGGGCAATACTTTTGCAAATAGGTTTTGAGAGAAGTAATTACCGGCACAAAATTCCCGCTAATGTATTGTCGTTCAGCGGCTAAATAAGAGATACTGTCGGCATACTGCTCGGTGCGTTTACCCATTGAGCCGAGCGATGCGGTGTAATCAAGGTAGGCTTGGGGGTTGTTACTGTCGATGTAGATGGTTTCCAGCGCTTCGAGCGCCGCAAATGCTTCCTCGCTGCCTGAATATTTGGAAATCACTGATTTATAAGCAGTTATTGCTTCGTTGGTTTTGCCTTCGTTGTTATAAACCATTCCGATTTCCAGCGCGGCACGAGGCGCTATCTCTGAATTGGGATATTTTTTTATTAAATTATTGTAAGCGCTAATTGCCTGATTATTATTGTTTTGCATAATGTATGCACGTCCAATTTCAAACATGCCCTGAGAGGCATATTCAGAGTCGGGGAATTTTTGCACAAGTTCGTTCAAACGGCTGACTTTTCCGCTGTAATTTTTTTGCAATCCCATCACGTAACCCGACTGAAACATTGCGTAATCGGCTACCGCAGCATTAGCGGCGGCTGCCTGAGTGTAGTAGTTGTTCGCTTTGGCAAAATCGCGCTCGGAAAAGAAGCAGTCGCCAACGCGACAAAGCGCATCTGCATAAGTGTTTGATTTTGTGGATTTTTCGGCATTGATATATTTAAAAAACCATTCTTTTGACTGCGCGTATTTTTTTTGTGCAAACAAATTGCAGGCATAATCGTAGTTGGCTATCGTAAAGTTCTCGCTGTTTCTTGAACTTGCATTTTGGAAAAACTGCTTGAAGTTGTTTTCCGATTCTGCATATTTTCCCTGTTTGTAGTATGCATTACCTGACCAGAACAGCGCCTCCGCCGCATATTTGCCGTTTTTTGCAGTATTAAAAGCGTTGGTAAAAAATTCAATTGCCGTATTTATTTTATTTTGCTTGAAATCAATAATACCAAGCCGATAATACAGATATTGTTTTGTGTCAAGTATTTGTGTGTCAGGTTTTTGAATTTTGTTAATCGAATTGAGCGCCGCAGTATAATCTTGTGTAGATAAATATATTGACGTCAGATAGTTATATGCTTTGTCAATATATTTTGATTCGGGAAAGTTGGCTATGAAATTTTCGAATGCTTTTATAGATTCGCCAAAGAGTGCAGCGCTTTTTGTTTTTTCCGAAGAGTTAAGTCCGGGCGTTGTTTCATAAGTAGTTAGCGCGTAGTTGAACATTGCCTCCTGTCGCACTTCATTGTCAAAATTGAGCGCCAAAGCCTCTTGGTAAGCCATTCGCGCGTTGTTTTTGTCGCCTGAATGGATGTAGGCATTCCCCAAATAAAGATACGCATTTTCGGCGATGCTGTCTTTTTCGGTTGTAACTTTTGACAAATACGTGGCTGCGTTTTTATAATCGTTTGTATTATAATAACTTAGCCCCAAAATATACATATCATTACGCAGCGCTTGCTCAAATAATTTTTCATAATTTTTAAGATTTGCAATTGCAGAAGCGTAATTTTTTTCTTCAAAAGCGATTTCGCCTAAAATGCGATAAATTTCTGCATTATTCCGGTCTCCACTATTATTTTCCAACAAATAGTTGGCATATTGTTTCACTTTGCCATAATCTTTTTTTGTATAATATATTTGTGTCAAATAGTACGGCACAATTCGCGCATACTGCGGCGCTTCTGCAATATCCTGAAAATCAGGCAAAGCCGCTTCATAATTTCCCAGCATGTATTCCGAATAGGCATAATAATATGTTGCGGCGTTTGCGTATCGTGTGTTCATTTTTTTCAGTTGCAAAAAAGCGGTGCGCGCGGCTTGGTAATTGCGCGTTTGTATGAGCGAATATCCTTTGTACAGTTTCAAATCGACCTGCTCGTTGTCATCAAGTTGGTCAGTATCAATGCTTTCAAACAGATAGATTGCATCTTTGTACCGTCTCTGCGAATAGGCAACAACGCCGCGCATAAAATCCGCGCGGTCAGCAAAAGGGCTGTTCGGATATTTTGCGAGGTGCGCGTCAAGCAGATTTTCGGCGTTGTCTGCCTGCAAGTAGAACGCATTTGCGGCAAGATAAAAGTCGGCTTCGAGGCGTTGCGCTTGGTCGGCATCTTGATTTTGCTGCAAAAAATCTTCAAAATAGCGCATTGATGCACCATATTTTTGCTCGGCAAAAAAAATCTTTGCCTGTACAAACAGCGCATCGGTTTGCGAAAAAGGCAAGTTCAACTGCCCCGATGCATTTGTCAAAACGCTGATAATTAGAACAATAGAAAAAATGAAACGCTTCATATTGTAATTATTTTAAATTTTTAGGATAAAAAAAAGTTTTTTTAATCAATTTTTTTTATTTTTCATGCAAAAATACAGTTTTTTCTTTTCTTAAAAGTCATTAATTTGCATAAATAAAAAAACGGATTATTATTTTGCGCAACAATCCACTTGTAATCATTTGACTACAAGTGTTTTGTTGGCAGTTTTTTCCTTCTTATCTACTCAAATTCGGCGCAATAAGTTTGTATCCTTTTCCGTGGATGTTTATTATCGCCACATTTGGGTCAGCCGCAAGCAGTTTGCGTAACTTCGTGATATACACGTCCATACTGCGCGCGTTAAAGTAGTTGTCGTCCACCCAGATAGTTTTGAGGGCATAGTTGCGCTCCAAAATATCGTTTGAGTTTGAGGCAAGCAAACTGAGCAGTTCTGATTCTTTTGTTGTCAGTTTGATAATGTCCTTGCCGCGTACAAGTACCTGTTTTTGTGTATCAAAAAGGAATTCTCCGAGTTGGTAATTCGTAACTTCTTTTGATTTTTGTCCGCTTACTCGCCTTAGAATCGATTCGATTCGGTAGAGCAACTCTTCCATGCTGAACGGCTTTGACAGGTAGTCGTCAGCGCCGAGTTTGAAGCCTTGCAAAATGTCTTCCTTCATTGATTTTGCTGTCAAAAAAATGATAGGAACTTCCGAAGATGTTGCCCTGATGTCGGCAGCGAGTGCGAAGCCGTCTTTTTTGGGCATCATCACGTCAAGTACACAGATGTCGAATTTTTCGCGTTGAAACGCTCTGTATCCTGCCTCGCCGTCGGGCTGCAGGTCTACGTCGTAGCCCTTGGTATTGAGGTATTCACGCAAAAGCATGCCCAAATTTTCGTCATCTTCGCAGAGTAAAATTTTTACTTTCTCTTTTGTCATAATTGTATGATTGAATTGTTAATTGTTATTTATTTTTATTTATATTTATATTTATTTGAAATAATTAAATTTCATTTTTAACTTCCTATTGCATGAATTGAAATAATAAATTTTGTACCGAGACCCGGCTCGCTTTCCACTTTGATGGTTCCGCGATGCTCCAGCACCATTTTTTTGACGTATGCAAGTCCCAGCCCGAACCCTTTGATATTGTGAGTGTTACCCGTTGAGACACGGAAAAATCTTTCGAAGATGCGCTTCTGGTCTTCCTTTCTTATACCAATTCCGTTATCTTCTATTCCGATTAAGAGTCTGTCTTTTTCATTCCACGTTTCAACTGTTAGCAATAGCGATTTGTCGCTGTATTTCAGCGCGTTGTCCATCAAATTGTAGATAATGTTTGTAAAATGGACTTCGTCTACAAGTGCGCAATCGTTTTTGGCTTCAAATTTTGTAATAATTGTTCCGCCTTTGCTTTGTACTTTCAGTGAAAAGGTATTTACAATGTCTCTAATTAGTTCATTTATAGACAGTTCTGTAAGTTTAAGAGTTGAATTTTCCTTTTCAAACATTGCCATTTGCAGCACTTTATCTACCTGAAAACCGAGTCTTTTAGTTTCATCGCCAATCACGGTAGCAATATGTTTCATCATTTCGGGCGATTTGCCCACAGATGCGTCTTTGAGCATTTGAGCAGCCAGAGAAACGGACGATATAGGGGTCTTAAACTCGTGAGTCATATTATTTATAAAATCGGTTTTCATTATTTCGAGTTGCTTCTGGCGCAAAATTATTATTATTGCAACAACAAAAATGATTAGAATCAGCAACATAAGTCCAACGGACGGTAGCAGCAAATTCATTGACTGAAGAATGAAATTTTGCTTTTCGGGGAATACAACTTTCAGGAATACCGGGTTCTTCGTGTTTTCGAGCGGAAAAAACTGCTGCTTATAAGTTGCCTGAGTTGCCTGCCTGTAGGTCAGAGGCTGCGCGTCTTCCGACTTGTAAATCATATTGCCCGAATTGCCGGCAATGTATACATAGTAGGGTTGAGTAATTCCCTTGCTTTCAAACAGAGTGCGTAAGATGTTTTCAACATCTTCAAAATCAATGCGCTGCTCTATTGTACGCCCTTCCGACTGCCGCATCCAGCGAAAAACTGCCTGGTCGAGAATAGTTTTGCGGCGGGCAAAATTCTCCTGAAACAGTTCCTGCAAATATCGCGAAGTCTCCTCTATCGTTGCTTTGCCATGCCCTGTGGACAGGCGGATTGTGGGGCGAGCAGGATTAACACCGATACTATTGGTGTCAACGTTTGTTAGCGACACGTAATTTTCGGGATATATAAAAGCCAAAATCTTTTTATTCGGGTTGTAATCTTCGTTTTCCAGGGCTTGCGAGAGAAACTCCAGAGCCTCGTTCTCTTCAATAAGCGAAACGGTCTGCGAAAGCGCGTACTGCACGTTCTCGCTGAACTGCTCACCTATCATTTGGGCATTGGTAGTAACGTAGCGCACCTGAAGTATCACCAAACCGATGAAACTTGACACCATCCCAAAGACAAGAAGAATTAATGTACTCCGTTTCATATTTATTGAAAATTAGAAAACGCCATCTGACATTTCGTTATCGTTTTATTGAAAAATAAGACTTTATATTATATACAGCGAAAATTGAGCCAAAATATTGTTTCAAATCAAAAAATTAATTATTTTTAAGTAAATTTTTTTTCTAAAACCCGAAATTTATTATTTTTATATTATATAAAAATAACACAAAATTATATAAAATGCTATTTTTATTACTTATTTTATGTTAAAACAACTGTATTTAGTCAGTTGCTGACTGCTTTTCTTTGCAAACGTCTATTTCTTATTCTCTAATTCAAATTTATAAAAGATATATATATTATTACAATTATTAACAGTAAAAAAACGACTGCTATTCGGCGTGAAAGTTCACAGGTTAATTGTGTGAAGCAGACAGCGACTATGTGCTTTTTTTTCTCCGTCTGAAAAATTTTGCAAAACGCCTTTATCCGTTTGTGTGTAATTGAGGATTTAATGCTAACTTTGCAGTCGGAAAAAAAAGAACAGGTTTTGAAGAATTACACTTATATTAAAAAACCTTTAAAAGTTGTGCGCGACACGAACCAAGCGTTTAAAATTATGATTTTTGACATGTTTGACGCCCCCCTGTTTTCAAAAGACGGTAGAATTGAGCGGAAAACATACACGTTCTTCTTCGTAGCAGGAATGGCGTATACTGTTCTGCTGATAACTTTTCAGATGCTGTTTCCTGATTTTCATTTGCCCGAATTTATCAGCAAAGAAAAATATTCTATGGCTATTTTGGGATTTTTGATGTTCTCTCCATTTGTCATTCTCATTTTTAAATCATCTGAACGGTGCCACGATTTGGGCGTAAATGGATTTTATCAGTTAATACCATTCTTTTTTCTGTTTTTGCTTTTCGTAGTGGGACAAAACAGCCCTAATAAATACGGAAAAAGTCCTTCAAAAGAGCAAACAGAGGAAATAACACTGTTAAACAGAGGTACAGTATCAGTTGCAATCAGCAAAACTGCCACTTTCAAAATGTTTTTAAAACTTTTGGGGTTGCTGCTGTTTGTGATTATTGCTATTGTAATGATTTTTTAAAAAAATATTTGTGTCAAATTTAAATTTAAAATTTAATTATTAATTATAAATTGTTAATTAATAATTTTTTATTATTAATTATTAATTATAAAAAAAATGAATATAACAGAATTTAGGAATCAATTATCAGGCGATTTTTCCAAAGAAGAATTGGAAACAATCAGCGCATTGGCAAGCCTGATTGCAGATAAAGCCGTTGCTAACACGCGGGAATATATCGCCAATGAGGGCGCGGAATTTGCCGTTGTAGCCACCACCCGTCCCGAAACCATTTTTGGAGACACTGCAATGTGCATCAATCCAAACAACCCAAAAACCGCGTGGCTAAAAGGCAAAAAAGTGATTGTCCCACTGACAAAGCGCGAAATACCTGTCATCGAAGACGAATATGTTGACATGGAATTTGGTACAGGGTGCCTCAAAGTAACCCCCGCACACGACATTAACGACTATATGCTCGGCGAAAAACACGGACTTGAAACTATTGACATCTTCAATGACAATGGCACGCTCAACGCCAGAGGCGAACAATATGCAGGAATGGACAGGTTTGACGCGCGCCGGCAGATAGAAAAAGACCTTCAGGCAGCAAACCTGCTCGAAAAAACAGAAGCATACACTAATAAGGTAGGCTTCTCGGAACGTACTGACGTACCAATAGAACCGAAACTCTCAACGCAATGGTTCTTAAAGATGAGCGAACTGGCTACACCGGCGCTCAACGCAGTAGAAAGCGATACGATAAGATTTTTCCCCGAAAAATTCAAAAACACATACAGGCACTGGATGACCAACATCAAAGACTGGTGCATCTCGCGCCAATTATGGTGGGGACATCGGATACCCGCATGGCACGTGTGGGAAAAAAAATCCGAACAATGAGATGTCCCATTCTATACGCAACCCGAAAACCTGCCGACCCTACCCTGCCGACACAAACATTTTGCTTGTGTCGGCAATAGTGTTTTGAAAAAAAATACTACTTTTGTGCTTTCGTAATTTTTAATTTAATTTTTTTTACAAAATGATTACTACAGACCAGTTTAAAGACCTGCTGGAACGCCGCGATGCGTTGGGGAGGTATCTTTGACGTCGACCAAAAGATGATACAGTTACAGGAAGAAGAAATTCGCACACAAGCGCCCGACTTTTGGGAAGACGCGAAGAGCGCCGAAGCACAGATGCGAAAAGTGAAAACCCTCAAAAATTGGGTCGAAGGATATAATCAGGTCGCTGCCGCCTGCGAAGAGTTGCGTCTGGCAATTGATTTCTACCGCGAAGATGCTGTTAGCGAAGACGAAGTTGACCAAATTTACGTCCGCACGCAAACCTTAGTGGAAAACTTGGAGATGAAAAACATGCTTTCCAAAGAAGAAGACCTGATGGACGCAGTGATAAAAATTGTTGCGGGCGCGGGCGGCACCGAAGCACAAGATTGGGCAGAAATGCTGATGAGAATGTACCAGCGATGGTGCGAAAGGCAAGGATACAAGTGCGAAATAACCAACTATCAGCCGGGCGATGATGCCGGTATCAAGACAGTTACCATGCAAATAGAGGGCGATAAGGCTTATGGCTATCTCAAATCCGAAAACGGAGTACACCGTCTGGTGCGAGTGTCGCCATACAATGCACAGGGCAAGCGAATGACCTCATTTGCATCGGTTTTTGTAGCGCCGCTTATTGACGATTCCATTGAGATTGAAATCAATCCCGCAAATTTGAGTTGGGACACTTTCCGCTCGTCAGGTGCAGGCGGACAGAACGTGAACAAGGTGGAAACGGGCGTGCGACTGCACTACAAATTCACGAACCCGGTTACAAATACCCCTGACGAGATTACAATTGAAAACACAGAAAGCAGGTCGCAGTTTGGCAACAAAGACAATGCCCTGCGCCTCCTGAAATCGCAACTGTACGAACTCGAAATAGAAAAACGCCGCGCCGAAACCGCAAAAGTTGAAGCCGGAAAAAAGAAAATCGAATGGGGCAGCCAAATCAGAAGTTATGTATTTGACGACCGCCGCGTGAAAGACCACCGCACAAACTGCCAGACCTCGAATGTGCAGGCTGTGATGGACGGAGATATAGATGCATTTATAAAGGCTTATCTAATGGAATTTTCTGACTAAATTCTGTTGTCAGATAAATACATAATTGAAATTATTTTTCCGTTTACATAATTTTTAGAATTTCTTTTTTGCCATGATTTAGATAACGCTGATTTCCAATTCACGGAACTACACGGATTGATTTTTAGAATAAAGAGTAAGACTTGTCCCGCCAAAGCGGAACAATAAAGACAAATTAAGGCAATTAATAGTGAATAGTGAATAATTAATAATTAATTATTCACTATTCACTATTCACTATTCACTATTCACTATTCACTATTCACTATTCACTATTCACTATTAATTATTCACTAAAAATCAATTTCTTAATTGCTATATGTTTCGCCCCTTTCGTGCTTTTGCGCCTAAAAATACTTGTCGGCAACTGAATTTATTGGATATTTTATGCTAACTTTGCACTCCCCAAAAACAAATCAAAAAGTAATAAACTCATAAATTCAGAATAAAAAGTGGTTTTAAGTCGTCTCTGGTCTGCGTTTGTTGTTGTGGCTGTGATAGTTGCAGGTGTAAGGTTTGTTGCCGATGAAAATTACCGCACCATTTTCAACGACCTTGTTGTGGGCCAAAGCGGCGACACGATACCTGTAAAAGTCGTGGATTTTGCAGAAATTCCGACCGAAATTCAACCGCAGTTTGCGCAGAAAAACATTGCAGAGCAGAATAATATTTTTTACAAAAAGATTGCGCCCAATGCCGTGCAAATTTTCCGCGTTCAACGCTCGGACGGAATTATTGGCGCTGCCAAAACCGCTGTCGAAATTTCGTTGGGCTTGATAGGCATAATGACATTGTTCATGGGCTTCATGGGCATTGCCGAAAAAGCGGGGGGTATCCGCCTGCTGAGCCGACTGATACAGCCCTTCCTGTCCAAACTTTTCCCCGAAGTGCCGAAAAACCATCCCGCCTTTGGACTGATGACGCTGAATTTTGCGGCAAATATGTTAGGCTTGGACAACGCCGCTACGCCTTTCGGACTGCGAGCGATGGACAGTTTGCAGCAACTGAACCCAAATAAAACACGCGCCAGCAACGCACAGGTGATGTTTCTGTGCCTGCATGCAAGCGGACTGACTTTAATACCCGTTTCAATAATCGCTATTCGCGCGGCACAACATTCGGCTAACCCTACCGAAATCTTTTTGCCGACATTGATAGCCACTTTCAGCGCTACGATGGCGGCAATGCTAATCGTTTCTATCAAGCAGAGAATCAACCTGTTGCAACCTGCTGTCATTGCTTTTATAGGAGGGGCTTCGGCAATTATCGGTGCGCTGGTGTGGCTTCTGGTGAAAATGGACAGCGCGGAACTGGACACAACAAATAAATTAATTAGCAACGGTTTAATTCTGCTTATATTTTTTGCAACAGTTATTGGCGGCATCTATAAAAAAATCAACGTTTTCGACAGTTTTATTGAAGGCGCAAAAGACGGCTTCTATGTCTGCGTACGCATTATTCCGTATCTTGTGGGAATGCTTGTTGCGATTTCGCTTTTGCGCACTTCGGGCGTGTTCGACACGATAATTAACGGCATAAAATATTGTACCGAATTTGCAGGCGCCGACACGCGCTTTGTTGACGGACTGCCAACCGCCTTGATAAAACCCTTCTCCGGCTCGGCTGCACGTGGAATGATGGTTGATGCAATCACTACTTTTGGAGTCGATTCCTTTCCGGCAAGGCTCTCGGCTATTTTGCAGGGCAGCAGCGACACTACATTCTACGTTATAGCAGTGTACTTTGGAGCAGTGGGAGTGAAAAATACGAGATACACCATTGGCGCGATGCTGCTTGCTGATGTGGCAGGAATTACTGTTGCGATTGCGATGGCATTTCTATTCTTTGGCTGAAAAAAAACAGCAATAACAACATTTGAAACCCCCATGAGCATAAAAAAGGATTAGACACACACAAGGAGATGATTATTTTGTAAAATATTGAATATCAAATAATTAAAAAATAACAACATTTGAAAATAATAAACTTTTATAAAATATAGTCAAAAGTTTTAACATGATAAATTTTACAGCAGAAGACATTGATTTTCAATTAGATAATCAAAAGCAAATTGCATTGTGGCTACAACGCACGGCTGCCGAATATGGCAAAAAAATTGGAACAGTAAACTACATCTTCTGTTCCGATAAACTGATTTTAAGTATTAATAATCAATATCTTAAACACAATTATTTTACAGATATTATCACCTTTGACTACAGCGCCCGGGCAAGCGTTTCAGGAGATATTTACATCAGTATAGAAACTGTGAAAAGTAATTCCGAAAAGTATAACACTCTTTTTATCAACGAATTGGACCGTGTAATTATCCACGGGCTGCTACATCTTACAGGACAAAACGACAAAACAGAATCCGAACAAACCGAAATGACACGCAAAGAAGACCGCGCTCTGGAGAGGTTGAATAGAACATAGAACATAGAACATAGAACATAGACAATAGACAATAGACAATAGATAGTTTTCAAAAAAAATCTCCGTGTAATAAAAAATTTTCTTACTTTTGCAAAGCAGCAGCGGCGCAAATTTATGCAGTCCGTTTTTGTCTGTGTATTAATAATTAATGCTAATAGCGAATTGAAAATTACATTAGAAATTAACTGTTTGAAAAGTATTATTTTTGATTTTTTCTTTCGCAATTTTGTTTCGCAAAAAAACTTCTATGGATGATGAAATTAAAATACGCATTGTAGGGCTGATATATAATCAGCGAATTGCCGGGACTTATGCTCTGGTTTTAAGCGAGGTAGATGGCAACAGACGTTTTTCCGTTATGCTCGGCAACGCGGAAGCGCAGTTGATATCACTTAAACTCAACAACAAAATTTCTGCACGCCCGCTTACATACGACCTTATCTCTAATTTGCTGACAACTTTGGGGGCAACGCTTGAAAAAGCGGTAATTTATGATATTGTTAATGACGTGTTTTACAGCGAATTGCATCTGCGCTACAACAACGAAATTATCGTGCTCGATGCGCGGACTTCCGACGCGGTAGCGCTTGCGGTGTGCTGCGATGTGCCGATTTTTATCAGGCGCGAAATTTTGAACATAGTTGGAATTGCCGTTGAAAACGAAAGCGGACAGCACGGACAGCACAGACAGCGCAGACAACTGCCGGATGACCTGGACCAGATAGAGGAGAATGATTTACAGCGCCTTACAAATGACGAACTGACAAAACTGCTGAACCGCGCACTTGCCTGCGAAAAATATGAACTCGCTGTAATGATTCGCAACCAAGCAAACAAAAGATGAGAGCTTTGTTAGTGGTCAGTGGTTAGTGGTCAGTTGTTAGTGGTCAGTGGTTAATGAATAACACAGGACGGGTCATTCACTATTCACTATTCACTATTCACTAACCACTAACAACTATTTAGCCTTTCCTTTATTTCTTTCCATGTGTTTTCGTCGAGTTTCGCGCCAATTTTTTCTACAATTTTAGCAGAAATGAGCGCTCCAATTTTGCCGCAAACATCTAATTCATAATCATTTGCAAACCCGAACAGGAATCCCGCAGCGTAGAGGTCGCCCGCTCCGGTGGTGTCAATTGCATTTGCCTCAACCGACTGAACTTTCAGCCTTTGCTTGCCCGATTTGATAAACGAGCCGTCTTTTCCCACCTTAACTATCGCAATATCAGCCATTTGCGCTATCAATTCTACCGCGCTTTCGGGTGGCTGATGTGTAAAAGCGAATGCTTCCTCTTCGTTGGCAAACACTATATTGACATATTGTTTCACAATTTTGTGCAAAAATTCAAGATTCGCTTCCACAACGTTAAAACTGGCTAAATCAATGGATACAATCAGCCCCATTTCTGCTGCCATTGCAACTGCTTTGTGGATAAGTTCTTGGTTTTGAACAAGATAGCCTTCAACATGAAAAATATCATAATTCATAAATATTTCGGGGTGAATATCTTCGGGTCGCATATTTGCCGCAGCGCCCAGGAAGGTAGCCATCGTGCGCTCGCTGTCGGGCGAAATCATCACGTGGCAACGGCCCGAAGGGATTTCCGAGCGTAGCAGGTGCGTGCTGACCCCATTGGCAACCATATCATTCTCAAAGAACTGCCCCACGTTGTCGTTCCCTGTTTTCCCCAGAAATCCGGCACATCCGCCGAGTTTGGCGATACCGTTGATGGCGTTGGAGGCAGAACCGCCGGTTACCATCGCCGCCGAAAATTTTTGCAAATGATGTAAAATTTCGCCCATTTTTTGAGCATCAATCAATTGCATGCTGCCTTTTTGTAGATTTAATTGTTTTAAGATTGTATCGTCATCTATCTGTATAAGTATATCAGTCAATGCGTTACCTATTCCAATTATTTTTTTCATGAAATTTTTTTGAAATTTTTCGACAAAGGTATTGTTTTATTTTGAAAAAATGTATTATCTTTGCACCCTCAAACGAGAAAATTGTTTTTTGATAAATTATAGATTAAATTTTATTGATTCTTCCTTAGCTCAGTCGGTTAGAGCATCTGACTGTTAATCAGAGGGTCCTTGGTTCAAGTCCAAGAGGGAGAGCAAATAGAAAATCCTGATAATCTGCAAGTTAGATTGTCAGGATTTTTTGATTTTGCACAACTTATAACAAATGGCGAATGTCAATCAGTTACGGATAATGACATAACCATTCAAAAAATATCAATTTCGGAACTCCAATAGAATATAGAATATAGAATATAGATAAAAGATAAAAGATTTTTTCGAGAACTGAAAACTCGTAAATTTCTCTGTGTCACTCTGTGAAATCTCTGTGTCACTCTGTGTAAAAAAAAGACATTCTTTCACAGAGAGACACACAAAGGTTAAAGTGTTTTTAAACTTTACTCTGTTTACATTTAAATTTTATATAAAAAAACGATATTTTTTTTTGTGAAACACACAAAAAAGCAGTACCTTTGCAGTCCGAAAATTTCAAAAAAATCAGAAAAAAGAAATATACAATGAAAAGCGGAATACACCCCGAAAATTATCGCCCTGTGGCATTCAAAGATGTGTCCAATGGCGACACGTTTATCTCGCGCTCTACGGTGAACGCACGTGAAACCGTTGATATTGACGGCGTTACATATCCATTGGTAAAACTCGAAATTTCGAGTTCCTCGCATCCTTTTTACACGGGCAAACAAAAACTTGTGGATAGCGCAGGTCGTGTGGACAAATTTATGAGCCGCTACGCAAAGCGTATGGAAGCAAAAAAATAAACGTTTTGGCTATGCCGAGTCGCGCAAAACGACTAAATTTTAATTGAACGTTTTAAGCAGCGAGAGCAGAGAATTAGTTTTTAGAGTTTAGAGTTTAGTTATTAGTTTTCAGTTTTCAGTTTTCAGTTTTCAGAAATTGAAAACGTTTCGTAATTGAATATAATTTCTTAATTCCTTCATTTCTTAATTCCTTCATTCTCAATTGCTAATTGCTTTGCACAGTTTTTTCAGCGAAAAGAAACCAATAAACCACAAATCTATATGAACAATTCACTTTTTAAATTTCCTGTGCCGAAGAACGAGCGAGTTTTGGGTTACGCACCCAAATCAGACGAGCGCAAACTGCTTGCTCAAGAACTTGACCGTCAGTATAATACGCAGGTTGAGATTCCTCTGATTATTGGCGGCAAAGAAATCAAAACAGGTCAAACAGGTACAGTTCTGATGCCCACTGAGCATTCTCACGTTCTGGCAACCTATCACAAGAGCGGCACACACGAGGTTGCGATGGCTATTGAAGCGGCTATGGCGGCGCATCGGGCGTGGTCGGAACTTGCATGGGAGGAGCGTTGCAGCATAATGTTGCGTGCCGCCGAACTGATGGCTACAAAATATCGATATGTGATTAATGCAGCCTGTATGCTTGGGCAGGGCAAAAATCCGATGCAGGCAGAGATTGACTCGGCGTGCGAAACAATTGATTTTTTGCGCTTTAACACTTACTACGCTGCACAAATATATTCCGACCAGCCGTTTTCACCCTCTTCCGATTGCATTAATCGCGTGGAATACAGACCGTTAGAAGGTTTTGTATATGCAATTACGCCGTTCAATTTTACTTCAATAGCAGTAAATCTGAATGTCAGTCCTGCGCTGATGGGCAATGTTACGGTTTGGAAACCTGCAACAACATCTTTGTTATCAAGTTATTACGCGATGAAGATTTTGCAGGAAGCAGGCATCCCCGATGGTGTTATCAACTTTTTGCCGGGCGCAGGCTCTGTTATCAGCAATGTTGTACTGAACCACCCCGATTTTGCAGGTATCCATTTTACCGGTTCTACGGCTGTTTTTCAAAGTTTTTGGAAGACCGTAGGCGACAATATTTCAAAATATAAAACTTATCCGAAACTTGTAGGCGAAACCGGCGGCAAAGATTTTATTTTTGCACACAAAACGGCAAAACCGCGCGAATTGGCAACCGCCATCATTCGCGGGGCGTTTGAATATCAGGGGCAAAAATGCTCGGCAGCGTCCAGGGCGTATATTCCGAAGTCGCTCTGGGCAGAAACGCAAAGCATTGCAGGCGAAATGCTTGCGGAAGTAAGAATGGGCGACGTGCGCGACTTCTCAAATTTTATGAACGCCGTGATTGACGAAAATTCGTTTGATAATCTCGAAAAATATATTTCAAATGCAAAAAACAGCGCGGACGCGGAAATTGTCTTTGGCGGAAAGTGCGATAAATCAACAGGTTACTTCATTGAGCCGACTGTGATTGTGGCTAAGAAACCGGATTATGAAACGATGGTAACAGAACTTTTCGGTCCTGTAATTACAATTTTTGTGTACGAAGACGCAGATTACGAAGAGACCTTGAAGATTTGCAATGCTACTTCGCCCTACGCGCTTACGGGGTCGATTTTTAGTTACGACCGTTACGCTACAATGTTGGCATTTAACGAGTTACGCTTTGCGGCAGGCAATTTTTACATCAACGACAAGCCCACAGGCGCGGTTGTTGGGCAGCAACCCTTTGGCGGCGCACGCGCATCAGGGACAAACGACAAGGCAGGAAGTTACCTGAACCTTGTCAGATGGATTTCGCCGCGCACGATAAAAGAAAATCTAAACCCGCCGACCGAGTTTGGGTACAAATTTTTGGAAGACGATTGGGAAATCCCATTTTAATTTGAGAAGACGGCAAGAGAAACGTATTTTTAAGTGTCAAAAAGCCGTTTAGAAAAAAAAATAAAAAAGTTTTGGAAAAAATTTTGTAGTTTAAACAAAATATATTACCTTTGCGGTCGCAAATCAGCAATGGTGTGGTAGTTCAGCTGGTTAGAATACGTGCCTGTCACGCACGGGGTCGCGGGTTCGAGTCCCGTCCATACCGCAAAGAAAATCGCTAAAATCTTAATAATAAAGTTGTTAGCGATTTTTAATTTTGAATTTGAAAGCGAAATCTCCGGTATATATGCCAAAAATATTTAACCGCAAAGGGCACAAAGTTTATCCCGCCAAAACGGTAGGTTGCACAAGGAGCGAACACATATTCGAAGCGCACACGATTTCAATGGGGGTTGTCTCAAAAGTCAAAGTTTCTTTACCGCAAAGGGCACAACGTAGGGGCAAGGCATGCCTTGCCCCTACTTGTCCCGCCAACGCGGGAGGGCACAATATTCCATTAACCCACATTGCAGCTTTTCCACCTCGAAATGTTAAATTTTAGTTAAAAACAGAGGGTTTTTGATTGGAATTTTTTATGTGAAAATCGTAAATTATTGGAAATCAGGAGTTCAATTT